>NZ_JAPZSY010000027.1 GCF_027532025.1 Inhella sp. | reverse complement strand
CGCTTGACGGCCCTTTACCTGCTGACGGTGGCCGACATCCGCGGCACCAGCCCCAAGGTCTGGAACGCCTGGAAGGGCAAGCTGCTGGAAGACCTGTACCGCCTGACCCTTCGCCACCTGGGCGGCACCCCGATGAGCCGCGACGCGGAGATCGACCACCGCCAGTCCGAAGCCCGGCAACTCTTGGCCCTGCACAGCGCCCTGCCCGACACCGAAGCCCCCCTGTGGGCCACGCTCAACGTCAGCTACTTCGCCCGCCACGACGCCGCCGAGCTCGCCTGGCACGCGCGCAGCCTGTGGCGGCACCTGGGCTCCAGCACGCCGGTCGTCTTTGCCCGCCCCAGCCCTGTGGGCGAAGGCCTGCAAGTGCTGGTTTACGCACCCGATGGACCGGACCTGTTTGCCCGCATCTGCGGCTACTTTGATGGCGCCGGCTTCAACATCCTTGACGCCAAGGTGCACACCACGCGCGACGGCTACGCGCTGGACACCTTCCAGGTGCTGGGCAACGACCCCGACACCCACCACCGCGACTTGGTGCCTCTGGTCGAGCAACGCCTCGCCCAAGCCCTGCAGCACACCGGCCCCCTGCCCGAACCACGGCGGGCGAGGCTGAGCCGCCGCGTGAAGTCGTTCCCCACCACACCGCGGGTGAGCCTGCGGCCAGACGAGCGCGGTCAAGCGTGGGTGTTGACCGTGAGTGCCAGCGACCGCGCGGGTTTGCTGTACGCCATCGCCCGCGTGCTGGCCCAGCACCACATCGACCTGCAACTCGCCAAGATCTTGACCCTGGGCGAGCGTGTCGAAGACAGCTTCCTGGTGAAGGGCGCCAGCCTCGCCCAGGCTCGTGTGCAGCTGCAACTCGAAGCCGAGTTGCTCGACGCCGTCGCCCTGCCCGCCTGATCAGGGCGCGCCCGCAACGCCCAGTTCGGTCAACAAGAAAGCGGCGGTGCGCGCCTCGCCCTTGAGTTGGTCGAAACGCCCCGAGGCCCCGCCGTGGCCCACCTGCAGGTCGATGTCGAACAGCAAGAGGCGCGTGTCGGTCTTGAGCGTGCGCAGCTTGGCCACGTACTTGGCCGGTTCCCAGTAGGGCACCTGGCTGTCGTTGAGACCCGTGGTCAGCAACATGGCCGGGTAGGCGCCCGGCTGCAGGTTGTCGTACGGGCTGTAGGCCCGCATCCACGCGTACTCCTGCGGCTTTTTGGGGTTGCCCCACTCGATGAACTCCTCGGTGGTCAGTGGCAAGGTTTCGTCCAGCATGGTGTTGATCACGTCCAGGAACGCCACCTCGGCCACCACGGCCCGGAACAAATCTCGCCGCAGGTTCACCACCGCCCCCATCAACAAGCCCCCCGCGCTGCCCCCGGTGGCTGCCAGTTGCTCTGGGCGGGTGTAGCCCTGGGCCACCAAGTGCTCCGCAACCGCCACGAAGTCCGTGAAGCTGTTCATCTTGCGGTCCAACTTGCCCGCGTGGTACCACGGTCGCCCCAGGTCGCCGCCGCCGCGAACATGGGCGATCGCGACGATCACGCCGCGGTCCAACAGGCTCAGCTCGACGCTGGAAAAACGCGGATCGGAGGGCAGCCCATAGGCGCCATACCCCTTGAGCAACAAGGGCTGCGGACCGCCCAGACGCGGCGCCTTGGCATAGACCAGGGACACGGGGATGCGCGTGCCATCGGCCGCCGTGGCCCACAAGCGCTCGGTCGCGTAGCGGCTGGCGTCGTAGCCGGGCACCTCGCGCACGCGCCGAATCGTGGGGCGGGCCGTCGCCAAGTCCACATCCACCACCGCCGGGGGCTGGGTCTGCGACTGCAACTGCACACGCAGCCAGGGCAAAGCGGGGTCGCGGTTCAGCCCGAGCTTCGTGCCATCGCCCGGCACCAAGGCCATGGCCGTGAAATTGCCGGTCTGTCCAAAGTCCACCTCCACGGCTGGCCCGCCTGTGACGGGCAAAAGGCGTTGGCCCACCAAGCCGCCAGAGCGCACCTGCACGGCCACGTGCGTCTGCAACACCGTCAGCCCCTCCAGCAGGGTGTCGTCCCGGTGGGCCACCCATTCCTGGGCCCGGCCGAGATCGGCCCATTGCCGCAGCGGGCGCTGCACCGGCCAACGCAGCAGGCGGAATTGCGGACCGCGGTCGTTGGCCAGCAGCAACCACTGGCCCTGATGGTGCTCCACGCGCAATTCGCGGCCAGCTTGGCGTGGCAGCAGGCGCTGCCAAGGCCCCGTGGGACGGTCGCTGCGCAGCACCCGCACCTCGTTGCGATCTTTGGCTGCACTCGTCAGCATCAAGTAGCGGCCATCGTCGGTGCCCTGCAACACCAGGTTGAACAAAGGGTCGCGCTCTTCAAACACCAAAACCGGGCGGCTGGGCTGCGCGCCCCAAGTTTGGCGCCACAGCCGGTGGCTGCGCTTGGCCGCGTCGGTGGTCACGTAAAACAGCGTGCGGCTGTCGGCCGCCCATGCAGCTTGGCCGTCGCCTCCTGACACCTGCCAAGGCCAGTCGCGGCCCGTGCTCAAGTCGCGCACCCGCAGCGTGTGGTCGCGTGCGCCGCTGTCATCGATGCCGTACTGCAACAAGCGCCCATCGGGGCTCATTCGGGGCTCGGGCACGGCCAAGTACGCGCGGCCGCGGGCCAGCTCATTCAAGTCCAACATGGTTTGCACCGGAGCCTCGGCCGACCAACGGCCGTCGGCCGCCGCCCGCTGCCGCACGTAAGCGGGGTACTGCTGCCCCGGTTCGATCCGCGTGCCGATCCACCAGCCGGCCTGCCGCACCGGCTCGCTTCGCTCAGCAGCCGGCACACGGGCGGTCATCTCGGTCAGCAAGGTTTGCACCAAACCGGACCGTGCGGCATACCAGCGCTCCGTGTACGCCGCCTCCGCGCGCAAATGCCACATCACGGCCGGGTTGTCGCGTTCGCGCAGCCAGAAGTAGTCGTCGACCCGGCGATCGCCATGGATGCTCACGTCCCGGGGCAGCTTGAGCGCAACGGGCGGTCCGTCCTCCTCGGCCGCCACCGGCGACCCCGTCGCCACCACACAAGCGCTCAACAGCGCCCCACGCACCCAAGCCCGCCAACCCCTGCCGCCCATCGCCACTCCTTTTCGCCCGCTCGGCGCCCAGGCGTCGGATTGTGGGGGCCCGCCTCCACCCAATGAACCGCAACCACGGGGCAGGATTTCCCTCCCCCGGCCCCCGCAGCAATGGACGCCACCCTGCCCCGTGGCCGCTCCAGCGGACGCCTCCCCAACGTGACGTTCGTGTTAGAGTGCGCGCCTCTTTCGGTGGGGGGGTAGCTCAGCTGGGAGAGCGTCGCGTTCGCAATGCGAAGGTCGGGAGTTCGATCCTCCTCCTCTCCACCACTCCAGATCGCTGAAAAACAAGGGCTTGGCTTCGGTCAGGCCCTTTTTTTGGTCGCTACGGGCGCCCCACGCTTCGGTGTCATCCCGTGCTCAAAGCCCTCACCGCCGACTACCTGCTCCGCGACGCGCAGTCCGACCCGAACAAGCACGGTGGGAAAGCGCTTGTCCACCCAGCTCGGCCCCAAGCGCACCAGCGCGCTCATCAACCTGGAGGGCCTGGCCCTGGTCGCCCCGCTGGACATTTGACAGTGGCCGCAGTCCAGGCCCAGGCCGCCAGCGATTGGCTGATGCTGGCCTTCTATTCGCTCGCGGCAAGCAGGTAAGCCGTGTGGCTGTGGATGTGCGGCCTGCGCGGCGTGCCCTCCCAGCAGGCGGGGGTGTTCACCCTCACGCTGCTCCTGGCCGTTGCGGCGGTGGGCATCGGCTGGCTGGGTGAAGCCGCCACCCTGCAACACGGCGTGGCGTTGGTGGCGGCCTTGGTGGGCGTGTACCTGGCCACGCGGCCCGACGTCGCCTCGCACTGAACCGGCGCGCCCTGCCTGAGCCCCATGTCAGGCTTGCAATAGAACATTGATGCACTCAAAGTAATGTCTTTGCTAACATAAGCGTTATGTCAAAGCGCTCGCTCGCCATCGAACAGCTGCCCTCTGCCGTGCAAGCGCAGCTGGCTCAGTTGGGCCAGCACTTGGCCCTGGCACGCCAACGCCGGCGAGAAAGCCGTCGGGCCTGGGCGCAGCGCATGGGCGTCTCCGAGCCCACCCTCACCCGCCTCGAAGCCGGCGACCCCAGCGTCTCCATGGCCGCCTACGCGTCGGCCCTTTGGCTGATGGGCCGGTCGCAAGGCCTGGCCGACCTGGCCGCCCCTCAACACGACCTCGGTGCCCTAGAAGCTGAGGTGCGCGCCGCATCGCGCCAGCGGGTTCGCGCCCCCCAAAGCCAGCCATGACGCCAGCCGTGACGCCCGCCGCCCCACCTACCGACGGCCTGCCCTACACGCCCGGCGACACCTTGCACCTGTGGTGCTTGAGCCAGCCCGAAGCGCCGGTGGTCGTGGGCGCCCTGCATCAGGTGCGCGCCAAGGCCGGCGTGTCGCTGCGCTACGCCCCCACGTGGCTGCAGCGGGGCTTTGCACTCAGCGAAGACCTGCCGCTGATCGACCAAGAATTTCAGCCCTTGGAGCGCGAGACGGCCGCCGGCGCCGTGGACGACGCCCGGCCCGACCGCTGGGGCGAGCGCGTCATCCGCTTCATCGACAAGCCGCCACGCTTGGCCGTGCTCGACTACCTGTACTTCGCGGGCGACGAGCGCTTTGGCGCATTGGGCGTGTCCACCTCCGCGCAGCACTACCTGCCGCGCGGCTTCGGCCCCTTGCCCCAATTGGGGGACGTGCCCGCCATCGAACGGCTGGTGCACCAAGTGCTGGCCGGCGACCCCGTGGCCGAGCCGCTGCGCCGGCTCATCGCGCCCGGCGTCACCCTGGGCGGCGCCCGCCCCAAGGCCCTGCTCAACATCGAAGGCGAGCCCTGGGTGCTCAAGTTCAACGAACTCGGCGAGCCGCTGGACACGCCGCTCATCGAACACGCCAGCATGACCCTGGCCGCACGGGCAGACATCCGCGTGGCCACCACCCGCCCCCTGCCCTTGGCCCGAGGCCACGCCCTGGCCGTGAAACGCTTTGATCGCGCCGGCCCCACGCGCGTGCACGCCCTCTCGGCCAACGTGGCCCTCAAAGCCGCGGGCGTGGGCTTGGGCTACCCCGAACTGGCCCAACTGCTGCGTCGGCGTGGCCCCCTGCAGCACAACACCGCCGCCCAGCACATGCAGGAGTTGTTCCGCCGCATGGTGTTCAACATCCTGATCGACAACACCGACGACCACGAGAAGAACCACGTGCTGCTGGTGCGCCCCGACGGCAGCCACGAACTCTCCCCCGCCTTTGATGTGCTGCCCACCGCCCAGGCCTTGGGCTACCAACAAATGCGGGTGGGCACGCAAGCGGGCGACTCCACGCTGGACAACGCCCTCTCGGAAGCCCGCCAGTTCGGGCTCAACGCGGCCCAAGCGCAAGCCCAAGTTCACCAGGTGTGCGAGGTCGTGGACGGCTGGCGCCCACACTTCGCTGCAGCGGGCGTCACGCCGCGCGACCTCGACGAACTCGCCAGCCGCATCGACCGGCCCTTCTTGCTCACCCAGCGCCGTGCTTACCTCGGCGCGCGCTGACCCGCAAACGCACTGGGCGCCATCCCCTCGGCCCGTTTGATCAAGCGGCTCACCCGGCTCACCGACAGGCCCAGCGCCTGCGCCATCGCGCTCATCGTCAAGCCCGATTCGCCGTGCGCCCGCATCAAGGCTTCCTCTCGGCTGGGGCAGCGCGCCAGCCAATCGTCCAAGGTCAAGGGGCTGGCCCGCTGCGCGCGTGGCACCTCCACCGTGCGCAACGCCGGCGCGGCCGGCCCCGCCACGCCCTCGGCAATGGCCTGCATGCGCTTCACGAAGCCCTCGTCACCCAGGTACACCTGCTGCCGCAAATGGTCGCGCCACAAGGGCTCTCCCAGCCCCTCGGCCACCGCCTGCGCGTAGCGCTCCATCGCCTCCAACCGGTCGTCCACCGTTCGCGGCTCCCGCTGCAGCATGAATGCCTGCAACTGCCCCACATCCAGCCAAGGCGGCGGCGCCACCCGCGCCGTGTGGGCGCCGTAACTGCTCCAGGGCCAGTCGGCCACATCCGCCACCACGCGCGCCCGCACCGGGTTCAGTTCCACATAACGGCACAGGGCCATCAGGTAGGCATCGGTGTCCACCAAGACCGCCTTAAAGCGCCCTTGAAATAAATGCCCTACCACGCCATGCCGGCGGTTGAAGGCCTGGGTGTAAACGCCGTTCAGGTGCCGCATGAAGCGCGACAACTGCCCCGCCCGCGTGTGCAGCACCAAGTGGTAGTGATTGCCCATCAGGCAGTAAGCCAGCACGCAGGCGTCCATGCGACGGCAGCCCTGGGCCAGCACGTCCAGAAACAACTGCCGATCCTCGTCGTCCACAAAGATCGCCTCGCGCCGGTCGCCGCGGGAGGTCAGGTGGTAGACGGCGCCGGGGAACTCAATGCGGAGGGGGCGGGCCATGAGGTCAGATTAGCTGGGGAGGGGGCAAAAGGCAAGACCTGACCCTGATAGCCCGCTCGCTTCGATGAGCCGCACCGCCGAGGCCACGAGGGCGTTGCGGAGATCTCCGTGGTGGTAGGCGTCGCGGGCCTGCGTCATGCCTTCATGTTGACATCGTGAACTTGGGATGTCAAAGTGGACGATGTAAACATGGAGGGTTATCTCATGGGTGTCCACAGTGTCGTCGGCGGGAACGGGACGATCGGCGCGGTGGCGGTGCGCCATCTCGCAGCGGCAGGGTGCGAGGTGCGCATCGTCCAGCGGCATCCCCGACTGATCGAGGGGGCGGTCGCGACCGCGAGCGCCGACGTCTTGGATCTGGATGGACTGACGAAGGCCGTCGAGGGTTCGGACGTGATCTACCTGATCCTCGGCCTGCCCTACGACGCGAAGGTTTGGCTCGAAGGGTTTCCGCGGGCGGTCTCCCATGCGGTCGAGGCGGCGCGACGTGTCGGCGCGCGGCTCGTCTACTTCGACAACGTCTACATGTACGGCCCGGTGCAGGGCGTCATGACCGAGGACACCCCGGACAATCCCACGACGCAGAAGGGCCTCGCCCGTGCGCGCGCTGCCCGCGTCCTGATGGAGGCGGTCGAGAAGGGAGCCATCCGCGGCTTGATCGCGAGGAGCGCGGACTTCTACGGCGACTACCGCCCCTTCGATCAGGTCAAGGCCATGGCCAAGAAGCTTGTGAAGGGCCAGAAGGCGCAGCTGCTGCTCCGCGACGACAGGGTCCATTCCTTGACCTACATCCCGGACGCCGGACGTGCGGTCGCGGCGCTCGGCCAGCAGGCCGACGCCTTCGACGCCATCTGGCACATGCCGACCGACCCGAATGCCTTGACGGGCGCGCAGCTGGTCGCGTTGATCGGAGCGCTCCTGGGGAAGGATGCCCGGCACACCGTGCTTCCGAAGCTCCTGCTCCGGATGGTGGGACTGTTTGACGGCACCGTGCGCGGCCTGCTCGAGATGTCCTACCAGTTCGAGCAGGACTACCGCGTCGACAGCTCCAAGATTGCTCGGGCCTATGGCCTCACCGCGACGCCGATGCGACAAGGCCTTGCCGAGCACCTCAAGTTCTTGGGGTATGCGCTGGCGGCGGGTGCCCATCTGCCGGCCGGTAGCCCGAGCCGCGCGGGGACGAGCCGATGAAGCTCGAGGTCCTCTTTCGCTGGGCCACGCCTTCGATGGCGTGGGCCAGTTCGGGAGCGATGAGCGGCTTCACAAGCACACTGCCATCACCCGCCGTCACCATCTCCCGCACAGGTGCCACATTCCCTGCCACCAGATGGCAGCCTAAGGCCATGGCCTCCAGACAACTCCAACTGAGCACGAACGGGTAAGTCAGATACACATGCGTACTGCTCACCTGCAGCACGCGCTTGTAGTCGGCATACGGCACCTTGCCCAAGAAGTGCGTGCGCGTCGGATCGAGCTGGCTGCCCACCTCCGCCAGCATCTTGGCCTTCCATGACTTCGCGTCCTTGGGCCGTGAGCCGTAGCTGACGTCGTCGCCGCCGACGATGAGCACGTGAGCGTTCTTGTGCTCCCTCTGCACCGCCGGCAGCGCCCGCATGAGGGTGTGAAACCCCCGGTACGGCTCCAGGTTCCGCGCCACATAGGTGATGACGGGCTTGTTGGGGTCGTTGGCCTTGAGCACCTCGCCACTGGGCGTCTTGAAGACAGCGGTGGGGTCGGGGCCCAAGTTCTCTGTGTCGATGCCCTCGTGCGCAACGACGATCTTGTTGAGGTAGGCCTGGGGGTGCTGGGCCTTCTGCCAGTGCGTGGGGCAGATGCCCACATCGCAGTTGTTCAGGTTCAGCAGATGCAGCGCGTTCCAGCTGCGGATGCGGGCCAGGTCATCGAACTCGACGGGGAACTCGGGGTCGAAGCCGATGTCGGCGTAGGGCCAGTTCGCGCGATCGACATGGTCGAGCCCGTCCAGCGGCGGGGCGTTGTAGTACCACTCGCAGTAGTGCACCAAGCGGGCGTCGGGGAAGACGTCTTTGGCGTACAGGGTCTCGCCCCAGCCCGGGTGGGCCAGGATGGCGTCGGGGCGCCAGCCGCTCTTCTTGAGCTGC
>NZ_JAPZSY010000054.1 GCF_027532025.1 Inhella sp. | reverse complement strand
TACCAGTTCGTCTCGCGCTCCATCGAAAGCTGGTTTGACGTCGAAGTCGAAGGTGCGCTGGCGGCCGGCCTGAACCTCGGCCGCGCCACGCTGGACACCCTGGCGGCCGATCTGGGCAACAAGACGCGGCAGGCGGCCACGCAGATCTCGGAGACCCCCGACGCCATGGCAGGCCTGGCGCTTGAGCGCCTGCGCGACCAGCTGCAGGCCAGCGACGTGGTCCTGTGGAGTCCCTCCGGCCAGGTCATCGCCAGCGCTGGTGAGTCGCGGTTTTTGCTCAAACCGGAGCGCCCGTCGGTGCAGCAGCTGCGCAGCGCGCGCACGCAGCGCGTCGTCACGCAGATCGAAGGCCTGGACGAGGTGGTGTCGGCAGGCAATGGCGAGTTGACCGCGGGCGGCGCCACCGGCCCCGCCGCCAATGTCGGCACCGCGCCGCGCATCAAGGCCATCGCCGTGGTGAACAACCCCAACGTGAGCGCGCTGGGGGACTCCCGGTATTTGCAGGTCACACAGTTGTTACCTGAAGGCCTGGTGGCCAATGCCATCGCCGTGCAGGAGGCCAACCGCGAATACCAGGAGCGGGCGCTGGCGCGCGGCGGCCTGCGCAAGATGTACATAGGCACCCTCACGCTCAGCCTTTTCCTGGCGGTGTTTGGCGCCGTGCTGCTGGCGGTGGTGCTGGGCAACCAGCTGGCCAAACCGCTGCTGGTGCTGGCCGAAGGCGTGCGCCAGGTGGCGCAGGGCGACCTGACACCCAAGGCCGCCCTGCAAGGCAAGGACGAGCTGGGCGGGCTGACCCGCTCATTTGCCGACATGACGCAGCAGCTGTCTGACGCCCGCTCGGCCGTGCAGCAAAGCATGAGCCAGGTCGACGCCGCGCGCGCCAACCTGCAAACCATCCTGGACAACCTCACCGCCGGCGTCATCGTGCTGGATGTGCGCGGCCGCATCCAGTCGAGCAACCCCGGCGCGACGCGCATCCTGCGTGCACCGCTGGCGGCCTACCATGGCAAGTCGCTCGGTGAAGTGCCCGGGCTGGGCACGTTTGCCAAAGACGTGCAGACGCAGTTTGCCGATTACCTGAGCGACAACGCCCCGCATGCGCTGGAGCACTGGCAGCAGTCGTTTGAGCTCAATGCGGCCATGACCGGCGCGCCCGACAACGCCACCACGCTGATCGCGCGCGGCGCCAAGATGCCGGGCACCGAAGAGTTTTTGCTGGTTTTTGACGACGTCTCTGAAATGGTGTCGGCGCAGCGCGCGCAGGCCTGGGGCGAGGTGGCGCGCAGGCTGGCCCACGAGATCAAGAACCCGCTCACGCCCATCCAGCTGTCAGCCGAGCGGCTTGAAATGAAGCTCACCGGCAAAGTGGGCGAGACCGAGCAGTTGCTGCTCACCAAGTCCGTGAAAACCATCGTCGACCAGGTCGACGCCATGAAACGGCTCGTCAACGAGTTTCGCGATTACGCGCGCCTGCCTGCCGCCGAACTCAAGCCCGTGGACCTCAACGCCCTGATCGGCGACGTGATGCAGCTCTACCTGAGTGACCCCTACGCCGACGGCCACGGCGGCCGGCGCAGCGATGCCGCAGCGTCTGTGCCTGTCGTCACCGAGCTCGACCCCCGGGCCCCGCCGATCCAGGGCGACGCCCAGCAACTGCGCCAGGTCATCCACAACCTGCTGCAAAACGCGCAGGACGCCCAGGAAGGCAAGGAGGGCGGGCGCGTCACCCTCAAGACCGAATATTCCGACACGTCCAAACGTGTCCGCCTGAGCGTGCGCGACAACGGCACCGGCTTTCCCGAACACATCCTTAAACGCGCCTTCGAGCCTTACGTCACCACCAAGGTCAAAGGCACCGGGCTGGGGCTGGCGGTGGTCAAGAAAATCGCCGACGAGCACGGCGCGCGTATTGATATTTCCAACCGCGTGGTGGACGGCGCGGTGCAAGGAGCGCAAGTGTCGTTATCATTTGCAGTTGTGGCATAACAACACATTCAGTAACACTTCGATCTCGAACTAAATTACGGCATCGCAAACAACAGGCAGGCAGCAATTCAATCATGGCAAATATTCTGGTGGTCGACGACGAACTGGGCATACGCGACCTTCTCTCAGAAATTCTGAATGACGAAGGGCACCAGGTCGAGCTTGCCGAAAATGCGGCACAAGCCCGCGCCGCCCGCAGCCGTTCCAGGCCAGACCTGGTGCTGCTCGACATCTGGATGCCCGACACCGACGGTGTGACCCTGCTGAAGGAGTGGTCCTCCAGCGGCCTGCTCACCATGCCCGTCATCATGATGAGCGGCCATGCCACCATCGACACCGCTGTGGAGGCCACCAAAATCGGCGCCATGGCGTTTCTTGAAAAACCCATCACCCTGCAAAAACTGCTCAAGGCGGTGGAGCAGGGCCTGACCAAGACGGCAGCCCGAAAACCCGCAGTCCTGAACAGCAGCAGCCCCGCAGCGCATGCCGCCGAACTCACCGTGGAGGCCGTGATGACCGGCGGTGTCCTTCCCGCGCCGGTGGACCTCGGCCCCCAGGCCACGCAGAGTTTCCTGCTGGAGAAACCGCTGCGCGACGCACGCGACGAGTTTGAAAAAGCCTACTTCGAATTCCATTTGGCCAAAGAGGGCGGCTCCATGACCCGCGTGGCGGAAAAAACCGGCCTGGAACGCACCCATCTCTACCGCAAACTCAAGCAATTGGGTGTGGATCTCACCCGCGGCAAGCGCGGTCTCTGATCTGGTATCTGCCCACCGGCGGGGCAGCCCTTTCGGCTGATATATAATCTGAGGCTCAGGCCCGGTAGCTCAGTCGGTAGAGCAGAGGATTGAAAATCCTTGTGTCGGTGGTTCGATTCCGCCCCAGGCCACCAAGGTATTCAACGAAAAAGCCCAACTCTCCCGAGTTGGGCTTTTTCGTTTTTGGGTCGTGTCAGCGCTGTGTACGCACGGCTCGGGGGCTTTCTGGCATGCCGACCGTGATTGCAAACTTGACGCGCTGACGGCCCGAGGCAAAATGTCCGCAATCGCGGTCTCTAAAGTTTTTGAGACTGAGATTGCAGCCATGAAGCGCAACGAACACCCCCTGATGACCCCAGAGCGCCTGGACGAGGCCCGCCAGCTCGGAGAGAAGCTGGCTCGCCTGCGCATGGCCCGGCGGATTCGGCAAGCCGACGCCGCCACGCGGGCCGGGCTCTCCCGCTCCACGGCCGTGCTGCTCGAGAAGGGGGACCTCGGCCGCACCCAGGCTCAAATCCTCCGCTACCTGGAGGCGATTGCCCCCGGCGTGAGCCTCCTGTCGCTGCTAAGGGAAGACGACCCGTCGCTGCAAGCGCTGGCCGCGCGCGAGACCACCCAGCGCGTCCGCACCTTGAGCAAGACCGAGCTGGAGCGGCTGGACTTCTGATGGCGCGTAAAAAATCCGAGGTCTACGTCTTCAGCCACATCGGGACAGCCGATGGGCATCGCGATGGGCACCGGTTCGTGCCTTCGGGCATCCTGGGCATGACGGAGACCGACGGCGCGAATGTGCAGAACCGCGAGCGTGCCAGCGAGTTCGCCTACGGCACCGGCTACCTCGAGCGCAAAGAATCCTTCGAGCTGGACCCCGTCAGCCTGGCCTTCGGAGACCCGCAGAGCATCAAGGGCAAGGTGGTCTTCCCGGTCAACGGGCTGGGGGAGTTCGGTGGCCTACGCGACGCCGCCCCCGACGCCTGGGGACGCCGGGTCATCGAGGCGCGCCTGAACGCACCGGCCCATGGCTTGCTGGAGGTGCAGTACCTCCTGCACGCCGGCGGCGACCGGGTGGGCGCACTGGACGTGCGGGAGGCGCGCACGAGCCCCGATTGCCCTTCTGCCAGCGACATGCATTCGCTGCAGTACGTGCTGCAGGCCGCAGAGGCTGTCGAGAACGGTGCCCCCGTGCCGGCCAACCTCGAAAACTTCCTGGGCGCCGGGCCCTCAGCGGGAGGTGCACGGCCCAAGGCTGCGGTGCGCGACGACGACGGCGCGCTCTGGTTGGCCAAGTTTCCGGCCCAGGGCGACACCTTCGACGTGGCGCGGGCCGAAACCTGCACCTTGGAACTCGCACGGCGCTGCGGCCTGACCGTGCCCGAGGTGCGCTACCTGGACCTGGGCGGGCGGCCGGTCATGCTCATCCGGCGGTTCGACCGCTACTGGGTGAACGCGGGCGAGCCCTTGCCGGAAGGCGTCTTGCAGGACACCCGGCCAGGCGCCGGTCGGGTGGAAGGGCGGCTGCCCTTTGTCAGCGGTCTCACGCTGGCGGCTTGCAGCGAGCTCGAATCGCCCGACAAAGCCTACGCCGACCTGGGCCGCGCCATTCGCCGCTACGTCCACCCGATAGCCGTGCGGGCCAACGCCCAGGAGCTGTTTGCGCGCATGGTGCTCAACATCTTCGTCACCAACGACGACGACCACCTGCGCAACCACGGCTTCGTGCGCGACCCGCGGCTGGGTGGGTGGATGCTCAGTCCGCTGTACGACGTGGTGCCGCGCCCCATCTTGGCCAGCGAGCGCCGGCTCCACCTGGGGGTCGGGGAGCAGGGCAAGCTCGCCACCCTGGACAACGCCCTGAGCCACTACGCCGCCTTCGTGCCCGATCGTCCGATGGCAGTGAGCATCATGCGTCGTGTCTGGGGCGAGGTGCGGCAGTGGAAGACGTGCTTCGAAGAGCACGGGGCCAATGGCCAGCTCATCGACCCGCTCACGCGTGCGTTTCGGGACCTCAGCGACATTGCCTCGCCGGAGCTCGAAGCCGAAATCCGCAAGGGCACGCCATAGAGGTCACATCGGTGGCGCAGGGCGTATGGGTCTGCCGACCGTCTGCTCGCGTGCTCAGCTGTCACCTGTCACCTGTCTCCTGGCAAGCTGTCTCGGAACACATCCCGCAGAAGACTGCCTTCTTCACAGCCGCGACTCCCCATCCCAAGCCGGCACACCAGCGACCCGCCAAAAGAGGGGAAAAGATCAGTCACCAGACATTTCTGCCAGAAACGTAGATGAGCTCCACCAAACCGTGAAACTGGCATGGGCATCACGATCCCGTTCAACCAGAGCCCCCTGCCGCCCCTCGTTGACCGCCCGGAACGACGGCCATCGCGCTCAGCACGCCCACCGTGACGCTGGTGGCCTTGAGCCCGTCAGGCCTTGTCCTGCCCGGCAATGAAAGCCGCGATGGCTGCGTTCACCGGATCGGGGTGGGTGACGGGCGCCATGTGGCCGGCGCCAGGGATGTTCACCGTGCTCAGCCGGGGCAACACCTGGCGCAACTGGGCGGCCACGCCGAGGGCCGAGGCGCGGGAGCGTTCGCCCGTCATCAGCAGGCAGGCGCAGCGCAGGCTCGCCCAGGCGCTCAGCGGCGTGGGCTCGCCGAACAGCGCTTGCCAGTGCCCCTTCACGGCCGGCAGGCCGGCTTGCAGGTTGGGGCGCTTGGCCTCGGGCGTGCTGGCGTAGCGACCCGCGCCCATCCAGTAGTCGACGAAGGCCTCGGTGGCGGCCTCGAGTTGGCCGGCGTCCAGCAACTGTGTGGTGTGGCGGCTGATGGCGTCGATCTCGCGCGCGCCTTCGCTGTCGGGGGCGGCGGCTATCAGCAGGCTGAACAGCACGGGCTCGAAGAGGGTCAGCGAGGCCAGGCGGTCGGCGTGACGCAGCGCGGCGCGCAGGGCCACAGCGCCGCCGAAGGAATGGCCCACCAGGTGGAAGCGCGGGCCGGCGCGCTCGAACACCTCGGCCAGTGCGTCGACTTCGTCGTCCAGGCGCAGGGGGCGTTGGAAGTGCCAGGGCGCGGACTTGCCGCAGCCTCGCAGATCGGGCGCCAGCACGCGGTGTTGGGCGCTGAGCGATTCCATCAGCGCGCGCCATTGGCTGGACGAGCTGGCGCTGGAGTGCAGCAGCACGACGGGCGTGCCGTCGAGGCCGGCCTCGCGCACGAAGGGGGAAAGGGCCAAAGGGTGGGAGGGCATGGCCGGCATTCTGGCCGGCCAGGCTCAGCGCTGGGGCTCGATCACGACCTTGCCCACCACGCGGCGTTCGGCCAGGTCGCTCAGGGCTTGCGGGGTCTCGGCCAGCGCGTAGCGTCGGCTCACCAAGGGGCGCAACTGCCCACCGCGCAGCCAGCCCATCAGCTCCTTCAAGCCCGCGCCCCAAGCCTGAGGCTCGCGTTTCAACCACTCGCCCCAGAACACGCCCACGAGACTGGTGCCTTTGAGCAGCAGCAGGTTGAAGGGCAGGGCCGGGATCTCGCCGCTGGCAAAGCCCACCACGAGGTAGCGGCCGCGCCAGGCCATGCCGCGCAGCGCGGGCTCGGCCAGCGCGCCACCCACGGCGTCGTAGACCACGTCGACGCCGCGGCCCTCGGTCAGGGTCTTGAGGCGATCGCGCAGGTTCTCGGTGCTCGTGTTGATGACGGCATCGGCGCCGTGCGCCGTGCACACGGCCAGTTTCTCGTCGCTGCTGGCGGCGGCGATGACCTTGGCGCCGATGGCCTTGGCGATCTCCACCGCCGCCAGCCCCACACCGCCCGCGGCGCCCAGCACCAGCAGGGTCTCGCCCGGCTGCAGCGCGCCGCGGTCGCGCAGCGCGTGCCAGCTGGTGCCGTAGGCCAGGGTGAAGCTCGCGGCCAGCGCCGGGTCCAGCCCCGGTGGCAGCGGCATGAGCTGGTTGGCGGGCACCAAGGCCTCTTCGGCAAAGGCGCCCAGGCCGCTGAAGCCGACCACCGCTTGGCCGACTTGCAGGTGCGTCACGCCTTCGCCCACGGCGTCCACCACGCCCGCCAACTCGGCACCCGGCGAGAAGGGCAGCGGCGGCTGCAGCTGGTACTTCTTCTGCACGATGAGCAGGTCGGGGAAGTTCACGCCCGCGGCTTGCACCTTCACGCGCACTTGGCCGGGGCCGGGCGCGGGGCTGGGCAGGGTTTGAACGGCGAGGTCCTCGGGCGGACCCCATTGGGTGCAGACGATGGCGCGCATGGCAGTCGAGGCAGGCAGGGAGGCCGCCAGTGTGCCGCCATTCGGTGTGCGGGCGTGTGCGAGTGTGCCCAGCTGTAACGGCGGGCCCGGGCGCGATACATCCAGGTGCAATCGGTCGGCTGAGCGGTCTAGGGTGGGCGTTTTTCGTTGGCGGAGTCAGTCTGATGAAAGTCGTCGTTTGGAGCGCGGTGTTCACTTTGGCCCTGAGCGGGTGCGCCACCCAGGATTTCGTGCGCGAGAGCGTGGCGCCGGTGCAGGCGCAAGTGGGCGAGGTGTCGCAGCGCGTGAATGCGCAGGATGAGGGCCTGAAAGGCTTGGAAGGCCGGGTGAAGGGGAGCGAGGAGCGCATCCTCGCCTTGCAGCAAGAGGCCCAGGCCCGCGCGGCCGCTGCCGGCCAAGTGCGCGAGCCGGGCTTTGCGATGAGCACCCTGCTCAGCGACGACAAGATCAAGTTTGCCCACGGCCGTGCCGAGCTGAGTGCCGACGCGCAAGTCGAATTGAATCGTTTGTTGGACCGCTTGCGGGCGGACAACAAGCCCGTCTACCTGGAAATCCAAGGCCACACCGATGCCAGCGGCAGCCCGGCCTACAACCACCAGTTGGGTTTGCTGCGCGCCGATGCCGTGCGCCAGCACCTGGCGCTGGCGGGCATGCCGCTGCACCGCATCGCCACCATCAGCTATGGAGAAACCGCCCCGCTGGCCGACAACCGCAGCGCCGAGGGTCGGCGCTTGAACCGCCGCGTGCAGCTGGTGGTGATGCGCTGAGCGCCCCCACCGACGCCACATGAACAAGGGGCCCGTGGGGCCCCTTGTCATGGGTTCTTTCGGGCTCAGCGGGTCACTTCTTCGTCGCGTCCACCAGCCCGGGTAGGTGCTCGGCCCCATGCACGATCTGCGCCGTGGACTGGCGCACCGTCTCGCCCAGGGGCTCCACCCGGCCGCCGAGGCATTGGCCCAGGAAGGCCTCGGTGATGGCGTTGAAGCCGATGCGGTTGTTGGGCTTGGCGAAGCCGTGGCCTTCGTCGGGGTACAGCACGTAGGTCACGGGGATGTTCTTCGCCTTCATGGCGGAGACGATCTGGTCGCTCTCGGCCTGCTTCACGCGCGGGTCATTCGCACCTTGGCCAATGAGCAGGGGGCGCACGATTTGGTCGGCCTTGTACAGCGGCGAGGCGGCGCGCAGGATGGCACGTCCCTCCTCCGTCGTCGGGTCGCCCATGCGGATGTACATCTGCTTCTTCAAGGCCTCCCAGTACGGGGGGATGCTGCCGAGCACGGTCTCCAGGTTGGAGATGCCGACGATGTCCACCGCGCAGGCGAAGGTGGTGGGCGTGAAGGTCAAGCCGGCCAAGGCGGCATAGCCACCGTAGCTGCCACCCATGATGGCGACCTTGTCCTTCGTGGTGACGCCTTGCTTCACGGCCCAGTCGACGGCGTCCAGCAGGTCGTTGTGCATGGCCAGGCCCCACTGCTGGTTGCCGGCGTTGAGGAACTTCTTGCCAAAGCCCGTGGAGGCGCGGAAGTTGACCGACAGCACGGCGTAGCCGCGGTTGGCCAGCCATTGATGTTGGCCGTTGTAGCCGTAGCCGTCGCGCGCCCAGGGGCCGCCGTGCACGAGCAGCACCAGGGGCACGGGCTGGTCGGCCTTGCCATCGCCGTTGGTGTCGGCGCCCTTGGGCAGGGTCAGGTAGCTGGGCAGGGTCAGGCCGTCGCGGGCCTTGATTTCAGCGGTGAGCATGGGCACCAGCGGTGCGCCCTGCAGTTCCGGGCGGGCCACGTACAGCGGGCTGAGCTTCTTGGCCTTGCGGTCGTAGAGGTAGGTGGCGGCGACCTTGGAAACGGGGTCGATGCCGACGATCCACTTGTCGTCGGCCCGCGTGCGGCTGGAAACGAAGACCTCGCCGGGGCCCAGTTGCTTTTGCAGCCAGTCGAAGTCGGCCTTCAGGCGCTTGTCGAGGAACTTCCACTCGTTGGTCAGGTAGTCCACCGCGTAGGCCTGCACCACGCCGGTCACGGGGTCGCGCAGGGTGGCGCCCAAGTCGGCGCGCGGGTCTTCGGCGATGAGCTTGCGCTCGCCGGTGCGGGTGTCTTGGGCGAAGACGGCGGTGGTGTCGCGGTCGCGCGAGTCCATCCAGTACAGGGTCTTGCCGTCGGTGGTGAAGCCGATGGGGCCGGTGCTGCTGTCCTCCAAGCTGGTGCTGAGGAAGGGCTTGTCGGCCGCGGCGTTGTCTTTGACCTCGAAGTAGTCGATGCCACCAGCTGCGTTGGGGCGGGCGGCCAGGCGCACCTGCAGGCTGTCGTCCACTTGGAAGCCGGCGTAGCCGTCGCCCTTCATCACCAGCTTGAGTTCGCCGGTCTTCAGGTTCAGCAGGTGCACGTCGTGCCAGCGCGGATCGCGGTTGTTGATGCCAACCAGCACCTCGTCCAGGCGGGTGGTGGAGCCGCCCATCATGCGCACGCGCACCTTGTCGAAGGGCGTGTAGTCCTTTTGTTCGCCCGTGGCCACGTTGACGCCGTAGAGACGGAAGTTCTCATCGCCGGCGTTGTCCTTGACGAACAGCACCTGCTCGCTGTTGCCGGACCAGAAATGGCCGGGGATGGGGCGGTCCTTGGACTCGGTGACGGCCTTGGCCTCGCCCGGCTTGTCCGAAGGCGCCACCCACACGTTCATCACGCCGTTCACCGGCGCCATCCATGACAGCCACTTGCCGTTGGGGCTCAACTGGGCCCCGGCCTTGACCGGGTTGCCGAACAGCGCGGCGCGTGGGATCAGCGGGGTGTCGCCCACGGTAAGGCTGGCGCTGGCCTTCATGTGACCGTGCGCCAAAGAGGCCAAGGGAAGAGCAGCCAACAGGCAGGCGGCCAGGGGCGTGAGCAAGCGAGTGCTGGAAAAGGACATCAAAGGCTCCGAGGGAGTCGAAGAAAGGACGGAAGCTTAGGCAGTTCGACAACGGATGCCTTCCGTCATGCGATGGGCTGCCGACCCAGGCGCCTCAGCGGCCCGTGATCTCCCGCAAGCGCAGGAAGGTGGGCTTGAGCCGCCCGTACAGCGGCCGGTAGACCTCGCGGTACAGGCGCTCGTAGGTGTCGGCGGCTTGGGGCTGGGGCTCGAACCAGCGCGTCACGCGCGTCATCTCGGCCACGGCGGTGGGCATGTCGGGGTGAAGGCCCAGGCCCACGGCGGCGTCCATGGCGGCGCCCAGGCCCGAGGTTTCGTGCGTGTGCGGCCGGGCCACGGGCAGGCGGAAGACGTCGGCCGTGAGTTGCAACGCGGCGTTGCTTTGCGCGCCGCCGCCGCTGGCGCGCAATTGGTTGAGCGTGACGCCCGCGCGGCGTTCCAGGCGCTCGCGCCCCGCGCGCAGGCCGTAGGCCAGGCCCTCCAGGATGGCGCGGTACAGGTGGGCGCGGGTGTGCTGCTCGGTGAAGCCCACCACGGCGCCGCGGGCCTCGGGGCCGGGGGTGCGGATGCCGGGGCCCCAGGTGGGCAGCAGGGTCAGGCCCAGGCTGCCGGGGGGCACGTCGGCGATCAGCTCGTCGAACAGGGCCTCGGGCGCCACGCCCAGGGTCTGCGCCGCCTCGCGCTCGGGGTGGCCGAACTGCTCCTTGAACCAACTCACCAGCCAGAAGCCGCGGGTGATTTGCACCTCGGCGCTGAAGTGCCCGGCCACGGCCGCGGGGTAGGCCGGCACGAAGGGCTCGGGCTCGACGTAGCGCGGCAGCGTGAGGTTGATGGTGGCCGTGGTGCCGTAGCTGATGGCACCCACCTCGGGCGCCAGCGCGCCAGCGCCGAGCACTTCGCAGGCCTTGTCGGCCGCGCCGGCCAGCACGGGGGTGCCCGCGGGCAGGCCGGTGGCTTGGGCGGCGGCGGCGGTGACGGTGCCGATGGGGGCGCCCACGGGGTGCAGCGTGGGCACTTGGTCGGGCCGCAAGGCCAGGGCCTGCCAGTGCCAGTCCCAAGACCGGGCCCAGGCGTGGCGGCGGTAGTCGAAGGGCAGGTAGGCGACCTGGCTGCCGATGGAGTCGGCGAACTCGCCCGTGAGCCGCAGGTGCAAAAAGCCCGACAGCAACAGGAAGCGGTGCGTGCGGGCCAAGAGCGCGGGCTCGTGCTGGGCCCACCAGTTGACCTCGGCGTCGCGCTGCAACGCGTCCATGGTGCCGCGCACGCCGGCCAGGCGGAAGGCGGCGCGCCACCAGGGCGCCAGCGGCGGCAGTTGCGTGGCGCGGCGCTGGTCCAGCCAGATGACGGCCGGGCTCAACGCGCGGCCTTGCGCGTCCACCGGCACGAGGGAGCCGCGCTGCGTGGTGACGGCCACGCCGGCCACGCGATTCGCCTCGTGCCCTTCGGCCCACAGGCGCCGGCAGCAGGCGGCCGCGGCCTGCCAAAAGCCGTCGGCGTCGTGCGTCATCCAGCCGGGCTCGGGCCGTTGGTAGTCGGTGAAGACCTGCTGCGCGCGGCCCACGAGGTGGCCGCGCAGGTCGTAGAGCAGCGCGCGGACGGACTGGGTGCCGAGGTCGAGGCTGAGGAGCAGGTCCTTCACTGGATCACCCCATGCCGCTCGTGCATCAAGGCCAGGTAGCGCTCCACCTCGAAGCGCCAGCGCGAGCCGTCCCAGCCCAAGGCCGTTTGGCAGGGCGTTTGCAGCACCGGCAGCAGCGCTTGCGCGAAGGCAGGTTGCCGCAGCCCGAGGCGGGTGCGGCGCAGCAGCAGGTCGTCGAGGTGGTGCACCTGCTCATGCTGCAGGCTCCAGGCGATTTCGCCCATCCGGGTTTGCGTGCCGCCCAGGCACTCGCCGCGCAGGGCTTCGGGGGGCAGAGGCGTGCCACCGCCGGCGAACCAGGCGGGGTGAGTGGGCTCGCGCAGCGGCGGCAGCCAGGGCGCGGCGGCGCGCAGCGCGGCCTCGGCCATGGGGATGAAGGTGGTGAGCTTGCCGCCGCTCAGCAGCACCAGGCCCTGCGAGGCCTGCACCAGGGTGTCGCGCCGCTCTTGCGAGGGGGCGAGGCCTTGGCCGCTGTCCAGCACCGGGCGCAGGCCGGCCCAAGTGCATTGCAGGTCGCGGGCTTGGATGCCGGCGCGGGGGAAGGCCTGGGCGAGCGCGTCCAGCAAGTAGGCCTGCTCGGCCGCGGTGATGCGCGGGGCGCGTTCGGGGTCGGGGTGGTCTTCGTCGGTGGTGCCCACGATGAGCGTGCCCAGCCAGGGGTAGGCGAAGACGGGGCGCCCATCGCGCGCGTGGCGCCAGGCCACGGCACGGGCCAGGGGCAGGCGCCACAGGGGCAGCAGCAGGTGGCTGCCGCGCAGCGGCCGCAGCTTGGGGGCTTGCAGGCCGACCTGATCGGCCAGCGTGGCCAGGTGCGCACCCGTGGCGGCCACCGCGGCGCGGCAGCGCAGGGTCCAGGCCTTGCCGTCCGGGCCGCGAAGTTGTGCGCCGTTGACTTGGCCTTGCGCGTCGCGCGTCAGCGCCTCCAGCGCGGTGCGGTTGTGCAGTTGCGCGCCCAAGGTTCGCGCCTCTTGCAGCACGCGCAAGGTCAGGCGGGCGTCGTCGGTGCTGGCGTCGTCGTAGCGGTGCGCGCCTTGCGGCGCGTGCCAGCCGGGCACGGTCCAGGCCAGGGTGGCGGCAGGGTCGAAGCCGCGGGCGTGGCGGCGGGCGAGGGCGTCGTACAGGCGCAGGCCCAGGGCCGTGCTGGCGCGCGAGGCCGCGCCGCCGGCGGCCAGCGAGAAGGGCAGGCGTTGCACCAGGCCCGGCAGCTCGCGCAGCAGGCGCTCGCGCTCGCGCAGGCTTTGCGCCGTGAGGTGCACCGCCCCCTTCGCCAGGTAGCGCAGGCCGCCGTGCACCAGCTTGCTGCTGGCGCTGCTGGCGCCGCTGGCGAAGTCGTCGCGCTCCACGAGCGTCACCCGCAGGCCGCGGCGCGCGGCGGCCAGGGCCACGCCGGCGCCGCTGATGCCGCCGCCGATCACCAGCAGGTCGGTGTCGACCGGGGTGCTCATGGATGGGGCCTGGGTGGGCTGCCGCTGGGCTTCGATACCTCAGCCCGAACGGAGGACGGCAGACCGCTGAAGCGGCGGTCTACGGCAGGGCGCAGGTTGCCCGAGGCCAACAGGCCGTGGGGGTCGGCGTGGGCGATCAAGGCGTCGATGGCGGCCAAGCCGGCCGTGCCCTTCTCGGCGCCGAGGTAGGGCGCGTGGTCGCGGCCCACGCCGTGCTGGTGGCTCACCGTGCCGCCCTGCGCCACGATGGCCTGGGTGACGGCGACCTTCAGCGCCAGCCAGCGCGCGCGGCTCTCCTGGGCGCAAGCGCCCACGCGCAGCACGAAGGTGCTGTAAACCGAGCTGCCCGTGGAGTAGACGTGGCTGAGGTGCGTGTACGCGTGGCAGCGCTCGCCCATCGCCGCCAGGGCCTCGCGGCCGGCGGTTTCGATCGCGTTCACCATGACCGTGGTGCGGCCCCAGGGCACGGCGGTTTCCATGGTGTCGACCATGAAGCCGGCGTCCCACAGTGCGTTGCGCAGGTACACGCCGGCGAAGCGCTTGGCCGCCCACTTCCGGCCCAGCACCGTGCCCGTGCCCACGCCACCGTGGCGGCGCCACAGGCTGCGCGCCTCGCGTTCGGTCGCGTGCACCTGGGCGGCACTGCCGGTCAGGCCGACGAAGAGCAGCACCTTGCCATCGCCGCAGCCGCGCCAGCCGAGGTAGCGCTCCAGCCTGGCGATGGCGCCGGCGAGGCCGGCGAGCTTCAGGGTGGTGCGCGTTTCCACCGCGTTGGCCAGGCGCAGCATGGACAAGCCTCCGAGCTTGCTCTGGGCCAGTTCGCGCGTGGCGGCCACGCCGGCCTCCCAGCTGGGGAAGAACACGCCGACGAAGCGCTCGACCTCGGGCAACTTCGTCACGCGCACGGTCACGTCGGTCAGCACGCCCAGGCGGCCCTCGCTGCCCAGCACCCACTCGCGCAGGTTGGGCCCGGCGCTGCTGGCGGGCAGGGGCGGGATCGTCCATTCGGCCTGCGGCGCCAACATCGTGCCGCCGGCGAACCAGGCTTCAGCCCGCCCGTAGCGCAGGCTTTGCTGGCCGCTGCTGCGCGTGACCACCCAGCCGCCCAGCGAGGCCTGCTCGAAGCTCTGCGGGAAGTGGCCCAGCGTCAAGCCTTGGGCGCGCAGCTGCGCCTCCAAGTCGGGGCCCAGCACGCCGGCCTCGAAAGTGGCGAGTTGCGCCTCGGCGTCGAGCCGCGTCATCGCGCGCAGGCGGCTGAGGTTCAGGGTCAGCACCGGGCGCGGCTCGGCGGCCTCGGGCGTCAGGTGGCCCACCACCGAGGTGGCGCCACCGCAGGGGATGACCAGTGCGCCCACGGCCTGCGCCCAGTCCAGCAGGGTGCGCACCTCGGCGCGGTGCGTGGGGTGGGCGACGCCATCGCTCACGCGCGGCAGCGCGCCGAAGCGCAGCGCGATCCAGTCGCCCAGGCTCTGGCCCAGGCTGCTGCGCAGGCGCGCCTCGGGCGCGGTGTCCACCAGCGGGTGCGGGGGCAGGCGGCTGTCGGGGATGCCGGCGCACACGGCGGCCAGTTCGGCGTCGGGCACCGGCTGGGGCGTGCCCACGGCCTCGCGCAAGAATGCCAAGGCCTCGGGGGCCAGCGTGGCCCGCACCGATTCATCGCCCCACCCGTTCCAACGCCGCATCGGTCGCTCCTCGAAAAGGCCGCGATGCTAGGAACGGGCTCGCCCTTTGGCTTGTTGCCGCCGACCCGCCCGTTTGTGAATTCACGCCAACTGCCTTCGCCGCTGCCCCCCTGGCCCCAGGCCCGGGTGGCACGGCCCTACGCGCAGGCGGCCTTGGACGAGCTCGCGGCCTGCGGCGTGGCGGCGCCCGTGCCCGAGGCCGACACCCTGCCCGTGGCCGACTACCTGGCCCTGCTGAACCTGGGCCGCGCGCAGGCGGGCGAGGACTTTGGCTGGCGCGTGGGCGCGCGCATGCGCACCGCCAGCTTCGTGGCCTACGGGCACGCGGTGCTGTCTTGCCCGCGCTTTGACGAGGCCATCGCGCTGACGCAGCGCTTCGAGGGCCTGGCGCACGACCTCGGCCGCAGCGAACTGCTGATCGACGGCGAGCAGGCGCACTACCGCTGGCACAGCCCCTGGCTGGCCGCGCACCCTTGCCCGGCGCTGCCGGAGTCGGTGATGTCGGGCATCTTGGCCTTTGCCACCTGGCTGGCGCAGCGGCCTTTGCCCGTGCTGGCCCTGGCCTTCCCGCACGCGGCCCCCCGCCCCGAGCTGCGCGAGGCCATCGACCAGCGCCTGGGCCTGCGCGTGGCGTACGACGCGCCCGTCACCAGCGCCACGGTGCCCGCCGCGCTGTTGCACGAGCCCATTCCGACCGCCGACCCGGCGCTCTTCCCCTTGCTGGAGCAGCACGCCGCGCAGCAGCTGGCGGCCCGCGAGCAGGCGCTGCGCGCCACCGACGCCCGCACGGCCCTGGCCGCGCAGGTGCAGCGCTGCATTGCCGAGCGCCTGGCGCGGGACGAAGCGCGCTTGGCCGAGGTGGCCGACGCCCTGGGCCTGTCGGCCCGCACCCTGCAACGCCGCCTGGCCGAGGCGGGCACACCGTTTCAAGCGCTGCTGGACGCCACGCGCCGCGAACTGGCGCTGCAGTACCTGCGCAACCCGGCCCTGACGCTGACCGAGGTGGCTTTCTTGCTCGGCTATGCCGAACAAAGCAGCTTCAACCACGCCTGCCGTGCTTGGTTTGGCGAATCGCCGGGGCGGGTGCGGCAACGCCTACAGGACGGCGAACGGCTCAGCGCCTGAGCCTCAAGTGAGCCTCACAGCACGTGGCTGCGGTCGCCGCGGGCGAAGCCCAGGGCTTCCCATTCGTGCCCGGCCGCCCCAAAGCCGATGACTTTGAAGATCTCGCCCATCTCGTGCTCGGTGATGAGCTTTTGCGCCATCGCCCGCTGTTGCAGCGAGGCGGTTTGCAGCAGATCGGTCAGGCCACAGTTCAGCAGGAAGTGGGCCTGCGTGGTGTAGCCCAGCACCGCCATGCCAGCGTCTTGCCCGGCCAGCGCGATGCGGGTGAAGTTGACGTGCGCCGTGATGTCCTTGAACCCCACCTGCGCCAGCGGGTCGGGGTCCGCACGGTGCTGGTGGTGGCACATCAGGGTGCCGCCGATGCGTTGCGGGTGGTGGTACTCGCGGTCGGGAAAGCCGTAGTCGATGAGGAACAGGGCGCCCGCCTCCAGCGTGGCCGCCAAGGTGCGAACCCATGCCTCGCTCTGCGGGTGGACCTCGGTGAGGGTGCCGGGCACCCAGGGGCCGGCCTCGTCGGGGGGGCGGTGGTCCGTGGGCCGGTCGGCCCAAGCCAGCCGGCCCTGGGGGTCGCGCACCACGCCGCGCTCGAGCCAGCGTGCGCCGTCGAAGTGCAGCAGCTTGACGGGCATGGCGTCCAGCACCTCGTTGCCCAGCACCACGGCGCGCAGGCGGGTGGGCAAGGCGTCCACCCAACACACGCGCTCGCCAAAGCGCGCCAATCGTGCTTGTTGGCGCTCGCGCAGCGGGGCCGACAGTTCCACGATGGTGTAGCTGCGCGGGGTGTTGGCCTCGGTGAGGCTGAGCGCGTCGAGCACTTGCTCGGCCAGGGCGCCGCTGCCCGCACCAAACTCCCAGACCTCATCGACTTGGGTGACCTCCAGCGCCTGCGCCACCTGCCGCGCGAGCGCTTGGCCGAACAGTGGCGACAGTTCGGGCGCCGTGACGAAGTCGCTGCCGCTTTGCGGCCCCCAGCCGAAGGTGGGGCGGCCGCGGGCGTAATAGCCCAGGCCGGGTGCATACAGGGCCAGGGCCATGAAGTCGTCGAACGGCAGCCAGCCGCCGGCCTGCTCGATGCGGGCGTGCACCAGGGCCAGCAGGCGGGGGTCGCCCTCGGCCTCGGTCGTCACCGTCGAAGCGCTCATGACGGGATTCGGCCCGAGTGCGCTTGGGCCCAGGCCAGGAAGTCACTCGCCGACAGCGGGGGCGACACCAATTCGCCCTGCAACTCATGGCAACCCCAGACCTGCAGTTGCTCCCACTGCGCGCGGTGGCGCACGCCCTCGGCGCCCACGCGCAGGCCCAGGTCTTGCGCCATGTGCACGATGGCGCGGGTCACGGCCATGGCGCCGCGGTCGTGCGGCAGGCCGGCAACGAAGCTCTGGTCGATCTTCAGCTTGTCCAGCGGCAGTTGGGTCAGGTGGGCCAGGGCCGTGTGGCCGGTGCCGAAATCGTCCACGGCGATGGAGACGCCGAGCCGACGCAGCGCCTGCAGGGTGGCTGTGGCGCCCTGGATGTCGTCCATCAGCATGCGCTCGGTGAGCTCCATCTGCAGCCAAGCGCCGGGGATGCCGGTGTCCGCGATCACGCGGGCCACCGTGTCGGCGAAACCGTCGATGCGGAACTCCAGGTGCGACAGGTTGACCGCGATGGGCACCGGCGGCAAGCCGGCCCGCTGAACGGCGCGGGCTTGCTCGGCGGCCTGGCGCAGAACCCACTGGCTCAAGGGCACCATCAGCAGGTGGCGTTCGGCCACGGCGATGAAGGTGTCGGGCGTGAGCAGACCGCGCTCGGGGTGGCGCCAACGGATGAGCGCCTCGGCCCCCACCAAGCGCCCTGTTTCCGGCTCCACCTGGGGCTGGAAATACAGCTCGAACTCGCCCCGCGCCAGGG
This sequence comes from Inhella sp., assembly GCF_027532025.1. Taxonomy (GTDB): domain Bacteria; phylum Pseudomonadota; class Gammaproteobacteria; order Burkholderiales; family Burkholderiaceae_C; genus Inhella. The sequence continues at coordinate 14,308 of NZ_JAPZSY010000054.1, read as the reverse complement.
CCTCGCGCAACTGGCTTTCGATGACGAGGTCGGCGTACGCCGTTTGCGCCATCTCGGGGTGGAAGAACTGGAACTGCCGCTCGCCCCGGGCCTTGGCCTCGTACATGGCGGTGTCGGCGTGCTGCAGCAGCGCATGGGCGTCGGTGCCGTGCTCCGGGTACAGCGCGATGCCGATGGACGGCGTGACCGACAGCGCGCGCCCGTCGGTGTCGACGGGCACCTCAACGACGCTGAGCACCGCGTGCACCACGGCGAGCACGTCGCCATGACCACGCACACCGTCCAGCAGCACCACGAATTCGTCGCCACCAAAGCGGCCCACTCGGTCGCCACCGCGCAGGCAAGCACGCAGCCGCTCGGCCACGGTGACGAGCACTTGGTCGCCCTTCAAATGCCCGAGGGAATCGTTGACGCGCTTGAAGTTGTTCAGGTCGATGAACAGCAGCGCGAGGCGTTCCTCGCCGCGGCCGGCGCGCTGCAGGCTGTGCTGCAGGCGCTCCATGAAGGCGGCGCGGTTCATCAATCCGGTGAGCGGGTCGTGGTGCGCGAGGTGACGGATCCGGGCCTGGGCGGCCACGCGGTCGCGGATGTCGCGCACGATGTTCATGCGCAGCGTCACGCCGTCGCGCACCAGGGTGCGGACGATGAGTTCGACGGGGATGCGCGTGCCGTCGCGGTGCAGGATGGCGCTGTCGTAGCGCAGCTCGCGGCCGTCTCGCATCACGGCCTGGACTTGCTCGCGCTCCTCGGGGGCGACGAAGTCCAACACAAAGCGCCCGATCAATTCGTCGCGCCTGTAGCCGGTGAGCGCGCACAGCGGTGGGTTGGCGTCGGTGATGTGCCCCTGGTGGTGGAACACGATGCCCTCCACCGACGCGAGCAGGAACTTTTCCAGCCGGGCTTCGCTCTCACGCAGCGCGGCTTCGGTGCGGCGATGCTTGCTGATGTCGGTGATCAGCACGAAGCACGCCACGGCGCATCCCTGCTCGTCCAGGTGCGGCAGCAGGTTGACCTCCAGGTGGTGGGTCTGCCCATCGGGCCGCACAACGGTGCGCTCGTAGGTGGCAGCGCGGCCTTGCTCGGCCACGCGGGCCACCGCGGGCTCGATGAGGGCCGCCGCTTCGGCGCCGATGATCTCGGCGAAGGTCTTGCCCAGCACCGATTCGGGCGTGAACCCGAAGGTTTCGGCGTAGCGGCGGTTGGCGTACTGGCAGCGGTTGCTGCTGACCTCGAACTGCGCGATCAGCACGGGCACGTTGTCGGCCAGCAGCCGAAAGCGCGCCGCCTCTTGCAGCGCTTGGCGTTGTTCGTCGCTCAGCGGCGGCGTCAGCGCGCTCAAGGCAAGGCCTCCGCGGTGTCCAGGGCCAGGCACAAGTCTTCCCAGGCTTTGAGCTTGTCCTGCGGCTGGCGCAGCAGGTAGGCCGGGTGGTAGGTCACCACCGCGGGCCGGCCATCCGGCAGCCGGTGCACGCGGCCGCGCAGCTTGCCCAGGGCCTCGTCGGTGCCCAGCAGGGTTTGCGCCGCCACCTTGCCGAACACGAGCACCAAGCGCGGGTTCACGAGCTCGATCTGTCGCCACAGGTAGGGCCTGCAGGCGGCGAGCTCGTCGGCTTCGGGCGCGCGGTTGCGCGGCGGGCGGCATTTCACGGCGTTGGCGATGTAGACCTGCTTCGCGGGTTCGGTCGCGCGACGGTCCAGGCCCATCGCGGCCAGCATCGCGTCCAGCAACTGGCCCGCCGGGCCGACGAAGGGCTCGCCCTGCGCGTCCTCTTGCTCGCCCGGGGCCTCGCCCACCACCATCCAGGGCGCGGGCAGGGCCCCCACGCCCGGCACGGCCTGGCGGCGGCCCTCGCACAGGCCACAGGCCCGGCAGGCTCGGATGGCGGCGTTCAGGCCCTCGGCATCCAGCGTGAGTGCGAGCGGCGCCGGCTCGGCCTGGGGCAAGGCAGGCGCCGGTGGCGGTGGTGGCCTCACCGCCTCGGCGGGTGCCGCCACCGCCTCGGACTGGGGTTCGGGTTTGGGTTGCGGTTCCGCTTCGGGCGCGGTGGGCGGCAGCGGCCACCAGTCGCGCACGCCCAGGGCGGCCAGCAGGGCAAGCTGGCGGTCGGTCCAGCGAGGCGGGGTGCTCAAGTGGGCCTCAACAGGTGGCGCATCAGCCGGGCGTCTTCGCGCCGATGCGGGTCCAGGGGGTAGTAAGCGCGACGCAGTCCCATGGGCTCGAAGCCCAGTCGCGCATACAGCGCGATGGCCCGCGCATTGCTGACGCGAACCTCCAGCCACACCTGGTCGGCGCCAGCCGCACGGGCCTGCGCCAGCAGGTGCGCCATGGCGGCTTGCCCCAAGCCTTGGCCCCAGTGCTCGCGCGCCACAGCCACGTTGAGCAAGTGAACCTCATCAAGCACGGTCATGGCCACCCAGTAGCACACCACGTCGTCGTTCAGCAGGCCCACGGCGCCCTTGTGGCCTGCTGCGATGGAGTCGATGAAATTGCCGCGCGTCCAGGGGTGGCTGTAGACCTGCTGCTCGATGGGAAGGATGCGCTCGACCGAAGCCACGTCCAGCGGCCGCCACACCAGATCGGCCGGCGACACCGCCTGCGCCACTTGTGGCAGAGCGCTCATGACGCGATGGTCTCGCGCTCGGCGGTCGTCAGGGCCACCTTGTCGCGCACGTAAACCGGCAGGGCGTCGGCCGCATCCACCCAGGCCTCGGCCTGCGCGGCCGCGACGGCCAAGCGGCCCAGCGCGCCCGCCCGGTCCTGTTGTTGGGGCCAAGACGGCCCGGGGGGCGCTTCGGGCAACAGGGCCAGGCCGTTGCCGGCCCAGGCGTCGCCTGGGGCCTGGGGCAGGCTGGCCGGGGCGCCCAACCCAGGCTCCCGCAGCGTCAACCAGCCCTGGCTCAAGCGCTGGTAGCGGGCGTGGTACAGCTCGCCCATGCGCGCATCCACGGCCACCGTGCAGTGCGTCAGCGCGGCTCCAGCCTGCGCCGCGGCGTCTTCAGCCACGATGAGCAGGCTGTCGATGGGCAGCAGGCGGCGGTCCAGCCCCAAAGCCAGTCCCTGCGCCACGGCACAGGCCGTGCGCAGGCCGGTGAACGCGCCCGGCCCGCGACCAAAAGCGATGCCGTCGAGGTCGGCCCAGGTCCAGCCTTGGGCGGCCAACAAGTCCATTGCCAGGGGCAGCAGGCGCTCAGAAGCGCGGGCGCCGCCGGGTTCTTCGGCGGTGGCACGCACCGCCTCTCCTTGCGTCAGTGCCAGGGCCAAGGTGTCGCCCGCGCAGTCCATGGCCAGCAACCGCAGGGCGCGACTGGGGCGGGTGGCCGAGAGCGGGAGCGTCATCCATCGATTTTAGGTGGCCGCCTCCTACGATGGCCCCCATGAAGCGACGGGACACCTTGTGGGGCGCGCTGGCCTGGGGGCTGGCGGCGCGGGCGCAAACCGGGCCGGCAGGCCTGCCGGGCGTGGTGCAACAGGCCTTGCGCGAGGCCGGTTTGCCCGACAGCGCGCTGGCCCTGTGGTGTGCGCCGGTGGAAGGCGGTGCGCCGCGCGGCGCTTGGCGCGCGCAAGCGCTGCACAACCCGGCGTCGCTGGCCAAGTTGCTCACCACCTGGATGGGCCTGAGCGTGCTGGGCCCGGGTTGGCGTTGGCGCACGCCGGTTTGGTTCACCGGGCCCGTTCGCCTGTCCGACGGCGTCTTGGAGGGCGATGTCGTGATCCAGGGTCAAGGCGACCCCAGCTTGGTGCTGGAGCGGGTGTGGCTGCTGTTGCGTCGCATCCGGCAGCAGGGCGTGCGCGAGATCGCGGGCGACATCGTGCTGGACAGCAGCCTGTTCGCCCCCGAGCCGCGTTCGGCCGCTGATTTCGATGGCGAACCCTGGCGCCCGGGCAATGTCCAGCCCGATGCCTTGCTGCTGAACTTCAAAGCGCACGAGCTGCAATGGCTGCCCGACCCCAGCAGCGGCCGGGCCTGGGTGGGCAGCGACACCGGCCTGCTGCCGCCGCAGACCGTGCCGCTGCGCCCCGGGCCCTGCCGCGACCCCCGCGGCGCCTTGCGCGCCAATTGGGTGGAGACCCCGGGCCGCACCGAGCCGCTGCGGCTGGCCGGCCACCTGCCGGCGGCCTGTGGCGCGCAGAGCTGGCCGCTGGCCGACCCCGAGCCAGACACCTACAACGCCCGCCTGCTGGCGAGGCTTTGGCAAGACCTGGGAGGCCGCCTGCGCGGGCATGTGCGCGCGGGCAGCGCGCCGGAAGGGTCGCCGCGCTTCGAGCACCGATCGCCCGTCTTGGCCGAGGTGGTGCGCGACATCAACAAGTTCAGCAACAACGCCATGGCCGAGCAGTTGGCCCTCACGCTGGCCCTGGCCGATGGCGAGCGTCCTGCGACCCGCCTGGGGGCGCGCCAGCGCCTGCAAGCTTTTGCGCAGCAGCGCTTGGGTTGGGCTGCCGATGCCTTTGTGCTGGACAACGGCTCGGGCTTGTCGCGCGACAGCCGGCTGAGCGCCGAGCAACTGGGGCAGCTGCTGCAGGCGGCCTGGGCCAGCCCAGTGATGCCCGAATTCGTGGCCTCGCTGCCCTTGGCCGGGGTGGACGGCACCTTGTCGCGCGAACCGAGTCGCTTTGGGGCGGCGCAGGCGCGAGCTCACCTCAAGACGGGCTCGCTGCGCGACGTCGCGGCCCTGGCCGGCTACGTGCAGGACGGTGAGGGCCGCCGCTGGGCGCTGGTGGCGATGTTGCAGCACGCCCAGGTGCAGCGCGGGCGCGGCGTGCTCGACGCCGCCGTGCGCTGGGCCGCGGGCGCTTAGAAGGGGTTGGTGCCCGCGCGCTGCAAGGCGGGGTCGCCCAGCAGGCGCCGTTGGCCCTCGGGCCCCAGGCGTCGGTCATCGGCCCACAACCAAGTCGCGGCCGTGGCGTCGGTCACCAGCGTGCTGGTGGTGCAGTCAGGCAGGGCCGTGGCGCAGGCGCCGGTGGTCACATTGCTCAGCCCGAAGGCCGACGGGAAACGGGCGGCGGTGGTGACCGATTCGTCGGCCAGGGCGAGCCCGATCAGGCGGCCGTCGTTGATGAGACCCAGGCGCATGGCGGTGTTGAAGCTGGTGGTCAGTCGGCTCAGCAGCGCGGCGCGGTCGGTGTCGGTGTTGGCCGCCTTCTGGGCCAAGGCGTAGGGCGTCAGGCCCACGTCGGGGATGGTCAGCACCACCACGCGGCCGTTGGCGTTGGCCAGACGGTTGACCTGGTCGGCCAGCGCACGCCCCCGGGCAACCAGTTGGTCGGTGATTTGCGCTTCGGTCAGCGTCGGGTACTGCTGGTAGAGCGCGATCACGTCGTTCGTGCCCGCCATCACCGTGATGAGGTCCTTGGGCCCCACGGTGCCGCTGGCGAAATGCTGGTCGATCTGCGTCTTGATGTCGGCCACGCGGGCGCCCACGGTGGCGTACTGGAAGGCGGTGACCGTGGCGGCCGTTGGGTTGCACGCTGCCATCACCAGGGAATAAGCGCCGGCCACAACCTGGGTCCAGGTCGGGTTGGCCGCGCAGTCCACGGTAGCGGGTTGGATGACGTTGCCGTCGGTGCCGCGCTTGAAGTCGCTGATGCCGTAGCGGCGGCCATCGGGCAGCACCAGGCTGCTTTCATCGCCGAAGCTCAACATGCGCGTGGGCTTGAAGGGCTCGATCTGACCCCGGCCACCGCCGCAGGCGACCAGCAAAGCGGTCAGGGAGGTGGCCAGCAGGCCCAGGCGCCAGCGCGCAGCGTTCATCACAGTCACTCCAACACGTTCAAACCGACAGGTGGGCCACCGCCGCCCGTTGCAGGCGATCCAGCACCCCGGCCCATCGCGGGTCGTCGCCCGGCGGGGCTTCGACCCAGATCTCGCGCACGCCCTCGTCGTCCAAGCGGCGCAGGGTGGCGAACAGTTGCCGCGCCGTCAAACCCGGGTCGTCGGCCATGGCCACCCAGCGCCAAGCCACATGGGCCCAGCGGGCGCGGGAATATACCGCCAGCCCCGCCGGCGGCCGGGTGGCCGCTTCGGCCAGCGCTTGGGCCAGCGCTTCGGGCGCGAACAAGCGCAGGCGGGCCCGGGGGGCGTAATGAGCGGCCAGGGTGCCCGCGGCCTTGGGGGCCTGGGCATCGGCCGCACGCACGGCTTCGCCGGCGGCGGCGGCCAGGGCGGGCGCGTCGATCGTGCCCGGCCGCAGCAGCACGGGGTGGTCGCGCGAGCAGTCGACGATGGTCGACTCGATGCCCACGGCGCACTCGCCGCCATCGACCACGGGCACCGCCCCGCCGAACTCGGCCAGCACGTGCGCCGCCGTGGTGGGGCTGACGCGGCCGAATCGGTTGGCGCTGGGCGCGGCCAAGCCCAGCACGCCCCGCAGCCGAGCGGCCGTCAGCACCTGGGCGAACACCGGGTGCGACGGGCAGCGCAGGCCGATGGTGGCGTGGCCGCCTGCAGCGGCTTCGGCCACCCCCGCGCGTCGCGGCACGATGACGGTGAGGGGCCCGGGCCAAAACGCCGCGGTCAGGCGCTGCGCCAGGGGTGGCCAGTCGGCGGCAAAGTGCCGTGCCGCTTCGGCGTCGGCCACGTGGACGATGAGCGGGTGGTCCGCCGGACGGCCCTTGGTGCGGAAGATCTGTGCCACGGCCGCGTCGTCGTCGGCCCGCGCCGCCAGGCCGTACACGGTCTCGGTGGGCAGGGCCACCACGCCCCCATCGGCCAGGACCTGCGCGGCGGCGTCGGGGTGGAGCAGGGTCACAGGCCGTCCGTGGGCAGGCCCAGGTGCGCCGCCACCCGGCGCGCCACGGCCAGGGCGTCGGCCTGCGTGGGCGCCGTCACGGTGAGATGACCCATCTTGCGGGCGCGGCGCGGCTCGGTTTTGCCGTAAAGGTGCAAATGCACACCGGGCAGGGCCAGGACCGTGGCCCAGTCGGGTTCCTGCTGCGTGCCGTCGGCCAGAAACCACAGGTCGCCCAGCAGGTTGAGCATCACCGCCGGGCTGTGCAGGCGCGGCTGGCCCAGGGGCAGGCCGGCCATGGCGCGCACCTGCAACTCGAACTGCGAGACGGTGCAGGCGTCGATGCTGTAGTGCCCGCTGTTGTGAGGCCGAGGTGCCATTTCGTTGGCGAGCAGGCGCCCATCGGTCAGCACGAAGAACTCGATGCAGAGCACCCCCACGTAGCCAAACGCCTCGGCGATGGCCCGGGCCGAGGCCTCGGCTTGCGCGATCTGTCGGGCGTCGATGCCCGTGGCGGGCACCACCGTGGTGGCCAGGATGCCACTCACGTGCCAGTTGCGCTGCACGGGCAAGGTGACCAGCGCGCCGTCGCGGCCGCGCGCGACGATGACGCTCAGCTCCGCCGCGAGCGGCAGCAGGGCCTCCAACACGCAGCGCACGCCGCCCAGTTCGGCAAAGGCGGCCAGCAACTCGGTGTGGTCGCGCACTCGGCGTTGGCCTTTGCCGTCGTAACCCAGGGTGGTGGTCTTGAGGATGCCGGGCAGCAGCTCGTCGCCCACGCGGGTCAGGTCGTCAAGGTCGTTGAGCACCACGTGAGGGGCGCAGGCCACGCCGCTCTTGGCGAAATGGGCCTTTTCCAGTGCGCGGTCTTGGCACACCGCCACCGCGGCGCCCGCCGGGGCCACGGGCACGGCGGCGGCCAGCCTGTCCAGCGCCTGCGCCGGCACGTTCTCGAACTCGGTGCTCACCGCGCCACAGCGCCGGGCCAGTTCGGCCAGGGCTTCGGGGTCGGTGTAGACGGCTTGGAGGTGGAAGTCGGCCGCGGCGCCCGCGGGGGCCTGCGTGTCGGGCTCCAGCACGGCCACGCGGTAGCCCAGGGTCTGGGCGGCGTGCACCGCCATGCGGCCCAGCTGGCCACCGCCCAGCATGCCGAGCCAACTGCCGGGGGGCAAGGGACGAGGGGTGGGCGTCATGCGAGTTGGGCGCTCATGGCGCGGGCGGCGGCCGTTTGCCGCTCGCGGTAGGCCTGGAGTTGGGCGTGCAGGGCGTCGTCGTGCGTGGCCAGCAGGGCCACGGCAAACAGCGCCGCGTTGGCCGCACCGGCCGTGCCGATGGCGAAGGTGGCCACGGGAATGCCCTTGGGCATCTGGACGATGGAGTGCAGGCTGTCCACGCCTTGCAGGTGGCGCGAGGCCACGGGCACGCCCAGCACGGGCACGGTGGTCTTGGCGGCGAGCATGCCCGGCAGGTGGGCCGCGCCCCCGGCGCCGGCGATGATGGCCGCGAGGCCGCGCTCGCGCGCGGTTTCGGCGTAGCGGAACATGTCGTCGGGCATGCGGTGGGCCGAAAGCACCTGGGCGTCGAAAGCGACGCCGAACTCCGTGAGAATCTCGGCCGCTGCCTTCAGGGTCTCCCAGTCGCTGCTGGAGCCCATCACCACGCCGATGCGTGGGTTGGTCGGGTTGGTCACTCGCGCTCCTTGCGCTGGGTCGGTCAAACGGTTTGAATTTTAGGCAGTCGCCCTCAAGTGCCCCTCCCATGATCGACATCACTCTCGAGAACTTCCAAACCGAACTGCTGGCGGCCAGCGCGCAAACGCCGGTGTTGCTGGACATCTGGGCGCCTTGGTGCGGCCCCTGCAAGGCCCTGGGCCCCGTGCTGGAAACGCTCGAGGCCGAGTACGGCGGGCGCTTCATCCTGGCCAAGCTCAACAGCGACGAGCAGCCTGAAATCGCCGGTCAGCTGTCGGCCGCGTTCGGTGTGCGCTCCATCCCGTTTTGCGTGATGTTCGTCGGCGGCCAGCCGGTGGACGGTTTCGTGGGTGCGCTGCCCGCGGCGCAGATTCGCGCCTTCTTGGACAAGCACGTGCCCAGCGAGGCGGCCCTGGCGGCCGAAGACGAGGTGCAGGAGGCCGAGGCCTTGCTGGCCGAGGGCGATGCCGACGCGGCCCTGGCGCATCTGCAGGATGCGCTGGAGGTCGACCCGCGCAACGAAACGGCACGCTTCGACCTCGTCAAAGCCCTGTTGGAGCGGGGTCAGTGGGCCGCTGCCGAGGCGGCCTTTTCGCCGGTGGCGGCCCAGGCGGCCGACAAGATCGCGCCGCACGCTCGTTTTGCTGCCCTGGCGCAGTGGCTGGCGGCCGTCCAGGCCGCACAAGGCGCTGACACCACCGCTTTGCAGGCGGCCATCGCCGCCAACAAGCGCGACTTCGAGGCCCGCTTCCGCTGGGCCCAGAGCCACGCCGCCCGCGGTGATTTCCCGGCCGCGATGGACGAGCTGCTGGAGATTTTGATGCGCGACAAGGCCTGGAACGACCAGGCTGCGCGCAAGCTGTACGTCGCCCTGCTGGAAATCCTGACCAAGCCCCAGCCCAAGCCGGCCGCCGGCAAGGACGCCGCAGCAAGCAAGCTCCAGCTCACGGGCCACGCCGTCGCAGCGCCGACCGACCCCGTGGTCGAGAGCTACCGGCGCAAGCTCAGCATGGCGCTGTTCTGACCCGCGTCGCGTCCCGTATCGGGCTGGTGTCGCGCGATCGCGCTGCCCTCGGCGGCGTGGAGCGGTTGTCATGGCGCAGCGTGTGCCCTGGCCCAGACCGCTGGCGTGCGATGCCGGCGGGATCAGCCGGCGGGTTGCGCTTGCAAGCCGCTCGCGCGGAGTTGGTCGCGCCAGTCGGCCTGCAGGGCGTTGAACGCCCCCCAAGCGACTTGCGCCTGCGCTCGGTGGTGCTGGCTGCGGTCGGCATCGCCGAGTTCGCCCCAGGCCTGGGCCAAGCGGCCATGGGTGACGGCGCGGTCGTCGTGGTCCACGTTGGCGTTCAGCGCGGCGGCCGCGGCGTCGGCATGCTGCCGGGCGAACTCGGTTTGACCCAGGTTGGCATGGCACCACGCCAGCTCGGCGTGCCCCGACGAGGCCAAGCGCGCCAAGCCTTGATCCACCGCCGGTTGCAGGTGCACGTCGTACAGCGCGACGGCCTCGGCGAATCGGCCCTCTGCCACCAGCACCTTGGCACGCAGCAGCGGGTTGAGCACCTGCAGCGAGGCCACGCCGACCGCGCGTTCGAAGTTGTCGGCCGAGTTCACGCAGGCCAGCAGCGCGGGCAGCGACCCTGAGCCGCCGCCCCCCAATTCGGCTTGCCGCACCTGCGCCACGCGCAGCTCGGCGGTGTTGTAGACGAGGGAGGCCACGCAGGCGTCGTCACCCGCTTGGGTGGCGATGACGCGGCAGGCCACTTGCCAGGGCCGTGAGGCCTCGACGTCGCCGGCATAGAGGTGGGCCAAGCCGACCCACAGGTGCACGCCGGCCATGGCCGCGGGGTCGGTGTCCGCCGGCAAGGCCAGCGCGGCCTGGGCGTGCACGAGCAGGGCGGGCAGGTCGTGGCGGTAATAGGCCAGGTTGGTCAGGTAGCGGTGGGCCTGGGCTTCGGCGCTGCGGGCACGGCCCAGTCGGGCCAGCGCCAGGGCCTTGTGGAAGTGTTCAGAGGCTTGGTTGCCCAGGTTCTGCAGCATGCCCGTGAGGCCTTCGGCGAGGTGCAGCCACGCCGACAGCTCGGGGTGGGGGCTGGCAAAGGCCTGTTGGTGCAAGGCGGTGAGCTCGTCCCGCGCCTCGTTCAGGTCGCCCAGGCGCACCAGCACCAGCGCCCGCTGCGCGCGCAGCACGAGCGCGTTCAAGCGCTCGCCACCGGCTTCGGCCGCCTGCAGGGCCTGCTCGATCTTGAGCAAGAGCCGGGATGGCGTGGCGGCCATGCTCAGCCCTTCAAGCGCCGGAAGGCCTCGCGGTAGGTGGCCGCGGTTTGGTCGATGACCTGGGGTGGCAGGGTGGGGGCGGGCGCGGTCTTGTTCCAGGGCTGGGCTTCCAACCAGTCGCGGACGAACTGCTTGTCGAAGCTGGGCGGGTTGGCGCCTTGCTCGAAGGCGGCTTGGTAGCCGCTGATGGGCCAGTAGCGGCTGGAGTCGGGCGTCAGCACCTCGTCCATCAAGGTCAGGGTGCCGTCGGCGTCCAGGCCGAACTCGAACTTCGTGTCGGCAATGATGATGCCCTTGGTGAGGGCGTACTCGGCGGCGCGCTGGTACAGGGCGATGGCGGTGTCGCGCACCTTGGCGGCCAACTCGGGGCCGATCAGGGCGGCGGCCTGCTCGAAGGCAATGTTTTCGTCGTGGTCGCCCACGTCGGCCTTGGTGGCCGGCGTGAAGATGGGCTCGGGCAACTTAGAGGCGTTGCGCAGGCCGGCTGGCAGTGCCACGCCGCACACCGACTGGTTCGCTTGATATTCCTTCCAGCCGCTGCCGGCCAGGTAGCCGCGCACCACGGCCTCGATGGGCAAGGGCTTGAGGCGCTTGACGAGCATGGCGCGGTCGCGCACCTGGTCGACCTCGTCGGTGGCGACCACGCTCAGCGGGTCATCGCCCGTGAGGTGGTTGGGCACCACGTCCTTGAGCTTCTCGAACCAGAACAGGGCCATCTGCGTGAGCAGCGCGCCCTTGCCGGGGATGGGCTCGCCCATCACCACGTCGAAGGCCGACAGTCGGTCGGTGGCCACCATCAGGATGCGGTCGTCGCCCACGGCGTAGTTGTCGCGCACCTTGCCGCGGGCCAGCAGGGGCAGCGAGTGCAGGGAGGACGAGAGCAAGGCGGTGGTCATGGTTCGCAAGGGCTTGGGTGCAGCAGGGCCTGGAATTGTCACAGCCCGCGCAGCGCCTGCACGAAGGCGGGCTGGGCGCGGTGCTCCAGCTTCAGCCAAGCCAACCACAGGCGTCCGGCCTCGGGGCTGAGGCGGGTCAGGGTGTCGCGCACCAGGGCCAGCGCGCCCTCGAACGGCGGGCGGGCGTGGCGCAACTCGTCGGCCAGCAGGCGCTTGAGCCAATCGGCCGCGGCGGCGTCGTGCGCCGCTGGCAGGGCCTGCACCCAGCGACGCAGGGCCAGCGCGGGCAGGGGGCGCGGCACGCTCAGCCAGGTCAGGGCCTCGTCGAAGCGGCCTTCGCTGCGCCACAGGTCCAGGCGCAGGCCCGCCAGGGTCTCGGCGGTGAAGCCGCGGGCGTTGTCCAGCAGCGCCCAGCAGCGTTCGCGCTCCAGCGCCACGTCGGCACCAGCCTGGGCTGCGGCCTGCAGCAGCGCGTGGTAAGCCGCCACGCTGGGTGCGCGTTCAAAGGCAGCGCGGCGCAGTGCGAGCACCTCGTCGTCCCAGCCGTCGCGCTCGTAAACGGCCAGGAGAGCCGCCTCCAAGCCCGGGTGCTGCGGGTGGGCACGCCAGGCTTGCTCGGCCGCCTGCACCGCCTCGCGCGGGCGGCCCCAGCGTTGCAAGGCCTGCACCAGGGCGAGGTGGTCGTCGGCGCTGCGCAGGTCTTGACGCAGCAGGTCCAGCTCGCCGGGGCCGTCGCCTGCAGCGATCAGGTGGCCGTGCCAGGCCCGTTTGGCGGCGTCACGCTGGATGGGGTCGGCGTCGGCCTGGTCGCGCAGCACGGCCCAGCGCTCGGCCTGGCGCTGGCCCCAGCGGGCCACGGCCTCGGGCGGCAGCGCGGCCAGCACGGCGGCGCGGTCGACCAGCGCTTCGCGGTCGTCGGCCAGCAGCGACTCGGCGGCAGCCGCGCACTCGGCGGCCGACCAGCCGGCCGCGGGCACGGCCTGGCACCAGCGGCGGATCAAGGCCTGCAGCAGGTCGTGGGCCAGGTGCTGGGGGTCGCCCACGCGGCGCGCGCTGCGGCGCAGCCGGACCAAGGCCCAGGTGCTGGCTTGGGCGGCCAGCGCAGGGCGCTCGGCCAGCCAGCCGTCGATGAGCCCCAACACGCCCTGGGCCCGCCGCAGGTGGGCGGGCCAGGTGCGCGCATGCAGACCGCCCGACGGTGCGGCGAGGAAAGCGCCCACCGCGCGGCGGGCCGCGGCCGTGTCGCTGGCGGGCTCGGCCAGGGCCGCCCAGGCTTGCAGGTTGCGGCGCAGTCCGGGGTCCACCCCGGCCCAGTCGAGCAGGCGTTGCGCCAGGGCCTCGGAGGGCTGGCGGCGCACGAAGGCGGCCCAAGCGGGCTCTTGCACCGGCGGCGCCGCAGGCGCGGCCACCACGGCTGCACCCAGCTGGGCGCGCCACACCATTGCCAACGCCGCAGCGTGCTTGCACGGGTGTCCGCCGCGGGCGTGCGGGCAGTCGCATTGGGCGCGCAGCCGCACGCCGGGGGCATGCACCAGTTCGACGGCGTAAGCCCGGCTGCCTTGCACCGTGGCGCGCAGGCGCCGGGTCGCGCCTTCCGCCGTGGCCTGCAGCGCGCCGACGGCCGCGCGCAGGCCTGCTGCGCGGGCCAGCACCGCCGGTGGCCAGTCGCGCGCCAGGGCGTCGTTGCTCAGGGCCTCCAGCAGGGGCGCATTGCCCCCGGCGGCCTCAGCCACTCAAGGCTCCGAACGCCAGCACCGTGCCCAGCCCCAAGCCGAGCAGCAACAGGTGCAACAGCGCCAGCGCGGCAGCCCGCAACAGCACGGCCGGCCAGCGGCCGCCGTACACGCGCTGGAGGGCAATCAGCGGGTAGACGTTGGACCAGGCCCACAGCAAGCCGCCCAACCACGGCAGCGGCAGCAGGGCCAGCAACAAGCAGCCGTACCAGAAGGCGTGCAGGTGCATGGCGAACACGAAGTGCTCGCCGTAGGTGCGCCGCCGCCCCCAATGCACGCCCGCCAGCAGCGCGGCGTACACCGGGATGGAGGCCAACACCGCGTAGGGCGCGACCGACAGCGCCCCCGTCACGGCCCGCTCGGCGAAGGCCGTAGGGTCGCGGCGGTAGGCATCGCGGGCGCGCAGCACACGCGGCTCCAGCCAGGGCGGTGCTTCGAGCTCCGCTGCCTCGGACGAGGCGGCGGGGGCGGGCGAGGAGGCCGCCGAGGCCTCCGAGGCCGCCAGGGGTGGGGCGCTGGCCGCGGTCGGGGCCTCCAAGTTCGCTTCCAACTCCAGGCCCCTGCCGGGGGCGACCACCAGCTTGAGCAGCAAAAAGTAGACGAGGCCCAGCGTCAGCACCAAGCGCAGGGGCAGCACGTAGCGGCGTCGGCGGCCGCCCAGGTACTCCAGCGTCAGGAAGCCCGGTCGGGCCATGAGGGCCCACAAGCTCTTCCACAACGCGCCCTCCAGCGCCACGTAGTGGACGATCCATTCATGCACGAACTCCCACAGCGTGGGCGCGTGGTTTTGCGCCGATTGGCCGCAGTGGCTGCAGTAGCGGTCCCAGGGCGCCAGGCGGTGGTCGCAGTTGGGGCAGTGGCTGGGGGTGGTGGCGTCGCTCATGGTGAATCCCCAAAGCGCCGCGGGGGGCCCGCGGGCCCCCCCCAAGGGGGGGGGTGGGGCGGGAGTTGGGGGCCCCCCCCCCCCGGTGGTGGCCCCCCCGGAAGG
>NZ_JAPZSY010000139.1 GCF_027532025.1 Inhella sp. | reverse complement strand
ATCCCGAGCAGCCACGGCGGCGTGGTCAAGTCGCTGAAGGTCAAGCTGGGCGACACGATGAACATCGGCGACCTGATCCTGGAGCTGGAAGGCGCCGCTGCCGCGGCATCGACGCCGGCGCCGACCCAAGCGCCGTTGGCCGCAGCACCGGTCGCGGCGCCCGCCCCAGCGCCCGCTGCGGCCGCCGCCCCGACGTCCAGCAGCACGGTGACGGTCGTGGTGCCCGACATCGGTGACTTCAAAGACGTGGCTGTTATCGAACTGCTCGTCAAGCCGGGCGACACTGTCGCGGTCGATCAAAGCCTGATCACCGTCGAGAGCGACAAGGCCTCGATGGAGATCCCCAGCAGCCACGCCGGCGTGGTGCAGTCGCTCAGCGTCAAGATGGGCGACGTCGTCAACATCGGCAGCGCCGTGCTGGTGCTGACCGTGGCGGGGGCAGCCCCAGCGGTGGCACCCGCACCGGTTGTTGCGCCCGCTGCCAGCGCGCCGTCGGCCGCCGTCGCGGCCGCACCGGCAGCTCCCGCTGCTGCAGCCCCTGCGGTGGCGCACAACCCCACCGCTGCCTCGGCGGGCGCGCTGCCCCACGCCAGCCCCAGCGTACGCAAATTCGCCCGCGAACTGGGTGTACCGCTGGACGAGCTCAAGGGCTCCGGTCCCAAGGGTCGCATCACGCAAGACGACGTGGCCGGTTTCGTCAAGGCCGTCATGGCCGGTGGCGCGCAAACCAAAGCCCAAGCCGCCAAAGCTCCGGCTGCCTCGGGCGGTTCAGGCAGTGGCCTGAACGTGCTGGCGTGGCCTCAGGTCGACTTCGCCAAGTTCGGCACGGTCGAGCGCAAGCCCCTGTCGCGCATCAAGAAGATCAGCGGCGCCAACCTGCACCGCAACTGGGTCGTCATCCCGCACGTGACGAACCACGACGAGGCCGACATCACCGAGCTGGAAGCCTTCCGCGTGGCCATGAACAAAGAGCACGAGAAGTCGGGCACCAAGTTCACGATGCTCGCCTTCCTGATCAAGGCCAGCGTGGCCGCGCTCAAGAAGTTCCCCGAGTTCAACGCCAGCCTGGACGGCGACGAGTTGGTGCTCAAGAAGTACTTCCACATCGGCTTCGCGGCCGACACGCCCAACGGCCTCGTGGTCCCCGTCATCAAGGACGCCGACCAGAAGGGCGTGGCTCAAATCGCCAAAGAGATGAGCGAGCTGGCGGCCAAGGCCCGCGACGGCAAGCTGGCGCCGGCCGACATGAGCGGTGGCTGCTTCAGCATCAGCAGCCTGGGTGGCATTGGGGGCACCTACTTCACGCCCATCATCAATGCGCCCGAAGTGGCCATCTTGGGCGTGTGCAAGAGCTTCATGAAGCCGGTGTGGAACGGCTCGGCCTTCGAACCGCGCCTGACCCTGCCGCTGAGCTTGAGCTGGGACCACCGCGTGATCGACGGCGCCGCCGCTGCGCGCTTCAACGCATTCTTAAGCGCGATCCTGGCGGACTTCCGCCGCGTGCTGCTGTAAGGGGCCCCGCATGGCACAGATCGAACTGCGCGTCCCCGACATCGGCGACTTCAAGGACGTTGGCGTCATCGAGCTGCTCGTCGCCGTGGGCGACACCGTCAAGCTCGACCAGAGCCTGATCACGGTCGAGAGCGACAAGGCCTCGATGGAGATCCCGGCCACGGCCGCGGGCACCATCACAGAGCTCAAGGTCAAGATCGGCGACAAGGTCAACCAAGGCGACCTCGTCGCCTTGGCCGACGGCGTCGCTGCGGCGGCAGCCCCTGTGGCCAGCGCGGCGCCGGCACCTGCTGCGGCCGCGCCAGCGTCAGCCCCTGCGGTGGCTGCGACCGTGGCGCCAACGCCGGCCACCGCGTACACCGGCGGTGTGGACCTGGAATGCGACGTGCTCGTGCTCGGCGCCGGCCCCGGCGGCTACTCGGCCGCCTTCCGCGCGGCCGACCTGGGCCTCAAGGTCGTGCTGGTCGAGCGCTACGCCACCCTGGGCGGCGTGTGCCTGAACGTGGGTTGCATCCCGTCCAAGGCCCTGCTGCACGTGGCGGCGGTGATGGACGAGGTCAGCCACTTTGCCGACCTGGGCGTGAGCTTCGGCGCACCCACGGTGGACCTGGACAAGTTGCGCGCCCACAAGGCCAAGGTGGTGGGCAAGCTCACCGGCGGCCTGTCGGCCATGGCCAAGATGCGCAAGGTCACTGTCGTGCGCGGCAAGGGCACCCTGGTGGACGCGCAGCACCTGAAGGTGGAGGAGTCCACCGGCAGCGGCCAAGAGCTCACCGGCAAGACGCAAACCATTCGCTTCAAGCGCGCCATCCTGGCCGCCGGCTCGCAAGCCGTTCGCTTGCCCTTCCTGCCCAACGACGAGCGCATCGTCGACAGCACCGGCGCGCTGGAGTTGCGCGGCAGCCCGAAGAAGATGCTCGTCATCGGCGGCGGCATCATCGGCCTGGAGATGGGCACGGTCTACAGCACGCTCGGCGCAAAGCTGGACGTGGTGGAAATGATGGACGGCCTGATGCAAGGCGCCGACCGCGACCTGGTCAAGGTTTGGCAGAAGATGAACGCCAAGCGCTTCGACAAGGTCATGCTCAAGACCAAGACGGTTGGCGCCCAGGCCACGCCTGAAGGCATCAAGGTGCAGTTCGAGGGCCTGGACGGCACCAAGAGCGAAGGCACCTACGACCTGGTGCTGCAGGCCGTGGGCCGCACGCCCAACGGCAAGAAGATCGGTGCCGAGAACGCCGGCTTGGCCGTGACCGACCGCGGCTTCGTCAACGTCGACATCCAGATGCGCACCAAAGTGCCCAGCCTGTTCGCCATTGGCGACCTGGTGGGCCAGCCCATGCTGGCGCACAAGGCGGTGCACGAGGCGCACGTGGCGGCCGAGGTCATCGCCGGCGAGTTGCTGGGCGACGAGAAGCTGGCCAAGAGCGCCTTCAACGCCCGTGTCATCCCCAGCGTCGCCTACACCGACCCCGAGGTGGCTTGGGTGGGCCTGACTGAGGACCAGGCCAAGGCCGAGGGCATCAAGGTCGAGAAGGGCCTGTTCCCCTGGACGGCCAGCGGCCGCGCCATCGCCAACGGCCGCGACGAAGGCTTCACCAAGCTGCTGTTCGACGCCGAAACGCACCGCATCGTCGGCGGCGGCATCGTTGGCACCCACGCCGGCGACATGATTGGCGAGATCGCCTTGGCCATCGAAATGGGCGCCGACGCGGTGGACATCGGCAAGACCATCCACCCGCACCCCACGCTGGGCGAAAGCATCGGCATGGCGGCCGAGGTGGCGCACGGCAGTTGCACGGATTTGCCGCCGGCGAGGAAGTAGGCCAACCACCAAGCTACCCAGACAAAGCCCGAACTGGCAACGGTTCGGGCTTTGTGCTTTGCGTACGCCAGCCATCTTCGGCTCATGCGGTTGAGTTTCCTTTTCGTTGATGGCCTGGCCGACAAGGGCGCCTGCGCTCTGCGCGACGGTGCACGGTGCTGCTGCGGTCGCTACGATCCGTGGGGCGTTGTCAGGTGACCTTCGCGGTGAAACGGCGCCAAGTCAACGCCGTAGCCTTTGTGGGTCGGGTCTGTACCTTTTGCACGGGAGTGAAGCCATGTCCAGTTCGCTGATCGTCAATGGCCAGCCACGTCGGGTGGCCAGCGCTGCCGACGTTCCCTTGCTTTGGGTGCTGCGGGAAGACCTGGGTCTGACAGGCACCAAGTACGGTTGTGGCGCGGCGCTGTGCGGCGCTTGCACGGTCCACGTGGATGGGCAGGCTGTGCGCAGTTGCGTGACCGCGCTGGCCGCTGTGAAGGGCAAGCGGGTCACGACCATTGAGGGCGCCGACACGCGGCAGGCGCGTGCGCTCCAGAAGGCGTGGATCGAACACCAGGTGGCGCAGTGTGGTTACTGCCAATCCGGCGTGCTGATGGCGGCCGCGGCGTTGCTGGCCAAGATCCCGAGACCGTCCGACACCCAGATCGATGAAGCGGTGACCAACTTGTGCCGCTGCGGCACCTACACCCGCATGCGGTCGGCGATCCACGCCGCAGCCGCTGCCCTTGCCTCGGCGCGCCGGCCATGAGCCGCGCCCACGCCGAACCTGGCGACCTTTCCAGCCCCGCCGCCGCGACCGGCGTGGATGTGGGCCGCCGCCGCCTTCTTGTCTCGACCTTGACCGCCGGGGTGTGGACGCTTGGGCCCACGACGCCGTCGATCGCGCTGGCTCAGTCCTTGTCTGCCGCCACGCCGCCGCGCTCGGCCCTCAGCCCTTGGCTTCAATTCGGTTCCGATGGCCGCATCACCGTGCTGACCAATGTGGCGGAGATGGGTCAGGGAACAACCAGCGTGATCGCGCAGATCGTGGCCGAGGAACTCGACGTCGCCATGGCTGCAGTGCGCGTGCAACCGGCGCCGCTCGCGCCAGAGTTCCTCAATCGCGTCATCGACAACTATGCGACCTTCGGCGCCCTTGGTTTCCGCGTCAGCTATGCCGTGCTGGCGCCGGTCTGTGCGGCAGCGCGCCAGATGCTGGTGGCGGCTGCAGCGCAGCGCTGGAGTGTGCCGGCCAACCAGTGCGTGACCGCAGACGGTGAGGTCCGGCATGCAGAAAGCCAACGTCGCTTGCCGTATGCCGCGCTGCTGCAGTCCGCCGCGGCGCTGACTCCGCCCGAGCGGCCGGCCCTGCGTCCGCCACGCGACTGGAAGGTGCTGGGCCGCGCCGTGCCGCGCAAAGACCAAGCGGCCAAGACCAACGGGGCCGCGATCTTCGGTATCGACGTTGCGCCGCCGCGCTTGCTCGCGGCCGCTGTTGTGCATGCACCAACCTTCGGCGGCACGCTCGAGCATGTCGACCCGGCACCTGCGCTGGCGGTGGCCGGGGTCAGGCAGGTGGTTCCTCTGGGCGCAGCAGTGGCCGTGGTGGCCGACGGCTATTGGGCTGCACACAAGGGGCTGCAAGCGCTGCGGCCGCGTTGGCGCACCGGGCCCAACGCCGGGCTCGACAGCGAGGCGTTGCGTATCTCGCTCAGGCAAGCCGTCGCCCTCGGCGGCGGTGAGGCCTTCCCTGCCGAGTATGACCCCCGGCTTAACGGGGCTGCGGTGGCGGAGGCGCTGCGCGCGGCGGTGCGCGTGGTGGACACCACCTTTGACGTTCCCTTCGTCGCGCACGCGCCGATGGAACCGATGAATTGCACCGCCCAGGTGACCGCCGAGGGCGTCACGCTTTGGATGTCGACACAAGCCCCTCTCGACGCCCAGCGCGCAGTCGCGGCCAAGCTGGGCCTGCCGACGGAACGGGTCACGGTCCATACGCAATGGATCGGAGGCGGGTTCGGCCGCCGGCTCGAGCATGACTACGCGGTGGAGGCGGCGCTCATCGCGCACGCTCTGGGGCCGGCGCTGGCTGGGCGCCCGGTCAAGATGATCTGGTCGCGCGACACCGATCTGGCTGCTGGCTTCTACCGGCCAGCCGCGGCAGCACGCGTGCGCCTCGCACTGGGTGACGACGGTCTACCGCTCGCCGTGGCGGCAGACCTCGCGAACCCGTCGCTGCTCGATCACTCCGGCTTGACGAATGGCCCGCCTCGGCCCGCACTCGACTGGTCCGCCTCGATGGGCTGGGCCGGGCACAGTTACGCGATCCCGGCGATGGACCTGCGCTGGACGCGCGTCGAGGTAGGCGTGCCCTGCGGCTACTGGCGCTCGGTGGGCGCCTCGTACAACACGTTCTTCTTCGAGCACTCCATCGATCTGGCAGCGCGCACGAGCGGCCTCGATCCGCTCGCGTATCGGCGTCGACTGCTGGCGCTCAAGCCGCGCGCACTGACCTTCATCGACGCACTGGCGGAAGCTGCTGGCTGGGATCAGCCCGCAGCCGCGGGCCGCTTTCGCGGCATCGCGATCAGCGAAGCCAATGACGCGATCAGCGGCCACGTGGTCGAACTGACGGTGACAGCGCCCGGCCGCTTCCGGCTGGAGCGCATCACCGCCGCCATTGACGCTGGTCGGGTTGGAAATCCTGACGCGGTGCAAGCGCAGATGATGGGTGGCACCGTGTTCGGCTTGTCGGCGGCCCTGTTCAACGAGATCACGCTGAAGGACGGCCGCGTGCAGCAGAGCAACTTTCACGACTATCCGCTGGTCACGGCGGCACAGGTGCCGCCGCTGCGGGTGGTCGTGCTGGGCAATGGCGAGGGTCCCGCCGGGATTGGCGAGGAGGGGCCACCGACGATCGGGCCGGCCATCGCCAATGCGCTGCTGGCCGCCAGCGGTAGGCCCGTCACGCGGCTGCCGTTGACGCGCGCTGGCTGGTCGCTCGCGTAGCCGAGCAGCCGGGCTGCGCCTGACACCGGGGCACGGGTCGGCAAGGTCGTAGCCAGCGCGCAGTCGCCGAACGCCGGATTCATCCGAGGGAAGGGATGCACGCGATCAAGAAGATCGGCGACGAGAAGGCCGGCCCGGCTGTGACCGACCGCAGCTTCGTCAACGGCGACTGGGTCGCCCAGCCCATGCTGGCGCACAAAGGGGCGCACGAGGCCCACGTGGCCGCCGACGTCATCCCCGGCGAATGGATGGGCGCGATCGTCTTGGCCATCGGCAAAACCATCCACCTGCACCCCCACGCGGGGCGAACGCATTGGCCGAGGTGGCGCACGGCAATTGCACCGACTTGCCGCCGGCGCGAAAGTGAAGGCTGCGAGCCTCAGGGCAGGGGGCGGATCACCCCTGGGTTGAGGCTCAAGGCGGCCCTGATCAAGGGCGCCAAGGTGCGCTTGAGCAGTTCGGACGGCTCGGTCTTGCCCTGCTGGGGCTGGCGCGTCATCACGCAGGCCGCGTAGCTGCCGTACACGTCGACCCAGGGTGCGAACCCGAGGGCGCCAGGGCTCGACAGGCGCAGCTGCGGGTCGAGGTCGCAGGCGTTGGCGTTGGCGGGGTTGCCGCATTCCCGGAAGTTGCACAAGCCGTAGTGGTACATGGGGTCGGGTTCGAACTTCTGGTACGGGCTCTTGGCGATGACCGTGCTGGGCAGGAAGGCGTCGGCGCGTTGGGCGGCGATCAAGTCTTCGCTGAGCAGCCGCACCCCGTTGTAGAGCCCCTTGCGCAGTTGCATGACCAAGAAGCGCATGTACTCCTCGCCCGTGCACCGGATGCCGCCGTCCCCGCCGTCCAGCGCGGGGTTGGGGCCGCCCAAGCTGTAGATCGAGTTGGATTCCCACCCCAAGGGCGCACGCAGCGCGGCGTCGAAGAGCTGCTGCCAGGGCTTGCCGGTGGCCACTTCCGCCATGCGGCCGGCCACACGCAAGTGGGTGGCGCCGTACCAGTAGCGCGTCTTGGGCGGCGCCAGCACGCCCGGTCGGGTTTGGCTGTCGTGGATGCGCAGCACGGCCTCGGCCAGCGAAATGTTGGTGACGGTGGCTTCGTCGACGTCGCCCTCCAAGCCGCTCGTGAACGACAGCAGGTCGGCCAGGGTGATCTGGCCGATCGGTCCACTCCATGGCGCGCCGCTGCGATCGACCAAGAGTTCACCGGTGCGGGTGCTCAGCTTCAGTGCGCCTTGTTGCACCAGCCTCAAGAGGGTGGTGCCGGTGATCCATTTCGTGGCCGACGCAATGGGGTTGCGCGTTTGTGCGGAATAGCCGCCCGTGCTGCGCGAGTAGACGACGCCGGCCGTTGTTGCGATCTCGACGGTGAACCCGTTGGGGAAGCCCGATGCGGCGCGGTCGAATTCAGCATCGACCGCGGCCCAGACGAGGGGGGCGGGCGGAGGGGGGGCGGGCGGTGGTGGCGCTGGAGCCGGCGGTGGAGGTGCTGCCAGCGCAGGAGCAGGTGCCGCGGCGTCCGAGCCACCGCCGCCGCAGGCCGTCAGGGCAGCCGCGCCGATGGCGCCCAGCAGCAGCCGACGCTGCTCGGTTTGCAAGGATGAGGGGCTGCCGAAGCGTCGGGGTCGGGTGGGGGTCATGGCGCTGGGGGCGAAGAGGGGGTGGCGGCATGATCCAAAGACCCCGTGTCGGGATGGCGAGTGGGCGGTAAAGAAGCGTGAACGCGGCGGGGTGGCATTCCCTGGTCCTCGGCGTGGCCGCGCCCAATCGCCCCTTGGGCCCGGGCGGCGCCGGCTGCTCGACGGCGTTCACGCTTCTTTACCGCCCACTCGCCATGGCTCAACAGCGCCCTTCGATCATGGTGCTGATTCACCCCTCCCATGAGCCGCTCCATGACCGTCATTCGCCCCTCTGTTTCAGCCCGCGCAGAGCCGCTGCAACCCGAGCGCCGTCGGCTGCTGATCGGCGCCGCCAGTTCGGCCGCCTTGGCGGCCTGCGGCGGCGGTGGCTCGGACGGCGGGACGCCGGCCCCGATGCCCACGCCAACGCCCGCGCCGGCCCCAGCCCCAGCCCCCGCCCCAGCCCCCAGCCCGCCCCCGGCCTCCGGGGGTTTTGAGCGTCACCAGGGGGCCCTGCCCAGCAGCGATCAGGTGCGCGACTGGATCACCAGCATCGTCAACTTCGGCATCCGGCGTTCGGGCTACCCGGCCGACCCTTTGACCACGGGCTTCGCGGCCTCGGTCCTGGCGTCGATGGGGGTGCAGGTCAGCACGCAGGATGTGCCGGTCACGCGCTGGGACACCGTGGAGGGGCAGAGCAGCGTGCAGGTGTGCATCGGCAGCGCCTGCGTCACCTACCCGGCCTTCCCCACGGTGACCAGCCGCCAGACTGCGCTGAGGCAAGGCGAGTTGGTGCGCTACCAGGACGCGACCACGCCCGTCACCGGCAAGGTGGTGCTGCTGGACTACCCGATGGCGCGGTTCGCCCCTGGCGCCTTGCAAAGCCGCGCCGACTGGGTCTACGACCCCGACAACGACCTCAACAAGACCCTCCACCCCAGTTCGCGGCCGCAAACCTCGAACGCCGGCAAGACACTGGCCAGCCTGCTGCTCAAGAAGCCGCTGGCCGTGATTGCGGCATTGGACGATTTCATCGACACGCCCTACGTGTATGGCGCGCACTCTGCCGCGCCGTACGACCGCGACATTCCCATCGTCTGGGTGAGCCCCTCCACGCGCAAGGCGATCCTCGCTCAGTGGCCGGGCGGCGGCGCCAGCGCCAGCGTCAACGTGGTGTCCAGCGAAACGAAAGCCCTGTCGCGCAACGTGATCGGCCGCCTGCCTTCGGGTCTCACGGACCAGGTGATGCTGATCGGCTCGCACCACGACGCGCCCTTCCTGGGGGCCACCGAGGACGCCGCCGGCACGGCGCTGGTGCTGGCCCAGGCGGCGTACTGGTCCAAGGTGCCCGCGGCCGAGCGGCCGTTCGAGTTGGTCTTCCTGCTCAACGCGGCTCACATGCAGGTCAGCGCGGGCTGCGAGGCATTCGTGGCGGCCAACCCGGCCCTGCTGCCCCGAGTGGTGCTCGATGTCCACCTGGAGACCCCTTGCCAGGAGTTCGACATCGACGCCAACGGTCAACTGCTCGACCTTGGTCGCATCGAGCCGCATTGGATTTACACCAGCCGCAACCCCAACCTGCAGGCGGCGTTGAAGTCGGCCATCCAGGCGGAGGACTACCGGCGAACGATGATGGTGCCGCCCGAAGAGTTTGGCGACGGCCCCCCCAGCGATTCCAAGGCCCTTTGGAAGGCGGGGGTGCCGGTGATGGCGCACATCTCCAACCCGGTGTACTACCTCACCATCGCCGACACCCTGGACAAAGTGAACGTGCCCAGCCTGGAGAAAGTGACGCGCTACGTCGCCCGCACGCTGTGGGCGTTGCAAGGCACCACCGCAGCGCAGATGCGGGCCGGCATCGTGCCCGGCTGAGGCCCAGCGCTAGCCCCGAAGGCCGTTGGTTCAGAATCGCCATTCGCCTTGGCGCCATGGACGACGACAGGGCCAACGCCTTTGGGAGACCTTCATGCTGCGAGCGACGGCTGCTTTCATCGTACTGACCTGCCTGTCTGGCATGGCCGGGGCCCAGGGCCTCGATCAGCCGCTGAGACCCACCCAGACCCTCAAGATCACGCCCTTGACACCGGCCAGCGCGGAGACGCTCGGCCCGGTCCTGGGTCGAGGGGGAGCAACGGCCACCTTGCGATCCCCGCACGCCGAGCGAGGCGTGCTTTCCAGTTTTCGGTTTGGCTTCATGGGGACTGACCACAAGGTCAACACCCTGGGGGTGTTGGTCCAAGGTCAGCGGGCGGAATTCATCCTGCGGGATCGCGATGCCAACGACCCGTTTCGCGCCCATGCCACGTGGCTGCAGTCGCCCTCGTACTCGGCCACCCAGGAGGTGTCGGCCCACGCCTCCGGCGACGTCAAGATCGACCTGCCAGCCGGACCCGCGGGTCATGTGGCTTTGCTGCAAGGCTTCCAGTTCAAGCGCGCCCGTGCGACCGATGCGAACGTGCGTCTGGTGGCCGTCCAAGTCGCGGAAGACAGCCGTTCTGTCCGGGTTGCACTGGTCGACGACCAAGGCGCCGATTTCCGGGGCATGGACGGTGTGCAATCGCTCGGTTTGGCGGCCCTGCCGCTTGGCGAGTTGCTGGCCCTGCCGGTGTTCGGCGCGCGGCTGACGGGCACCCTGCCCGAGTTCGACGAGAGGCGCTTGCGCACCTACACCGTCACGGTGCAGTACGTCTGGGTGCCGCCGTCTTTGGTTTTGGGCGCTGGGCTCGTTGCCGGCACCACGCGCATGGCCGATGCCGGCACGTTGCCCGATTCCAATGACAAAGTGGGCCTTCGCGGATTTCGCTTCGCGTTCGGCAATTCCGACCACCACCTGCGCAGCGTGGGCGTGGACCTGACCGGCAATCAGCGGCAGCCGATCTTGTTCCAGGACAACAACCTGGACGATCCAGTGGCCTGGAGCGTGGGCTTCGTGCGCTTGAAGTGAGCGATCGGCCTTCCTCCCGTGCCCCCGTGAGCACAAGCGCACACCCAGGCTCGCTTTGCGAGACGCGGGCGGCGCGTCCTGACTAAGCTGTCGAGACCCCAAACCCGAACCTTTGCCCTGGCATGCCCACTGCACCCGCTTCCAGCCCCGGTTTGGTGTTCCGCCAGGACGGCGAAGACCACCGCAGCAGCACCGCGGCCGCCCAGCACATCCTGGCCAGTGCGCTGGATGCGCTGGGTGCCTTTGCGTCGGCCCAGACCACCCGCGCCGAGAAGCGCTGGCGCTGGCAATACCCCCATCCCATCACGCACTGGGTAGAGGGCGCTCTGCTGCGCCCACGAGCGGTGGTGCCCAGCGCCGAGGCCGGTTTGGCGGCCGCTTGGGAGGCGTTGTCTTGGATCGGTGTCGACGGCGTCGAGCGCAAGCTGGCCGAGGCCATGGCAGCGCCAGAAGGCTGGCCATTGACCACCTTGACGCTCAAGGGCGAAGGGCCGTCGCAGGTTCAGCCCTGGGGGCTGCCCTACCGCGGGCAGATGCTGCGTGGCGATGCCCTGCTGCAGCAACTGCTGCGTTGGGTGGAGGGTGGGGTGCTGGAGGCCAGCGCCGCCCGGGCCCTGGGGCGTTGTGCGCGCCATCCCGAGTGGTTCGATTTGTCCGACCGCTGCATCGCGCTGCTCGGCGCGGGCAGTGAAGCCGGGCCCTTGAATTGGCTGGTGCAGTGGCGCGCCAACCTCCTGGCCGTGGACCTCGATCAGCCTGAAGTTTGGACCCGCATCGCGAGCGTGGTCCGCCAGGGCAATGCCACCTTGCGACTGCCCCTGCGGGGCCCGGCCGGCAAGGATTGGACGCGCCAGGCTGGCGTGGACCTGCTGCGCGATGCCCCCCGCGCGGCCGCGTGGCTGCGCAGCTTTGAGCGTCCCCTGGACCTGGGCGCGTTCGCCTATGCCGATGGCGAGCGGCACCTGCGCGTGTCGGTCGCCATGGACATGGTGGTCCAGTCCGTCCTTGGCGCCCAGGCGGAGAGTTCCGTCGCGTTCCTGGCCACGCCCTCGGACGTCTTTCCCGTGCCTGAGGCCACCGCGCAGTTGGCCCAGCGCCGTGCCGCGTCGGGCCAAGGCCCAGGGGCGGGGCTGCATCCCCTGTTGCGCGCGATCACGGGTGGGCGTTGGTTCGTGCCGCATTACCCCGAGTTGCTCAAGTTGCAGGATGGCCGCCGGATCGGTGTCACGGACAGTCTGGTGCTCCAGCAAGGGCCGAATTACGCCGTGGCCAAACGCCTTCAACTGTGGCGCGCTTTGGTGGCGCGTCGGCAACGGCATCGGGTGAGCCTGAATGTGGCTCCGGCCACCGGCACTCAGTCGGTGCTGAAGAATGCCGCCTTGGCGGCGGGCTACCGGGGTGCGGCGGCCTTCGATGTCGAGGTCTTCGAGCCGGAAACCACCAACGCCATGATGGCGGCGCTTTGGGTGCATGACTTGCGCAGCGACATCGGCGCCAGCAACCCGCGGGCCCGTTTGGATCACCCCCTGGACCTCGTGATGGACCAAGCCTGTCATGGGGGACTGTGGGCGACGGCCTATCGTCCCCGATCGGTGCTGCCCGTGGCCGCCATCTTGGGTTGGCTTCGCCGCCGCTGAGCGGGGCCATCCGCCCCACCTTTCAGCGCAGTGGGTCTCCCGCCCCGACGGGCGGTGTCTGGGTGGGGTGTGAACGAGGGGCAGCGCCTGCTGCCCAGGCGGGAATCCAGCGATGATGAATCGAACTCGGTCTTCCCGAGGCGACCGCTGCATGCTCAGGAGCAGACATGAACAGCCACCACCGATCCCCCAGCCCCATGCGCTCGCGCCGGCGCATCCTGCAGGCCCTGGCCGCATCGGCGTTGCCTGCGGCGCTCGGCGCCTGCGGCGGCGGCAGCGCCGAGGCCGTGCCCGTGGCCCCACCCCCGTCTCCTGCGCCGCCGCCTTCACCGTCCAACCCGCCCTCACCGTCCAACCCGCCACCAGCCCCCACGATCCCGCGCATCGCTGCCGTCCAAGTCCGTCTGCCCCGGGCTGGCAACGCCCCCTTCGCCTTCGGTCACCTGTTCCGCCCCGGTGATGTGCCCGCCGGGGCCAGCTTGGATGGGCTGCAGACGAACGTGCTGTCCCGCTGGCCCGATGGTTCGGCGCGCTTCGTGCTTGTCGCCGGTCGGCTCAATGCGGCTGCTGCAGGCGGCGTCACGCTCGATTTGCGGACCGGCACCGCCCCCGCCGGGGCCGCGCTGTCCCTGGCCAACCTCCGCGCCACAGGCATCACCGCCGAGATCCGCGCGGGCTCCCACGGCACGGCCGTGTGGACGGCCGACGACTGGTCCAACCCGGAGCGCACCTGGGTCACCGGCCCACTCATGTCGTCTTGGCTTTACCGCAAACCCTTGGTCGCCGGCGGCCACCTCACGGCGTGGCTGGAAGTTCGGCTGTGGTCCACCGGTGACGTCGAGGTGCTGCCCTGGGTCGAGAACGGCTACATCATGCGTCCCGACGCCGTCAACAAAGCCGGCGAGTACGCCTTCGTGCTCGGCGGCAGCACGCGCTTCAGCCGCAGGCTGGATCTGCCCAACCGGTGTCGTACCGTGCTGCTCGAGGGCGACCGCGTGGCTTGGTGGCTGCGCGACGACTGGTTCGTGTCGGCCACCCACGAGCCGGCTTACCTGATGGCCACCCAGGCCTTGCCCCATTACCCCACCCCGCTCAACGCCAGCACACTGGCGGGTTGGCCGCAAGCCTTCACGCCCTTGGAGCAGGGCCTGTTCCCGTCCGGCATGGGGGCCGGCGGTTATCACCCCTCCATCGGCTTGCTGCCCAACTGGGACGCCGCCTACCTGACCGCTGGCGCCACCGAAGCCCTGTGGAAACAGGTGCAATGGCAGGGTTACCGCGCCGGGCGCTACGGCATCCACTTCCGGGACGAAAACACCGAGCGCCCGGCGCGCCTGTCGCAGTGGCCTGCAGCCGTGTTTGGCACTGGTGCCGGCATCGGCGATGTGGGCGCCACCACCGGCCCTTACTCGACCTCCGGCACCGGCACGGTGCCGTCGACCTACAAGGTGAGCCACCACCCCAGCATGGGCTTCATGGCCGCGGTGCTCACGGGTCGCTGCTACCACGTCGAAACCTGCCAGTTCCTGGCGTCCATCAACGCCTTGCACCAATCACCCCAGTTCCGGGGCGAGGGCAGCGGGGCGCTCAGCACCACCTCCTTCATGCAAGTGCGGGGGTTTGCTTGGGGCGTTCGCACCCTGGCCCAAGCCTTGGTTGTCACACCGCAAGACGACCCCCTGGCCACCGAGTTCGCCGACCAGGTCGCCGCCACGGTCAGGCTCAACCACGAACGCTACGTGGCCCAACCCAATCACCCGCAGGGCGTGATGAAGAGCAACCTGCCCGGGCTGGGCGACTACACGGCGGCGGCCGACCCCTTTGTCGCCGCGCCTTGGATGCTCGACTTTTGCACCGCGGTCGTGGGTTACCTGCGCCATTGCACCCGCGACATCGGCGCCGACCAAGCTCGGCTGGTGCAGTGGTTCGAGTGGATGTCCCGCAGCGTGGTCGGTCGCTTCGGCGGCGTGGGCGCCGAGGAGTACCTGTACCGCGATGCCGGTGTTTACCTGCTGGCCGTGGCCCCGTCGGACGCATCCAACTGGGACACCGGCGTTGGACCCTGGTACGCCCACTGGGGACAGATGTGGGCCGCCACCGTCGAACTGGGGGCAACGGCCGTCGTCGAGCCCGGCGCACGCAAAGAGTTGGGCGACGGCAGCCTGCGAGGCGGCTACATCGGCAGCGTGGGCAGCTATTGGTCCAACCTGACGCCAGCGCTGGCCTACGCCGTCGAGCACGGAGCGCCGGGAGCCGCAGCGGCTTGGCAGCGCCTGTCGTCAGCGCCGAACTTCGCGACCGGGGTCGTCGACCCCCTGCGAAAGTCTCCGGAATGGGGCGTCTTGCCCAGGGGAAGATGAGCGGGGTGTGCTGTTGGCGGAGGCTGTGAGATTCGAACTCACGGGCCCTTGCGGGCCGGCAGTTTTCAAGACTGCTGGGTTAAACCACTCCCCCAAGCCTCCGCTGATCTTCCATTCATCATGGCAGCCCGTTTTGCCATCGGGGCTTGGCCCCGATGTCCAGCCCGCTGACGCGTGCTGAGCAAGACGGCTGGGGCGGTCTTGCCTGCTTTGGCGCTTGTGCGCCAGTTCTGACATCGAGCGCCTTCACCGGGCGCGCATTGTCACACCGTGCCGGGCCTCAGGGCCTGGTCGCAGCGCACTTGGACGATTTCGCGTCGGCCACCGTCGATGCGGGCCGCGCTCAGGCAGC
Source organism: Inhella sp. (assembly GCF_027532025.1). GTDB lineage: Bacteria > Pseudomonadota > Gammaproteobacteria > Burkholderiales > Burkholderiaceae_C > Inhella. The sequence goes on along the minus strand of NZ_JAPZSY010000139.1, from coordinate 8,942 downwards.
CTCCCCAGACGCAGCCGGTGTCCAGGGCCAGCAGGGTGGGGCGGTCGATCAGCCCCAACGTGCTCCAGTGGCCAAAGGCGATGGGCTCGCCAGCGCTGGCCCGCTCGGGATGGTCGAACCAGGGCATCAGGCCAGGGGGCGCGCGGTCGCTGCCTTCCTTGGTGGCGAAATCCATGCGCCCCTGAAGGTCGACAAAGCGCAGCCGGGTGAAGGCGTTGACCAAGCAGCGCAGCCGCTCGGCGCCCTGCAAATCCGGGTGCCAAAGCGCGGGCTCGTTGCCCATCATCTGGGGCAAAAAGGTGGCGCGCTGGCCAGGGTCGCTCAGCACCTTGCTCAAGGCGTCGCTCAGGGCCAGCGCTTGCTCACCCGTCCAGCCGGGCAGCAGACCGGCGTGCACCAGGAGCCAGCCGTGCACGCGGCGCACCAGGGGTTGCTGAGCCAGCCAGTGCAGGAGCTCGTCGCGGTCGGGCGCGCTGAGAAGGCCGCCCAGGCGATCCTGGGGCTGGGCGGCCCGGTGGCCAGCCGCCACCACCAGCAGGTTCAAGTCGTGGTTGCCCAGCACCGCCTGTGCATCCAGGTCGCGCACCCAACGCAAAGTGGCCAGGCTGTCGGGGCCGCGGCCCACCAGGTCGCCCAGCAGCCACAGTCGATCGCGCGAGGGCGAGAAGCCCACGGTGTTCAGCAATCGTCGAAGGGCCGCATCGCAGCCTTGCAGGTCGCCCACCAACCAGTCCATCGCGCCATTGTCCGGCCTCGGGCGCACCCTGAGCAGTGCCGCGGGGTGGGGTGAGACAATGCGCAGTGAATGCCAAGCCGCCCTTGAGGCGGCGTTTTCTTGATGGACACCGCGCTTCTTCTGTTTCTCATCCTGCTCAATGGCTGGTTCGCCATGTCGGAAATGGCCCTCACCGCCAGCCGCAAGGCTCGCTTGCAGGTGATGGTCGAGGCCGGTGAGTCGGGGGCCGCCCAGGCCTTGGCGCTGCACGAAAACCCCACCAAGTTCCTTTCCACCATCCAGATCGGCATCACCTCGATCGGAGTGCTCAACGGCATCGTGGGCGAGGCGGCGTTTTCGGAGCCGCTGTCGGCTTGGCTGATTGCCCACGTCCCGCTCAGCGAGCGCGCTGCCAGCCTGACGGCCACGGGCCTGGTGGTGGTGGCCATCACCTTCGTCACCATCGTGTTCGGTGAACTGGTGCCCAAGCGCCTGGGGCAGTTGTACCCCGAGCTCATCGCCCGCATGGTGGCTCAGCCGATGAACGTGATCTCGGCCGTCACGCGCCCCTTTGTGCGGACGCTGACCTTGTGCACCGAAGCCACTCTCAGCCTGATGGGGCTGCGCAACCAAAGTCAGCGCAGCGTGACGGAAGAAGAGATCGCCGCCAGCCTGGAAGAGGGTCTGGACGCCGGCGTGATCGAGGAAACCGAGCACCAGATGGTGCGCAACGTGTTCCGACTCGACGAGCGACAGATCGGCTCCATGATGATCCCGCGGGCCGAAATCGCCTGGCTCGACGTGGAGGCCACGGCCGAGGACGTGTTGACCGTCCTTCGCGAGCACGGCTACAGCCGCTATCCGGTGTGCCGCGGAAACCTCAGCGACGTGGTGGGCGTCGTCTCCGCCCAGGGCTTGCTGCAGCGCTTGTTGGGTCAGCAGCCGCTCAACCTGGCAGACAGCCTCGAGCCGCCCGTTTTCGTGCCCGAAACCCTGAGCGGCATGGAATTGCTCGAGCACTTTCGGGCCAGTGACGCGCCCTTGGTCTTCGTGGTGGACGAGTACGGCGAGGTGCAGGGCGTGATCGCGGTGCGCGACTTGCTGGAGGCCATCGCCGGAGAGTTCAATGCGCCCAGCGACGGCGAAGCCTGGGCCACCGAGCGGCCCGACGGCAGTTGGCTCATGGATGGCCTCATTCCCGTCCCCGAGCTCAAAGACCGACTCGAGCTCAAGGCACTGCCCGAAGAAGACCGCGGGCGCTACAACACCCTGGCCGGCATGATCATGCTGCTGCTGGGCCGCTTGCCGCGCACGGCCGACGCGGTGGAGTGGGAGGACTGGCGCTTTGAAGTTGTCGACCTCGACGGCAAGCGCGTGGACAAGGTGCTGGTGACGCGCCTGCCGTCCGACCCCTCGTCCCTCGGCCACTGACCCATTCCCCTTAGAGAGAGAACGCGATGAAATTCCCCCCCATGTACCGCAGCATGATGCCCCTGGACACCGTGCAGCACCGCGATTTGCGTGTGGACCAAGGTGCGGCTACGCTGGAAAACGCGGCCGACCTCAATGCCGCGTTCCTGAACGTGGTCGAGTTCGTCGATGCCTGCCGCGAGTACCCCATCGTCTTCGTGCGCACGGGCGAGGCCAAGGACGGCAAGCCCGCCCCTGTGGCGCCGCTGGCCGTGCTGGGCCTGACGCAAGGTGAAAACCTCTTCATCAAGAACGGCCAGTGGCAGGGCGACTACGCCCCGGCTTACCTGCGTCGCTATCCCTTCTGCATGGCCCGTCTCGACGCGCAGAGCGACAACCTGGCCGTTTGCGTGGACGACACCTGGAAGGGCCTGTCCACCACCCAGGGCGAGCGCCTGTTCAGCGAGCAAGGCGAGGCCACCGAGTTCGCGCAAAACCTGGTCAAGTTCCTGGAAGCGTTCGAGACCGAGTCCGAGCGCACGCAGCAAGCCTGCAACGAGATCGACGCGGCCGGCCTGCTGGAAGAGATGCGCTTCGAAGCGCAGATGAGCGACGGCGCCAAGATCGAGGTCACCGGCTTCCTGGCCGTGAACCACGAAAAGCTCATGGCCCTGGCCGACGACAAGGTGCTGGCCTTCCACCGCAATGGCTTGCTGGCCTTGATGGAAATGCACCGTGTCTCGCTGGGCAACATGTCCCGCCTGGTGGCCAAGCGCAACCAAGCTTGAAGCCCCAGCGGCAGCCCGGGCGATGCCCCGGCTGCTGCTGTGAAGAAGGCCCTCAGCCTAGGCCCGAGGGCCGCCATCCCAGGCGTTCGCACACCCCCTGAGCGCCAGCTTGCAGCGCGTGGGCCACGCGCTCGCGCTCATCCGGGTCGTGCCACTGGCGACCCGGGGCGACCGCCACCAGCGCCCAACGCGCCACCCCCAATGCATCGCAGCCGGGCACAGCCAGGGCCGACAGCCCTGGCATCAGGGCGTCGTCGCTGTGGGCGTACCCCCGCTCGCGCACGGCCTGCAATTCGGTTTGGAAGTCCGCCCAAGTGGCGGCATCGCGAGCGGTGGCGACTTGTTCGGCGTCCCACAGCGCCACCACTTCCGGTTCCGGCCGGTAGGCGGCCATCGCGCGGCCGGAGGCGGTTTGCCTCAGGTTCAGCACGGTGCCATGCCGCAGGCTCACGTGAAGAGGGGCGGGAGCTTCCGCCACCCGAACCACCGTGGGGCCCGCATTGCCCCACAGCGTCAAGGCCACCGTGCATCCCGTCTGCAGTGCCATGGGCTCCAGCGCCTCGCTGGCCAAGCGCACCGGGTCGTGTTGCTGCAGGCTGATCAGTCCCAGTTGCATGGCCATCGGTCCCAAGCCGTAGCGGCCGCTGCCCTCGTCTTGGGCCACCAGCCCCACCCGGCTCCAGCTCACCAAGTAGGGGTGGGCCTTGGCTGCGCCCATGCCCGCTCGCGCCGCCAAGTCCTTCAGGGGCAAGGGGCGCCCTGCGTCGACCAGGGCGCGCAGCAAGCTGCCGCCCACTTCCAGGCTTTGGATCCCACGGGGTGCTTTGCTCATGCAGAAAATTCTATTTAAACAAATGCATTTGTAATGGCAGAATTTTCACAAAGTCGCCGCGAAGGCGAGTTGCGAGGACGCTGCATGACATCACCAACCGACCTGACCTACCTGCAGGGCTTTGGCAATCACCTGCAAAGCGAGGCTCTCCCGGGCGCGTTGCCGGTGGGCCAAAACAGCCCCCAGCGTTGCCCCTTGGGCCTGTACGCCGAGCTGTTTTCGGCCGCGGCCTTCACGGCCCCGCGCGACGGCAACCGCCGCACTTGGCTGTACCGACGCCTGCCCTCCGTGCGGGCAGGGTCCTACCAGCCCTACGAGCAGCCCCATTGGCGCAGCGGGGCGGCCCAGGGCGAATGCGCGGCGCCCGAGCCCCACCGCTGGGCGCCGCTGCCTGCTCAGGCGGGCGACTTCGTGGACGGCCTGCGCACCTACGTCGTCAATGGCGACCCCGATGCCCACTGCGGCATGGCAGCGCACCTGTACAGCGCCGACCGCTCCATGACCGACCGCGCCTTGGTCAACGCCGATGGCGAGATGCTCATCGTGCCGCAGCAAGGCCGTTTGTTGATTCGCACCGAACTGGGCCGGATGGTGGTGCAGCCCGGGGAAATTGCCCTCGTGCCGCGCGGCATGGCCTTTGCGGTGGACGTCGAAGGGCCGTCGCGCGGCTACGTCTGCGAAAACCATGGCGCCCCGTTCCGCCTGCCAGAGCTCGGCCCCATTGGCTCCAACGGCCTGGCCGAGCCGCGGCACTTCCTGGTGCCCACCGCCCACGCCGAGCCCGACCGCACCACCCAACTCCTCAAGCGCCAGCATGGCCGCTTGTGGGCCAGCACCCAGGCCCACACGCCCTTCAACGTGCTCGCTTGGGCCGGCAATGCCGTGCCCTGCAAGTACGACACCGCGAACTTCATGGTGTTCAACACCGTGAGCTTCGACCACGCCGACCCCAGCATCTTCACCGTGCTCACCTCGCCCAGCGACACCCCCGGCTGGGCCAATGTCGACTTCGTCATCTTCCCGCCGCGTTGGATGGTGGCCGAGCACACGTTCCGACCGCCTTGGTACCACCGCAACGTCATGAGCGAGTTCATGGGCCTGATCACAGGTCAGTACGACGCCAAACCCGAGGGCTTCAAGCCCGGCGGCGCCAGCTTGCACAACGCCTATGTGCCCCACGGCCCCGATGCCGACGCCTTCCGCGGCGCCTCCGAGGCCGACTTGAAGCCCCACAAGCTCACCGATACCCTGGCCTTCATGTTCGAGACCCGCTGGACCCTGCGCCCCACCGCCTTCGCCCTCCAAACGCCCGGCCTGCGCGACGAGCGCTACGCCGATTGCTGGGCCCCCTTGACCTCCGCCCAAGCTTGACCATGCTGGACTTCACCCACGACCCCACCGCCACCGCCTGGCTGGACAGCGCGAACGCGCCGGACACCGACTTCCCGCTCCAAAACCTGCCCTTCGGTCGCATCCGCCGCGCCGCCAGCGGCGAGGAATGGCGCATCGGCGTGGCCATCGGCGATGCCGTGCTCGACCTGCGCCGCGCGCTGGCCTTGGGCCGCTGGACCAGCGTCGAGCAGGTGCTGCTCGAGCCCCTGGCGCAAGGCGATCTCAACGTCCACATGGCCCGTCCCTCGGCGCAGCGTCGGCAGTTGCGCCATGCCCTGTTCGAGGCCCTGCGTGCCGGCTCGCCGCAGGCCGCGCGGCTGTCAGCGGCCCTCGTCCCGCAGGCCGACGTCGAGCACAGCCTGCCGGCCCGCGTCGGCGACTACACCGACTTTTACGCCGGCATCCACCATGCCGAAGCGGTGGGTCGTCTCTTCCGTCCCGACAACCCCTTGCTGCCCAACTACAAGTGGGTGCCCATCGGCTACCACGGCCGGGCGTCCAGCTTGGTCGTCAGCGGCACGCCGGTGCGTCGCCCCTGGGGCCAGCGCAAGGGCCCCCAAGACGAGGTGCCCACCTTCGCGCCCAGCCTGCGCGTGGACCACGAGTTGGAGCTGGCGCTGTGGGTCGGCCCAGGCAACGCGCTGGGCGAGCCCATCCCGTTGGCGCAGGCCGACGAACACCTCTTCGGCGTGGGCCTGCTCAACGACTGGTCGGCCCGCGACATCCAGCCCTGGGAATACCAGCCGCTTGGTCCCTTCCTGGCGAAGAACTTCGCCAGCACCGTGTCGCCCTGGATCGTCACCTGGGAAGCGCTCGCTCCGTTCCGGTGCCCGCAGGAGCGCCCCGAGGGCGACCCGCCCTCTTTGGCTTACTTGGACAGCGCGGCCAACCGCAGCCAGGGCGGGTTGGACATCCAACTGGAGGTCTGGCTCACCCCGGCCGGTGGCCGTCCCAGCCGCATCGCCACCAGCAACGCGCGCCACCTGTACTGGACCGCTGCCCAACTGCTCACGCACCACGCCAGCAATGGCTGCAACCTGCAACCGGGCGACTTGTTGGGCACCGGCACCATCTCGGGCCCTTCGCCCGAACAGGCTGGGTCGCTGCTGGAACTGACGCAGGGGGGCAAACAAGCCATCGTGCTGTCCGACGGCCAAACCCGCATCTTTCTGCAGGATGGCGACGAACTCGCCCTTCGCGCGCACGCCGAGCGGGCGGGCGCCAAGCGCATCGGCTGGGGCGCTTGCAGCGGCCGCGTCAGTCCTGCGGTGCCCGCCGCCTGAGCGCCCGCCACACCCCGATCGAGCCCCAGGCCAGCGCCAGCCCCAGGGCGTCCGCCAGCACATCGGCTGCGCTGGGTTCGCGCGTGGGCGTCAGCGCTTGCAGGGCCTCGATCGCCACGCCAAAGGCCAGCAACGCCGCCCAGCGCCACGGGCTGCGCCAACCGCCGTGGGCCACGGCGCCCAACACCGCGAAAGCCAAGGCATGGTTCGCCTTGTCCCAGCCGGTGTCCAGCGCGGCTGGTGGGGCGGCACTCAGCGCCAAACCCAGCAAAACCAAGGCAATTCCTGCACACAAAACGCGGCAAATGGTGGGTATTGGTGTTTTCACGGGGGCATCCTACGTCGGCATCGCGCCACACACGCCCCGTTGGTGCCGTGTTGACGTCTGACCCTGTGGCATGCTCGCTCCGTTATGGCGCGTAACCCGACCGAGCGCGCGTTTGAATGCAATCAACCCCTCCAGGAGACCGTGTATGAAGATCCGTTTGGCGCTGGGCGCCTTGGCTCTGGCGGCGCTGACCGCTTGCGGTGGTGGCAGCGGCCCAGCACCCGCCCCGATCGCTGCTCCCCCCACGAACGACACGTCACGTTTGATCGTGTTCGGCGACAGCTTGAGCGACGGCGGCGCTTACTCGCGTGGTAACTCGCTGATCTTGCAACTGAACGCAGGCGTCCCGGCCGCAGCAGCCAACCTGGTGGGCAAGTTCACCGACAGCCCCGGCGCCATCTGGAACGAAGTCCTGGCCACTCGCCTGGGCGTCACCATCGCCCCGGAGCGCTTTGAAGTCGGAGCCGCCAGCCCTGTTGTGGCCACCAACGCGCTCAACACCGGCACCCAGGCCACCAACTACGCCCAGGGCGGCGCCCGCGTGGCCAAAGTGCCGGGCGTGGGTTGCAGCCCCAACCCGGCCGGCGCTTGCACGGCTCAGGCCGCCGTGCCGGTGAGCACCCAGATCGACCGTGCTCTGGCCAAGGGCAGCTTCCAGGCCACCGACTTGGTCGTGGTGTGGGCTGGTGCCAACGACGTGTTCTTCAACGCCACGGCGGCAGGCAACGAGATCACGGCGGAGGGCACGCGTCTGGGTCGTCCCTTGACCACGGCGGAAACCACCGCGCTGATCCAAAACAAGTACGGCCCAGAAATGGTGCAGGCGGGCCTGGACACCTTGGCCCAAGTGCGTCGTCTCGAAGCGGCTGGCGCCAAGCGCATCGTGGTCATGACCATCCCGAACGCCGCTCAAACGCCGTTTGGCGTGGCTGGCGGTGCATCAACACAAGGCTTGCTCACGGCCTTGGCGGGTGCGTACAACGACACCATCCGGCGCGAGTTCTCGGCGCCCAGCAGCACCGTGATGCTGTTCGACGCGGGCGCTTTGTCGTCGGCTTGGTACACCAACCCGGCGTCGGCAGGGTTCGTCAATGTCCAGGCCCCGATCTGCAACGTCCCCGCCAGCTTGGGTTCGAGCTCGTCGTTCTGCTTCATCACCGGTGCCACGCCCAGTGCCAGCAACCCCTTCCTGCGCCTTCTGCCGGCCGGTGTCACGCCCGACAACTCCCTGTTCGCGGACGGCGTGCACCCCTCGCGCAAAGCGCATGGCCTGTTCGCCAACGCGTTGTACGACGCGCTGAAAGCCAAGTCCTGGGTCAAGTAACGCAAGGAACTCCAACACCATGAAACAGCAACTCTCGTTCTTGGCGCTCGCCGTGGCCACGGCTTGCGGGGCTCAGGCCCAGCAAAGCGGCTCCAGCGTCAACGTGTTCGGCATCGTCGACGTCGGCGTGGTGGCCATCGACGGTGCCGGCAACTCGACCCGTCGCTTCGTCTCCAGCGGCCAACAAGTCGGCTCCCGTCTCGGCGTCCGTGGCACGGAGGAAATTTCCCCCGGTTGGAAGGCGATGTTCACGGTCGAGCATCAGTTTTACGCCGACACCGGCAGCCAAAGCCAACAGACCCCCGTCAGCGGCACCAACCTGCCTGAGTGGGTGTTTGCCGGCGTGCCTTTGACCATCCGTGGCGCCTTGGCCCCGACGCTGGGTGCCAACCTGAACGCCAGCCTGGAAAACCGCTTCTGGCACCGCCAGTTGTGGGCCGGCTTGGTCACGCCCGTGGGCGGCTTCTTGGCGGGTCGCCAGTACAGCCCGGCCTTTGCTACGTTCGGCCGGTTCGACCCCAACATGGCTGGCAACGTGGGCAACCCTCTGACCCTGTTTGCGGCGCCCACTGGCCTCGAGGTGCGCATCGACAACTCCGTGCAGTGGGTGGTCGAAAAAGACGGCATGCGCTTGAACGTGATGGCCGGTGCCGGTGAAGGCGGTTTGGGCAATGGCCGCTTCTTGGGCGTGAGCGCAGGCTACGCTGCCGGGCCGTTTGACGTGGGTGTTGCTTACAACCAGCGCAAGAACTCCGACGGCGCCACCGCGCTGGAGAACACCATCGTTGGTGCTTCTTACGCCATGGGCAAGCACAAGGTCACCGGCATGTACATGACGGTCAAGGACGCCAACTCGATCTTGGGCCCCCA
>NZ_JAPZSY010000042.1 GCF_027532025.1 Inhella sp. | reverse complement strand
CCCGCCCCCCCCGGGCGCCGGGGGCGGTTTTTTGGCCGCACATCGCCGTTGGGGCCGTGGGGGCGGGGGGGGCCGGGCCCGCGCCGGCCCCCACGGCCCTGATCGGCAGCAACGTGGCGGGCGATGCCGTGCGGCGCCGCGTCGAAGAGCAGATGGAGCTCTGGGACCTGTCGCCACGCTGGATCGTGCCTTCGTCGTCAGCGGCGGGCATCACCAACGGCTACGACCATCCCACGCGGCTCGGTGCCGATCGCTGGGTGGCCTTGGTGGGGGCAGCCTCTCACGCACGGCAGCGCGGTTGGGAGGGGCCGGTGCTGGTGGTGATGGTGGGCACCGCGGTGACCATCGACGCGCTGGACGCGCGAGGCCACTTCTTGGGCGGCCTGATCCTGCCCGGCCACGGCATCATGCTGCGCGCCCTGGAGAGCGGCACCGCCGGCTTGCGCGTGCCCACGGGCGAAGTGCGCAACTTCCCCACCAACACGTCCGACGCCCTGACCAGCGGGGGCACCTACGCCATCACCGGCGCCATCGAGCGCCAACACCGTGCTTTGCATCAGCACACGGGGCAAGCTCCGCTCACGATCATGACCGGCGGTGCCGGCTGGAAAGTGGCGCCCGCCCTGGGCGTGCCGCACGAACTCATCGACGGCCTGATCTTCGACGGCCTGTTGGCGCTGCACGCGGCCAACGGCGCGGCTTGATCAAAGGATGAAGCGGCTCAGGTCCTCGTCTCGCGCCAGTTCGCCCAAGCGGGCGTCGACCATCGCCGCATCCACCACCAGCGATTGACCGCCCCGGTTGGGCGCGTCGAAGCTCACCTCGTCGAGCAAGCGCTCCATCACCGTGGCCAAGCGGCGTGCGCCGATGTTTTCGGTGCGCTCGTTCACCTCGTGGGCGATGCGCGCCAGGCGCTCGATGGCCTCGTCGGTCACCGTCAGGCTCAGGCCCTCCGTGGCCAGCAGGGCCTGGTACTGCTTGATCAGGCTGGCGTGGGTGCTGGTCAAGATGGCTTGGAAGTCGGCCACGCCCAGGGACTGCAGCTCCACCCGGATCGGGAAGCGGCCCTGCAGCTCGGGGATCAGGTCGCTCGGCTTGGCCAGGTGAAAGGCGCCGCTGGCGATGAAGAGGATGTGGTCGGTCTTGACCATGCCGTGCTTGGTGCTGACCGTGGTGCCTTCCACCAGGGGCAGCAGATCGCGCTGCACGCCCTGGCGGCTGACGTCGGCGCCGCCCACGTCGCTGCGCGAGGCGACCTTGTCGATTTCGTCGATGAACACGATGCCGTTTTGCTCGGTCTTGTGCAGGGCCGCCTGCTTGATCTCGTCCTCGTTGACGAGCTTGGTGGCCTCTTCGTCCACCAGCGCGGCCAAGGCGTCCTTGATCTTGAGCTTGCGGGTCTTGCGCTTGCCCTGCGCCATCTGACCGAACAGGCCCTTGAGCTGCTCGGCCATCTCCTCCATGCCCTGCGGGCCGAGGATTTCCATCGCCGGCGCCTTGTCGGCCAGGTCGAGCTCGATTTCTTTGTCGTCGAGCGCGCCCTCGCGCAGGCGCTTGCGCATCACCTGCCGCGCGGTGTTGTCGGTCTTGGCCGGCTCGTCGGCAAAGCCCACCGAGCGCGGCGGGGGCACCAGCACGTCGAGGATGCGGTCCTCGGCCGCGTCTTCGGCGCGCATGCGCTGGGCCTTGACCTGCGCTTCGCGCTCTTGCTTGACGGCGATGTCCACCAGGTCGCGCACGATGGTGTCCACGTCCTTGCCCACGTAACCCACCTCGGTGAACTTGGTGGCCTCGACCTTGATGAAGGGCGCATCGGCCAGCTTGGCCAGGCGGCGGGCGATCTCGGTTTTGCCGACGCCGGTGGGCCCGATCATCAGGATGTTTTTCGGCGAGATCTCGGCGCGCAGGCTGCCTTCCACCTGCTGCCGCCGCCAGCGGTTGCGCAGCGCGATGGCCACGGCGCGTTTGGCCTGGGCCTGGCCGACCACGTGGCGGTCGAGTTCCGAGACGATCTCTTGCGGGGTCATGCTGCTCATGGTTCGGCGCCCCTCAGTCCAGGGTCTCGATGGTGTGGTTTTGGTTGGAGTAGATGCAGAGGTCGCCGGCGATGGTCAGCGACTGCTTGACGATGTCGGCAGCACTCAAGTCGGCGTGACGCAGCAGCGCCAGCGCGGCGCTTTGCGCATAGGCACCGCCGCTGCCGATGGCCACCACGCCCTCTTCGGGTTCGAGCACATCGCCATTGCCCGAGATGACCAGGCTGTGCTCGCGGTCGGCCACGGCCAGCATGGCCTCCAGGCGCCGCAACACGCGGTCGGTGCGCCAGTCTTTGGTCAACTCCACCGCCGCGCGCACCAAGTGCCCTTGGTGCTTCTCAAGCTTGGACTCGAAGCGCTCGAATAGCGTGAAGGCGTCGGCCGTGGCGCCGGCAAAGCCGGCCAACACCTGGTCGCGGTAGAGCCTGCGCACCTTGCGCGCGGTGCTCTTGAAGACGATGGTGCCCAGGGTCACCTGCCCATCGCCCCCCAAGGCCACTTGGCCATGGCGGCGCACCGACAGGATGGTGGTGCCGTGAAACACGGGGCTGTCGCTCATCGGGGACTCCTTGCGGCGCGGCATCGCCGCGCTCCACGCGCTCATTCAGCGGATCAAACGGCCTTGACCTTGATCCGAGCGTGCTCGTTGATGCCCATCGCACCGAAGAACATGGCCACCAAGCGGTGGGCTTCGGTGAACACGACGGTGCGGTTCTCGCTGCGCAATTGCAGCACCCAGTTCAAAACATCGCCGGCGGCGATGAAGTCCAGCCGGATCAGGCGTGGACAGGCGACTTGGACTTGTTTGGCGTCGGCGATTTGCGCGGTGAGCTTGCCCAGCATGTCGGTCAGGTCGCCCGACAACTGCCCCATCAACTCCAAATGGGCCACCTGGGGGCCGCCCAAAGCCGAGCCATCCATGGTGCTGGACTCCAAGAACGCAGCCACCGGCTCGCTGCCAACGCCCAGTTGGGTGCTGGACGGGCTCAAGGTGGTCAGGCCTCCGCTGGTCATGCGCACGCGGCAGCGTGGTGGCTCCCAACTGGGGGGGGACACCTCGTAGGTCACGCAGTAGTCGATGGCGGCTTCGTCGAATTGGTCTGGACGGTTGGCGGCGCGCAGCGCCTCCAACCGCAGCATCCACCAACCGGTGTCGGTGTCGCGCTCGCCCACCGGACAGGTTTCGCGCAGCACCTCCAACAGGTGGTTGCCGGCCATCCAACGCATTTCGGTGGTGGTCTTGCACCACTCCCGCATCAAGTCGGTCAGGGGGCCGCGGGCTTCATGCTCGATGACCTTGAGCGGCCCCCAATCCAGCATCCAGGGCAGGGGGGCGGTTTCGCAGCGCTTGCGCAGCAGCGTCACCCCGTCCAGGTCCAGGCGCTCCGATGCCGACCAGTTGACGGCCTGCACCTTGGGCGCGCCACTCGCAGCCGCGCGAGCGTCGGCCACCTTGCGGCCCTCGACCACCAAGCGCGGCAGCGACACCCATTGCGGCGCCGACAAGCCGAACAGATGGACGTACTCCACCGCCAAGTTCTCAAACGCCGCTTGGTTGCCGATGGCGCGGTAAAAGTCCAGCCGAACCAGCCAGGTCGGGCTGTGGAGGTGCCGGGCGCCGTCGGGGCCGGTGAGTTCGATCAGCGAGCGCTCGCAGTTCTCGTTGTCCCCATTGGCAAAGGCCATGACCGCCTCGTCCAACTCGGGGTCGTGGGGCAGTTCCTCTTCTTCGGCCTGAGGGGCGTTGGGGTCTCGGACCAACTCGAAGTCCAACGGCGGCGGACTCACGTTCGAGGGAGCCTCCAGTTCGCTCGCCACGTCAAAGCTGAGCGACATCTCCAAGGGCGGCAACGACGCGGGTGCCTCGGCCGCGCCCCGACCGCCTGGCGTCATGTCTGGCGGCAGGGTGGGCGGCGCCGCCGGCATGGTGGGGGCGAAGGAGGCCGAGCCTGAGCGCGCCGGCGCGCCTTCGCCGTCGAACGGCGGCCGCTGCGTCATGCTGCTGCGGAAGCCCTCCTTGACCATCTGCTGCTCGATCTGGTCGATCTTGTTCTTGACGGCGGCGATGTCATCGCGCGGCAGGTCAGACACCACACGCTCGGCGTCCGAAATGACCGAGCTGTTGTGCTCGCCAGCGGCCGCCAGTTGCTCGGGCGTGAGGCCCTGGCGGCGCAGTCGGCGCAGCATGTCGAGTTCGCGCTTGCGGACGAAATCGTTGCGCCGCTTGCGCTCGATCATGGCGCGCAGTTCGGCCTTGGCCAACTCGCTTTCCGGGTTGTCCTGGCGCGAGCTGATCTCTTTCCAGTCGGTGGTGGGGTTGGCCACGAACCGCGCCACGCGGCGCAGGAAGCTGTCCGATTGCTTGGGATCTTCGGCCATGCCCACCTTGTGCGGCTGTGCGTTCGGCGCGCTCAGTCGCCGAACATCTTTTGCTTCATCTCTCGGCGTTGCTGGGCTTCGAGCGACAGCGTGGCCGTGGGACGGGCAATCAGGCGGCCGAGGCCGATGGGTTCACCCGTTTCGTCGCAGTAGCCGTACTCACCACTGTCCAGGCGGGCGATCGATTGCATGATCTTCTTGAGCAGCTTGCGCTCGCGGTCGCGGGTGCGCAGCTCCAGCGCGTGCTCTTCTTCGATGGTGGCGCGGTCGGCTGGGTCCGGCACGATGGTCGTGTCTTCGCGCAGGTGCTCGGTCGTTTCGCCCGCGTTGTTCAGGATGCTGTCGCGCAGGCTCTGCAGCTTGGCGCGGAAGAACGCGATCTGCTGGTCGTTCATGTACTCGCCGTCGGGCATGGCGAGCACTTCGTCGTCGGTCAGCAGGTGGCCGGGCTTGCCTTTCCAGGCGTCCGAACCGGCTTTGCCCGCCGACCGCGCGGCCGACTTGGCACTTGCTGCGGGCTTGTTGGGGGCCAGGGTCTTGCTCACCGTGTTCTCCTTGCGGCCCTCAGGCCTTGTTCTCGTTGCCCCGCACGAGGGGCGTTCGGGGCCGGGATTGTAGTCAGGCCCCAACTCCGCAATTTCCCTCGGGGGCGGCTCAAACCAAGCAGCCTTCCAAGCCTTGCTCCAGCACCTCGCGCGGCAGGTCGATGCCGATGAACACCATCTTGCTCTGCCGCTTCTCGGCCGCGCCCCATTTCGGGCCCAGGTCGGAGCCCATCAATTGGTGCACACCTTGAAAGATGACTTTGCGGTCGGTGCCCTTCATGTTCAGCACCCCTTTGTAGCGCAACATCTTGGGGCCGTACACCTGAACGATGGCGCCTAGGAAGTCTTCGAGCTTGGCCGGGTTGAACGCGCGGTCGGAGCGGAAGACAAAACTCTTGACGTCGTCGTCGTGGTGGTGATGGTGCGGGTGGTCGCAGTGCTCGCCATGGTCGTGGTCACAGTGCTCGCCGTGGGCGTGCTCATGCCCGTGGTGATGGTGGCTGTGATCGTCGACCTTCAAAAAGTCGGGGTCGATGTCGAGTTTGGCGTTGAGGTTGAACCCCCGCAGGTCGAACACCTCGGCGATCGGCACCTCGCCAAAGTGCACCCGGCGGTGGGGCGCGCGCGGGTTCATGTGCTTGAGGCGGTGGGTCAGTGCGTTCAGCGCGTCGGCCGACACCAGCTCGCTCTTGCTGATGAAAATCTGGTCGGCAAAGCCCACTTGGCGGCGCGCTTCTTGGCGGCTGTCGAGTTGGTCCTGCGCGTGCTTGGCGTCCACCAGCGTCAGGATGGCGTCGAGCACGAAGGATTCGGCGATCTCGTCGTCGATGAAGAAGGTCTGCGCGACCGGCCCAGGGTCGGCCACGCCCGTGGTTTCGATGACCACGCGCTCGAAGTCCAACTCGCCGCGCCGCCGTTTGGCGGCCAAGTCGGCCAGGGTGGCGCGCAGGTCTTCGCGGATGGTGCAGCAAATGCAGCCGTTGCTCATCTGGATGATCTGCTCCTGCGTGTCGGCCACGAGGATCTCGTTGTCGATGTTCTCCTCGCCAAACTCGTTCTCGATGACGGCGATCTTTTGACCGTGCGCCTCCGACAGCACGCGCTTGAGGAGCGTGGTCTTGCCGGCCCCCAGGAACCCGGTGAGGATGGTGGTGGGGATCAGTTGCGGCGCGGCGGTGCTCATGGCTTGGGGAGGCGAAAGAAACAAGAAGTCCGCACATTTTGGGGTGCTCTGCGGCTTTGCAATATCCTCTGGTCCCTTTCTTTGTGCGCGCTTTTTGCATGCCCGACCCTGCGTCGACCCGAGACCGCGCGAACGATCCGCGCGGTCTGCTGCAGCGGGTGATGGAGTTTCTCCACCCCGGCCCCGACTCAAAATCCGAGTTGATCGAAACCTTGGCCGAGGCCGAGCAGCGCGAGCTGATCGAGCCCGAGTCGCGGCAAATGCTCGAGGGCGTGCTGCGCATGGCGGAGTTGTCCGCGGGCGACGTGATGGTGGCCGCGCCGCGCATGGATCTGCTGGACATCGACGCGCCGTACGACGAGGTGTTGGCGGCCGTGATCGACACCGGCCACTCCCGCTTTCCGGTGTTCGAGGGCAACCGCGACAACATCATCGGCATCTTGCTGGCCAAGGACCTGCTCAAGCTGCAGCGCTCCCCGGAATTGAACCTGCGCACCTTGCTGCGGCCGGCGGTGTTTGTGCCGGAAAGCAAAGCACTGAATGCGCTCTTGCGCGACTTCCGCACCAACCGCAACCACTTGGCCGTGGTGATCGACGAGTTCGGCAACCTGGCGGGCCTGGTGACGATCGAAGACGTGCTGGAAGAAATCGTGGGCGAGATCGAAGACGAGTTCGACGAGCGGGGCAGCGAAGGCGTGGGCGGGCTCTACACCCTGGCCGATGGCAGCCAGCGGGTGGCGGGCGATGCGGCCATCAGTGATGTCAATGCCGCCTTCGGATTGCACCTGCCGGAAGACGATTTCGACACCATCGGCGGCTGGGTGGCGCACGAGCACGGCCGGGTCCCGCGTCGTGGGGAGACCGTCGAGTTGGCGGGCCTGCGCTTTCACGTGATGTTGACCCGTGGTGGCGCCGTGCGTTGGTTCAAGGTCACGCGGGGCGAGCCCCCGGCGCCGGCCCCCTGATGCGCGCCCCGGCTTGGGCCCTGGCCGCGCTGGCCGGTGGGCTGCATGCGCTTGCGTTCTCTCCCACGGAGGCCTGGTGGCTGCAGCCCTTGGCCTTGGCTGCCTTGTTCGGCTTGGCGTGGCAGGCGTCGCCTTGGCAAGCTGCGCGCCTGGGTGCTGCCTTTGGTTTGGCGTGGATGGGCGTGGGGCTGTGGTGGCTGTACGTCAGCCTGCATGAGTTCGGCGGCTTGGTGCCCCCGTTGGCCGTGGGCGCTTTGCTGTTGTTGGGCGCCTTTTTGGCCCTGTACCCCGCTGCGGCCCTGATGCTGGCGGCCCATGGCCGTCGCCACGCACCGGCCTGGGCCTGGCCGGCGGTCTGGGCCGCCGCTTGGCTGTTGGGCGAGTTGGCCCGGGCCCAGTGGTTCACGGGGTTCCCGTGGATCGCCAGCGGCTACGCCCACACCGTCGGGCCTTGGGCGGCTTGGGCGCCTTGGGTGGGGGTGTATGCCATCGGGGCTTTGAGCGCTTGGTGGGCAGCGGCCTTGGTGCAGGCGTGGCGGGTGCGTGCTTCGCGCCCCTTGTGGCTGCCCACCGGCTTGGTGCTGGTGGGTTTGATGCTGCCGAGCGCGTTCACCCAGGGCGCCGGGACGCTGACCGTCACGCTGCTGCAGCCCAACGTGCCGCAGTCGCAGAAGTTCGACCCGGCCTTGATCGGGCGCTACCTCGACGCCCTGCTCACGCAGATCGAGCGCTCGCCCGAGGGCTTGGTGCTCACGCCCGAGTCGGTCTTGCCTTTGCCGCTGGCCTTCGTGCCCGAAGACGCGCAGCAGCGCTTGTCGGCCGCCAGCCAGCGGCGGGCGGTCATGGTGGGCACGTTCCTGGGCAGCGATGCGGAGGGCTGGGTCAACTCGCTCACCGGCTGGCAAGGCGGCGAGATGCGCTACACCTATGGCAAACGCCACTTGCTGCCCTTCGGGGAATTCATCCCGCCCGGGTTCGAATGGTTCGTGCGCCGCCTGGGCATCCCGATGGACGACCAGGCCCGCGGCGAGCACCAGCGACCCTGGGTGGTGGAAGGCCAGCGGCTGCGGCCCTTGATTTGTTACGAGGACTTGTTCGGCGAGGACATCGTGGGCAGTGCCGTGGAGGGTCCCGATGCCGCCACCGTGTTCGTCAACGCCAGCAATTTGGCCTGGTTCGGGCGCTGGATGGTGCAAGACCAGCACCTGCAGTTCAGCCAGATGCGGGCCCTGGAGTTCCAGCGTCCGGTGGTGCGCAGCACCAACACCGGCGCCACGGCCCACGTGGACCACTTGGGCCGTGTGCGCGCCCGCTTGGAGCCCGTGACCGAGGGCAGTCTCACGGCCATCGTGGAGGGCAGGGTAGGCAGCACGCCCTACGCGCGCTGGCTGGCGGCCACGGGCCTATGGCCGCTGTGGGTGTGGGCCTTGGTGCTGGCCGTGGCGCTGCCGCTGGGGTTCCGCTGGCGCTCAAGCCGGGTCTCGGCTCCCTAGAATCCGCCCTCCTTGGGACGCGCCGCTGTGCGTCCGGTCACGACGGATTCCCCACCATGCTGAGCTTCCAGCAACTCATCCTGCGCTTGCAGGACTACTGGTCCCAACAAGGCTGCGCGTTGCTGCAGCCCTACGACATGGAGGTCGGCGCCGGCACCAGCCACACCGCCACCTTTTTGCGCGCCCTGGGCCCCGAGCCTTGGAAGGCGGCCTACGTGCAACCCAGCCGCCGCCCCAAGGACGGGCGCTACGGCGAGAACCCCAATCGCCTGCAGCACTACTACCAGTTCCAGGTCGTGCTGAAGCCCGCGCCGGCCAACATCTTGGAGCTGTACCTCGGCTCGCTCGAGGCCTTGGGCTTCGACCTGAAGAAGAACGACGTGCGCTTCGTCGAAGACGACTGGGAGAACCCCACGCTCGGCTGCTGGGGCCTGGGCTGGGAGGTGTGGCTCAATGGCATGGAAGTGACGCAGTTCACCTACTTCCAGCAAGTGGGCGGCATCGACTGCAAGCCCATCACGGGCGAGATCACCTACGGCTTGGAGCGCCTGGCTCTGTACCTGCAGGGCAAGGAGTCGGTGTACGACCTCGTGTACACCGACGGGCCGGCGGCGCAGGGCCGCTCCCAAGCCGCCGCGGCCCCCTCGGGGGGTGGCGACCGAAGGGAGACCGGGGGCACCATCTTGTACGGCGACGTGTTCCACCAGAACGAGGTCGAGCAGTCGACCTACAACTTCGAGCACAGCGACGTCGAGTTCCTGCTTGGCGCCTTCGCCGCGCACGAGAAGCAAAGCAAGCACCTCATGGCCCAGCAGCTGGCGCTGCCGGCCTACGAGCAACTGCTCAAGGCCGGTCACAGCTTCAACCTGCTGGACGCCCGCGGCGCCATCAGCGTGACGGAGCGCGCCGGCTACATCGGCCGCATCCGCAACCTGGCGCGCGCCGTGGCGCAAAGCTACTTGGAGAGCCGCGCCCGCTTGGGCTTCCCGATGGCCCCCAAGGCCTGGGCGGACGAGGTCGTGGCCCAGATCGAAGCCAAGAACAACAAGAAGGCCGCCTGATGTCGACCGCCAACCTGCTCGTTGAACTCTTCGTCGAAGAGCTGCCGCCCAAGGCCCTGAAGAAGCTGGGCGACAGCTTTGCTCAGGAGATTTGGTACGGATTGGTCAAGCAAGGACTTGCACCTGAGTTCGTAGATCTCGGTAGCAATGTCATTCCTTTTGCTTCCCCGAGGCGGCTAGCAGTACTGATCAAGGATGTGCCGGCAAAAGCGGCCGACAAGGCCGCGCGCATCAAGCTGATGCCCGTGGCTGTGGGCCTGACGCCCGAGGGCCAGCCGAGCCCGGCGCTGCTGAAAAAGCTGGCGGCCAGCGGCCTGCCGGCCGACGCGCCCCTGGAGCGCGCCCTGGACGGCAAGGCTGAGGCCCTGTTCGCCAACACCGTGCAGCCGGGGGCCAGCCTCGCCCAGGGCCTGCAGCAGGCGCTGAATGACATGCTCAAGGCCTTGCCCATCCCCAAGGTGATGAGCTACCAGCTGGCCGATGGGTGGACCAACGTGCACTTTGTGCGGCCGGCCCACGGCCTGGTGGCCCTGCACGGCGCCGAACGCGTTCCCGTGAGCTTGCTGGGCCTGGAGGCCGGCACCACGACGCGCGGTCACCGCTTCGAGGCGCTCGACCCGGTGGTCACCGTCTCGCACGCCGACGCCTACGCCGACACCCTGCGCAGCCGCGGGGCGGTGATCGCCAGCTTTGCCGAGCGCCGCGAGGTCATTCGCGGCCAGTTGCAAGCGGCCGGTGCCAAGCTGGGCCTGACGCCCATCGACGACGAGGCCCTGCTGGACGAGGTCACCGCCTTGGTCGAGCGCCCGAACGTGCTGACCTGCGCCTTCGAAGAAGAGTTCCTCGCCGTGCCGCAGGAGTGCCTCATCCTGACGATGAAGGCCAACCAGAAGTATTTCCCGCTGCTGGACGCCCAGGGCAAGCTGACGCGGCATTTCTTGGTGGTGAGCAACATCGCCCCGGACGATGCCTCGGCGGTGGTGCAGGGCAACGAGCGCGTCGTGCGCCCGCGCCTGGCCGATGCCAAGTTCTTCTACGACCAAGACCGCAAGAAGACCCTGGCCGAGCGCGTGCCCGGCCTGGCCAAGGTCGTGTACCACGGCAGCCTGGGCAGCCAGGGCGAGCGGGCCGAGCGCGTGCGTGCCATCGCCCACGCCATCGTCAACCAGCTGCGCACGGCCACGGTGCCGTTCACGGTCGACGCCAAAGACCAGTTCGACGTGCTGGACAGCAAGGTCCAGCAGGCCGCCCAGCTGGCCAAGGCCGACCTGCTGACCGACATGGTGGGCGAGTTCCCCGAACTGCAGGGCGTCATGGGTGGCTACTACGCGCGCCACGAGGGCCTGCGCGATGGCGTGGCCATCGCCATCGAGGACCACTACAAGCCGCGCTTCGCGGGCGACGCGCTGCCGCGCAACCACACCGGCACCGTGCTGGCCCTGGCCGACAAGCTCGAAACCCTGTGCGGCTTGTTCGGCATCGGCCAACTGCCCACCGGCGACAAGGACCCGTTCGCACTGCGCCGCCACGCGCTGGGCGTGATTCGCATCCTGCAAGAGAAAAACCTGCCGCTGTCGTTGCCCGCGCTGGTGGACGCTGGCCTGGCGGCCTTCTCCGAGGGCATGCTCTCCAACGCCACGGCGCGCGAGGACCTGCTGAACTTCGCCTACGACCGCCTGGTGGGCGCCTTGCGCGACCAGGGCTACAGCGCGCAAGAGGTCGATGCGGTGGTGGCGCTCCGTCCGGCCAGCTGGGGCGAGCTGCCCAAGCGGCTGGCGGCGGTGCGGGCCTTCGCAGCCTTGCCCGAGAGCGCATCGCTGGCGGCGGCCAACAAACGCGTGGGCAACATCCTGAAGAAGAGCGACGAGGCGCCCGTTCCCTTGAGCGACGCGCTGCTGAAGGAGCCGGCCGAGGCCGCACTCGCGCAGGCGCTGCAGGCCGCGACGGCGCGGGCCGAGCCCTTGTTCGCCCAGGGCGACTACACCGCCTCGCTGACGGCGCTGGCCGTGCTCAAGGCGCCGGTGGACGCCTTCTTCGACGCTGTGATGGTCAATGCCGACGATGCGGCCTTGCGTGCCAACCGCTTGGCCTTGTTGCGGGCGCTGCACGAGGCCATGAACCGCGTGGCCGATCTTTCGCGACTGGCCGTTTGAGGATCGACTGCCATGCCAAGCCGTGCCGACAGCCCCACCCACCATCAGCCGCTGAAGCTGGTCATCCTGGGGCGCGATGGCACGCTCAACCGTTACCGGGACGACCACGTCAAGTCGCCCGATGAGCTGGACCCCTTGCCCGGTGCCCTGGAGGCGGTGGCTCGCCTCAACCAGGCCGGGTGGCACACCGTGTTGGCCACCAACCAACCTGGCATCGGGCGCGGCTTGCTGGACATGCAGGCGGTCAACGCCGTGCACAAGCGCTTGAACCAGTTGCTGCAGGCCAAGGGTGGGCGCTTGGATGCAGCGTTTTTCTGCCCGCACACCCCCGAAGACGGTTGCAGCTGCCGCAAGCCGCTGCCCGGCTTGTTGGAAGAAATCAGCCAGCGCTTCGACGTGTCGCTCGAGGCGGTTCACATGGTCGGAGCATCGCTGCGCGACCTGCAAACGGCCCAGGCCGCAGGGTGCGTGCCGCACCTCGTGCGTGGCGACCGCTTGGCCGCGCTGACGGAAGCCCAGTTGCAAGAGATGTTGGCCCAGGTGCCGGGGGCGCGCTTGCACGACGACTTGGCCGCTTTTGCCGAGGACTTGCTGGCAGCCGACGCCGACGAGGAGGCCCGCGAGTGCTGATCACCCGGTTGCGCTCGGCGGTGTTCGTGTTGTGGGGGGTGCTCACCGTCACGCCCTGGGGCCTGACGGCGGTGCTGATCTCGCCCTTCGTCTCGGCCACGCGGCTGTATTGGTTTTGCATCGCTTGGGTGCATGTGCTGTTTTGGGGGGCGCGGGTGTTCTGCGGCGTCACGCACCGTTTCACCGGCGCGGAGCGCCTGCCGGTCGGCCAGCGGGAGGCGGTCATCCTGCTGGCCAAGCACCAGTCGGCCTTGGAGACCCTGGCCTTGTGCGCGCTGATGCCGCACCCTTTGGCCTTTGTCTTCAAGCGCGAGCTGCTGTTCATTCCCTTCTTTGGCTGGGCCCTGGGTCGGCTGGACATGGTCCACATCGACCGCCGCAAGCGCGCCGAAGCGTTCCAGAAGGTGGCTGAGCAGGGGCGGCGTCTGGCGGCGCAAGGCACCTGGGTGATCATGTTTCCGGAGGGCACGCGCATCCCCCGCGGGCAAGTGGGCGACTACAAGACGGGCGGCACCCGTTTGGCGGTGGCCACCGGGGTGCCCGTGGTGCCCGTGGCCTGCGCCACCGCTCGGGTGATGCCACCGCGCCGACTGCTCATGCAGGCTGGGGTGTACGAGGTCTCCGTCGGGGCGCCCATTTCGCCCGAAGGCCACACGCCGGAATCCTTGATGCACGAGGTGAAGACCTGGATCGAGGCCGAGATGCGTCGGATCGATCCCGAGGCCTACCGGGCCGAGTCGGCCGCGGCAGCCCCCGCGGGCCAGTTGGCGTGAAGATGCCCACCCCACCCACGCCGCAGGCCGACCGCCCGGCCCCCAGCACATCGGCCGCCAGTCCTGCCGCGGCCAACCCCGCGGCCTCCCTGAGCCTGTTCGATCCCGCCGGCCCACTGTCTGCCCCGGCCGCCGGCGAGGCGGGCGATCCCGTGCTGCTGCTGCCCAAGCTGCAGTTGCCTTACACCCTGTCGCGCAGCCGCCGGCGCACCATCGGCTTCAGCGTCAGTGCCCAGGGCTTGCGCGTGACCGCGCCGCGTTGGGTGCCCTTGGCCGACATCGAGGGCGTGCTCAGCACCAAGACCGACTGGATCTGGCGCAAATGGCAAGAGGTGCAAGTGCGCGAGCAGCGCTTGGCGGCGCTGCACGGCGTGTGGCGCGAAGGGGCTGAAGTGCCTTACTTGGGTGAGCCTTTGCGCTTGCGCCGGTCGTTGGGCGGCTCCAGCGCCTGGACCGAGGCCAGCGACGCGGGGCCTGCGGGCTTGGCCTTGCCTGTGGCGGAGGGGGCTGACGACCACGCCTGGCGCCAGGCCCTGGCCCGCTGGCTGCAGGCGCAAGCGCGTCGGCACTTTCGCCCGCGCTTGGATCACTTTGCCGAGCGTGCCGGTTTGCCGGCGCCCGCTTTGCGTTTGAGCAGCGCACGCACGCGTTGGGGCAGTGCCAGTGCCCGGGGCGTGATCAGCTTGAACTGGCGGCTGATGCACTTGGCGCCAGCGTTGATCGATTACGTCATCGCCCACGAGGTGGCCCATCTTCATGAGATGAACCACAGCCCGCGGTTCTGGGCCGCGGTGGCGGCACTGATGCCCGATTACGACGGGCACCGACGCGCCTTGCGCGACGTGGTGGTGCCACCGCTTTGAGCGCCCCTCCCCCCCTTTCGGGGGGGCTGGCGGCCGCGGTTCTCGATGGCCACACTGCGGCGCAGCGCTGTCATCACCCGCCCTGCAGGCTTGGCTTGGGGGCAGGCGCTAGGGGGGCCAGGGTCCCGCACCACAAGAAGATCGAACCGCCGCGTCCCGGTCCCGGGTCGCGGCGGTCTCGTTTGGGGGCGCGCACGGCCCCGGCGCCTCAAAGGGCGAAGCGCCACACCCCATCGACACCGCGCTGGCGCTTCGCCTGGCCCGCCAGCCACAGGTGGTGGAGGTGGGCGATGGCCTCGCCCATGGCGAAGGTGGTTTGGTGCAGGTCGAGGGGGCGCTTGAACAACACGCTCAGCACATCGGCCGCCGACTTCGGGCCGCTGGCCAGCGCGCCGCGCAACTCCGCCAAGCGTTCGGCATGGTGCGCATGCAGTTGGTTCAAGCGCGTGGCCAGGCCGACGAAGGGTCGCCCATGTGCGGGCAGCACCAGCGTGTCGTCGGGCAGGTCGCGCAGGCGGTCCAGCGAGGCCAAGTACAGGCGCAGCGGATCGGCTTCGGGCTCTACGTCCACCACGCTGACGTTGGTGGAAATGCGGGGCAACACCATGTCGCCGGCGATGAGCACGCCCAGCGACTCGCCGTGAAAGCTCAGGTGTTCGGGCGAGTGTCCATGGCCGACCCTGGCCGTCCAGCGGTGGCCGCCCACGTCGAACGCTTCGCCATCCATCAGTCGCCGAAAACTCGCCGGCACCTGCGGCACCATGCGCGGGTAGTAGTCGGCACGGCCTCGGATCTTGGCCAGACTGTCTGGGTCGGTCAGGCCGTGGCTGCCAAAGAAAGTTGCCGCCGAGTCGCCCCCCATGCCCACCGTGCTTTGGCTGGCGATGCGGCCCACGTGGTAGTCGGTGGCGCTCATCCACAGGCGGCAGCCCCAGCGCTGGCACAACCAGTGGGCATTGCCCAGGTGGTCGGGGTGGAAGTGGGTGACGATGACGCGTCGGATCGGGTGCCCCTGCAGCGCGCCGCTGGCGAACACCGCGTCCCAGGCGGTGCGGGTGGCCTCGTCGGCGATGCCGCAGTCCACGATGGCCCAGCCGGGGCCTTCGTTCGCGTCGTCGTCGCGCAGCAGCCAGAGGTTGATGTGGTCCAGGGCGAACGGCAGCCCCATGCGGAGCCACAGCAAGCCGGGCTTCAATTCGATGCAGGTGCCCGGCGCGGGCAGGGTGTCGCCCCAAGGGAAGGTCAGGGCGGATTCGTGTGCATTGGCCATGGCGGCACGATACACAGGCCGGGTCCAGGGTGACGGTTGCCATGCTGCCGCGGGATAACCCGGACCCCCTCGCGAGGTCGGCTCCCTACACTCGCGCGCCACGGCGGGATCCGCCCCCCCAAGGCTGTGGGTGATGACCGAACGGGAATCGCCCTGGCGGCCTGGGGCTGGATCCGGCGCCGACGGGCTCCTGCGCGCTCCAAGCGGGGTCGAAGGGCGCGTGGCGGCCGTGACAAACGAGCGCCTGGGTGCCTGTCACGGCTTTGATCCTCCGCTGGCGAGCGGGGTGCGTTGGGATTGAGAAGGAAGACACGATGAAACGGTCGCTGCAGTTCAAGCGTCCAGGCGGGGGCTGGTGCCCCACGGCGTGGGCCCTGGTGGGCTTGTTGGGGATGTCGTCTCCCGTTTGGGCCCAGAGCAGTCCCACCTTGACCGACGCCGAGCGCGCGAAGCGCGATGCCAACAAGGTGTTCAGCTTCATCAAATTTCACGCCGTCAAGCCGGCTGCCGCCAGGCCAGCACCCACCCCGAGCGTGGCGACGGCACCGGCAACGGCGCCAGCGCCGCGTCCCGCAACAGCCCGCTCTGAACCGAGCTCCGCCCCTGCGATTGCGGCTGCGCCGACCCCTGCTGCCAGCTCGGCTCCCGCATCGCCGGTTGCTGCGGCTGATTCAACGCTGGCCGTGACCGACCCCCGTTCGCTTCCCCCGGAAAGTCCTCCAGAGCCAGTGGCTTCGGCCGCGTCCGGGCCGGCCCCCGAGTCGCCACCGGCGTCGGAGGAAGAGGACGACGATCCCGGCATCAAGCTCGTCAAGTACGTGGCGCCTGAGCTGAACGCTCGTGCGATGGCCGCCATGCCAGGCAACTCGGCCAAGGTGCGCGTGCGCTTCACCGTCATGCCCGACGGCAGCTCGGCCAAGGTCACGGCCGTGAGCAATGCGCCGCGCGCCCTGGCCCAGGTGGCCACGCGTGCGGTCGAGCAGTGGCGCTTCGAGGGCGTGAAAGAGCCGCAGGTGGTCGAGGTGGAGGTCGACTTCCGGGTCGACCAGTGACGGCGTTCAGGGGCGCCAGCGCTTGAGCCGCAAGGCGTTGCCCACCACCATCAGGCTCGATCCGGCCATTGCGGCGGCAGCCCACATCGGATCGAGGCGGCCGGCCATGGCCAGCGGGATCATGACCGCGTTGAAGCCGAAGGCCCAGGCCAGGTTCTGAGCGATCACGCGCCAGGTGGCGCGCGCCAGCGACACGGCGTCGGCCACGCGCCCGAGGTCGGGTTGCAGCAGCGTCAGTCCCGCCGCCTCGGCCGCGACGTCGGTGCCCTGGCCCGGGGGCGCCATGGCGATGCCCACATCGGCCGCTGCCAGGGCGGGTGCGTCGTTCAGCCCGTCGCCCACCATCGCCACGCGCTCGCCGCGCAGCCGCCAAGAGGCCAAGCTGGACAGCTTGTCGGCCGGCAGCAGGCCGCCATGCACCTCGTCGGGCGACAGGCCCAGGGCCAGCCCCACCGCGCGGGCCGATTCGGGGCGGTCGCCGCTGAGCAGGCTCAGCGTGAGCCCCTGCTTTTGCAGCCGCGCCAGCGCCTCTCGGGCCTGCGGGCGTGGCGCATCGGCAAACGCCAGCAGGCCCAGCAAGGCAGGCTGCGGCGTGGTGGTGGCCAGCCAGCTCAGGCTGCAGCCGCGCTCCGCCAGCGCCAAGCTGCTGGCATCCAGGGCGGTGGTGGAGACGCCCAGCTCGGCCATGTGGCGGCTGGAGCCCAGATGCAAGGTGCGACCGTCCACCTCGGCCTGCACGCCCAAGCCTGGCAAGGCTCGCAGGTTGACCGCAACGGCCAGTGGCACGCCTTCTTGGGCGCGACGCATCGCGCGGGCCAAGGGATGCTCACTGCCTTGTGCCAACGACAGCGCCAGCGCCTGCACCTCCAGGCGTGACAACGGCGCGACGGCCTCCACCTGCACGAGTTGGGGCTCGCCTTGGGTCAGGGTGCCGGTCTTGTCGAAGGCCACCCGTTGGACGCGGGCCAGGGCTTCGAAAGCGCCGGCATCGCGCACCACCAAACCGCGCAGGGCCGCTTGCCCGATACCGACCACCACGGCCGCCGGCGTGGCCAGGCCCAGTGCGCAGGGGCAGGCCACCACGAGCACGGCCACCGCGTTCAGCACGGCGGCTTCCGGGCGGCCGGCCAAGAGCCAACCCAACAGGGTGAGCAGGCTCAGCCCCAACACGGCGGGCACGAAGCGCGCCGACCAGGTGTCGGCCAAGCGCTGGATGGGGGCCTTGCTGGCTTGGGCGCTTTCCACCAGCCGCACCAGCTGGGCCAGACTGCTGGCGGCGGGCAGGGCGCTGGCGCGGATTTCGATCGCCCCGTCCAGGTTCAGCGAACCGGCGCGCACCGGTTGTCCGGGCTCACGGGCCTGGGGCAGCGGCTCGCCGCTCAGGTGCGCCTCGTTGACGTGCGTCCGACCCGCCGTCACGACGCCATCGCAGGGCACGCGTTGGCCTGGGCTCAGGCGAACGGTGTCACCCACCTGCAGTCGCGCCAAGGGCAGGGCGTGCCATTGACCTTGGCGCAGCACCTCCACGGTGTGGGGGCTCAGGGCCTGCAGCGCGCGCAGCGCGCCCCCGGTGGCGCGCTTGGCGCGGGCTTCCAGCCAGCGGCCGAGCAGCACGAAGGCGACGATGGCGGCGCTGGACTCGAAGTACAGCGCATGCCCGGAGGCTCCTTGGGCGGTCAGCCAGGCACTCAGGGCGAAGGCGGCACTCGCGCCCAGCATCACCAACAGGTCCATGCCCGGGCTGCGGGCGCGCAAACCACCCCAAGCGGCTCGCGCCAAACGCCAGCCGGGCGGGCCGCCCAGCACCACGGCGGCGAACGCCGCTTGCACCAGCGGCGGCCAGGCCAGGTGCAAGCCCAGGGGCATCAGCAACATGGGTGCCAACAGGGGCAGGGTGGCGCCCCAGGCGATGAGCAGATCTCGCTCCAGCCGGGCGTGTTCGCGCGCCAGGGGGTTGTCCACACTGTGCGTCTTCAAAGCCGCCTGAAAACCGGCGCGCTCGGCCGCAGCCACCAATCCCGAGGCTTCGGTGGCCGGCAGGGCGCTCAGGCCCACCGCGCCGGTGGCCACCTGGGCCGACACCCCGACCACCCCCGGCACTTCGGCCAGGGCCCTCTCCAGCCGGTGCGCGTCGCCCGGCTCGCGCAGGCCATCCACATGCAGCGTGGCTTGTGTCAGCGGCACCTCGTAGCCCGCCTCGTGCAGGGCTTGCACCAGCAGCTTGGCCTGCCAGCCTGGCGACAGGGTGAGCTGCGCCCGGCTCTCGGTCAGCAGCACCTCGGCTTTGAGCACCCCTGGCACGCGCTGCAGGGCGCGCTCCACGTTGCGCACGCAGGCGGCGCAGT
>NZ_JAPZSY010000114.1 GCF_027532025.1 Inhella sp. | reverse complement strand
GTTCATGCACCTTCACATCCTGGGCATTTGCGGCACCTTCATGGGCGGCTTGGCGGCCATCGCGGTCGAGGCCGGCCACAAAGTCACCGGCTGCGACGCCAACGTCTACCCGCCGATGAGCGATCAGCTCACGCAGTTGGGGATCGAACTGATCGAGGGCTGGAGCCCCGAGCAGATGTCGCTCCAGCCCGACCTCTACGTCGTGGGCAATGTGGTCAGCCGCGGCAATCCGCTGATGGAGGCCCTCTTGAACGCTGGCGCGCCTTACACCAGCGGCCCGCAGTGGCTGCAGGAGCATGTGCTGCAAGGCCGGCACGTGATGGCCGTGGCGGGCACCCACGGCAAGACCACGACCACGGCCATGCTGGCGTGGATCTTGGAATCCGCCGGGCATCAGCCGGGCTATCTGATCGGCGGTGTGCCGATGAACTTCCCCACCTCGGCCCGCCTGGGCGCGCCCGGCTCGCCCTTCGTCATCGAGGCCGACGAGTACGACAGCGCGTTTTTCGACAAGCGCAGCAAGTTCGTGCATTACCGCCCGCGCACGGCCGTCTTGAACAACCTCGAGCACGACCACGCCGACATCTTTCCGGACTTGGCCGCCATCGAGACGCAGTTCCACCACCTGGTGCGCACCGTGCCCAGCGCGGGCAAGCTCGTGGTCAACGCCCGGGAAGAGGCTTTGAGCCGCGTTCTGGCGCGGGGCTGCTGGACGCCCGTGCAAGCCTTTGGGGCGCGCAAAGAAGAGCCCGGCGTGTTGCGGGCCCGGGGCGAACCTCACGCCTTCGACGTGCTGCGCGGCAGCCTGCAAGTGGGCCATGTGGCCTGGAACCTGACCGGCGAGCACAACCAGCTCAACGCCCTGGCCGCCCTGGCAGCGGCCGAAAGCGTGGGCATTGCCATCGAGGCGGCCTGCGCCGCCCTGGGGCGCTTCGAGAACGTGCGCCGCCGCATGGAGTTGCGCGGCACCGTGGCGGGGGTGTCGGTGTACGACGACTTCGCCCACCACCCCACCGCCATCCGCACGACTGTGGACGGACTGCGCCGCCGCTTGAAACCAGCCGAACGCATCTTGGCCGTGTTCGAGCCCCGCTCGAACACCATGAAGCTGGGCACCATGAAGGCCCAATTGCCCTGGGCCTTGGAGGACGCCGATCAGAGTTTTTGCCACCGCAGCGGCCTGAGCTGGGACCCGGGTGCGGCCTTGGCCTTGATGGGCGAGCGCGTGCACGTGGCCGACAACATCGACGAGCTGGTGCAGGCCATCCTGAACGAGGCCCGCGCTGGCGACCACCTGCTGTGCATGAGCAATGGCGGTTTCGGTGGCATCCACGCCAAGCTGCTGGCGGGGCTGCAGGCCCGGGGCTGAAGCCATAGAAAAGGGCCGGCATTGCCGGCCCAGGAGCGACGACCCCGAGCCGCATGGCGACCCGGGACCCATCCATGGCTCAACTGCGGCTCATCGTGGCGCGCAGGGCCTCGTTGAGCGCCGAGAGGCTGTCGGCCAGGTGGGCGCGGGTCTCGATCGAAGTCCCACCGGTCTTCGCCTGCGCGGCTCGCAAGTCAGCAGCCAGGGCGTTGGCATGCCAACGCACCAGGCTCAAGGCATCGGCCGGCAGCGCGGGTGCGCCCTTGGTCAGCAGACTGACCACGCGCTTGAGGTGCTCGCGCTGCAGATTGCGACGCAAACGGTCGACTTCCTTGCCCGACTTCAGCTCGCTCCAGACCGCGACTTGCACAGTGCCGTACACCTCGCTCAAGGTGATGACACCTTTGCGCTGGGCTTCCGGCACGTAGGCCGGCAGCTCCAGCAGGCGCTTGGCGGTGGGAGCGCTCAGCAGGCGGTCCAAAGAGCCCAGCTGCATGCGCAGCACAGCACCCGAGATGTCCAGCAGACCGCCACGGTCCCACTCGTTGTAATCGATCTGGATGTTGCTCAGGAACTCAGGGCGGAACTGGAAGCTGTCGGCGCTGAACAAGCCGGAGGCCAGGGCCTTGAGCGCTTCGCGCTGCTTGGCTGGGGCGATGGGCGTGAAAGCCGCACGGCCAGTGGTGCCCGGCAGGTCCCGCAGCGCGTTGACACCGCCGACGTACTTCGACACCGGATCGGCACCGCGGCCCAGCTGGTTCAGGCTGGAGAGGATCACGCGGCGGGTGCGCTGCGGATCGTCACCCGGCTTGGCACCACGCTCCTGCACGCGAACCCACAGCTCCTTGGCCAGCTGAAGGCGCTTGCCAAAGTTGGCCAAGGGGTCGTCGCCCAAATCGAACAGGTTGGCCAGGGGGTCCATGCCACCGGCTGCGTCCATGTCGTCGGCGTACAGCAACGCGGGCTCGGTGGAGCGGGCGGCAATCTTGGCCAACTCGGCCTTCTCGGTCGCTGGGTCCAGGGGCTTGTAGGCGTACTCGATGGCCCAGTAGTCGTAGGCGCCGAGCGTGGGCATGTTGTACGACCCCACCTTTTCGCCTTTGAGCGGGACGTTGTAAGCGTTGTAGTCCATCACCGAGCCGGAGATGCCTCGGGTCTCGGTGAAGGCCTTGTCGCGCAGCTGCGCGGCCGTGATGGTGGTGCTGGCCTTGAAGTTGTGCTTGAGGCCCAGCGTGTGACCCACCTCGTGCATGATGACGTCTTTGACCACCGACTGCACAAAGGCCTCGGCCTCGGGACTGTCGGGGTCCAAGTCGCCACGGGCCTCCAGGATGTCCATGGCGAAGTTCATCTCCTGCGCGGCCAAATGGCCGTAATTGCAGAATGCGTTGAACTTGCTGCCGTCTTTCCAGCTCAGGGACAGTTGGGCCAACTTGTCCAGGCTGCTGGTCGCCGTCGTGTCTTCGACGATGAAGCGGCGCGAGCCGCGGGCGAAAACATCGCTCATGCCGATGTCGGCATCCAAGATTTCACCGGTGCGCGGGTCGGTGTGGCTCGGGCCGATGGCGAAGCCCACGTCCGCCCCCACGAACCAACGGATCGACGCATGGCTGGCGTCCATGTTGTCCCACTTGGCGTCGTCGGGTTGCTGCTTGGCCACCACGGCATTCTTGAAACCGATCTTCTCGAAGGCCTTGTTCCACTCCAGGATGCCGGCCTCCACCGCACCGCGGTAGCGGGCGGGGATGTTCTTGTCCATCCAATAGGTGATGGGCGTGACCGGTTCGCTCAGTTCGGCGTTCGGGTCCTTTTTCTCCAGGCGCCAGCGAGTCAGCATGTGCACACGCGGGTTAGCCTTGAGGTCGCCGTCGAGGTCGGTGTAGCTCTCCATGAAGTGACCCAGACGCGGGTCGATGTGGCGCACGGCCATGGGCTTTTCGGGCAGCGCCTTGAAGTTGTAGACGTAGTCCACGAAGAAGCTGCGTGGGTCGGGCGTCGCCTGCGGCGGGGTGGGCATCGGCACGGGGCTGGGCATCAGGGGCGGTGCCGGGATGCGCGGCGTGGCGAAGTGCATGCGGGCCGTCAGCGTGGTCAGGCCCTCGTCGGCGCGTGCAGCGGCGAAGAAGCTGTTGCCTCGGTCGGGGGCGTAGGGCAAGCGGTAGGCGAACTCCAACCGCGTGGCGTAGCCCGGGATGTCGGCGAGCAAGAAGTTGGCGTCCACCAGGAAGCTCTTGCGCTCGGCGTGGTCGGCGCTGCCCACCGAAGTGCTGGCCAGCAAGCTGGGCGAGAAGGCCTGCTCGACGGCGGCCTTGCCCTGGCCCGAGGCGCGGAACTTGTTGTTCAGGGCAATCAGTTGCAACGTGCGACCCACCAGGCGGAACTCCACCATGGCATCCGGGCCCATCTGGCTGGCGTACGCCCCACGCTCACCAATGGCGTTGGCGATGTTGACGGTGAACATGAAGGGCTTGTTCAGCATCGCGCGGGGCACTTCCAGCAGCACCTTCTCGTCCTTGCGCCAGATCGAGAACAGGCCCTTCTCTTCCTTGAAATCTTTGCTGATTTCGGCGAAGGGCTTCAGCGCCGTGGGATCGGCCGGCGGACGGGCGGCTGGCGCAGCGCCTGCGCCAGCGGCAGCAGGCTGACCATTGGCCGGCTTGGGGGCGTCTTGCGACCAAGCCGGCAGGCTCAACACCGCCAGGGTCAAAGCACTGAGGACGGGCTTGAAGAATTGCATGGGATCACCTCGGGGGGGCGCGACCGGAGCCGGCCGTGAAAGACATGGCACGGCGCCCGCTTGGGGTGAGACCGTGTCGCCGAAAGGCGCGGAGCCTAACGAGGCCTGCCTACACTGGCTTTCGTCATGTCGCGCCCCCTGGGGTGAATCCTGATCGTGTCAACCCTGACCCACCTGCTCTACCTCCATGGTTTTCGCTCCAGCCCGCAATCGGCCAAGGCCCAGCGAATGCGGGCCTGGGCGCAAACCCAAAACCTGCACTGGAGTTGCCCCGCCCTGCCCCCGTCACCGGCGCAAGCCATGGCCGAGGTGATGGCCCTCGTGGGCGACTGGCCCGACACCGGCTGCGCCGTGGTGGGCAGCTCGCTCGGCGGCTTTTACGCCGCCTGGGTGGGACAACAACGCCCCAACTGGCGCGTGGGCCTGTTGAACCCAGCCGTGAGCCCGGCCCGCGACTTGGCCGCCTACATCGGCGAAAACCGCCAGTGGCATGCCCCGGAATCGTCCTTCTTCTTTCGCCCCGAGTACGTGACCGAACTGCAGCGCCTTCACGCAGGGCGCCTCAGCGATGCCCCACGCTGGATGGCCTTGATCGCCAAGGGCGACGAGGTGCTGGACTGGCGCGACATGCTCGCGCGCTACGGCCTGGGGCGCGTGCTGCTGCTGGGCGGCAGCGACCATGCGCTCAGCGACTTTGCCCGCTGGCAACCCGAATTCACCCGTCACTTGTTGTCGACTTCCTGAGATCCACGATGAGCCTTCGATTCCCCCAAACCGTGGTGCTGCTGTCCGGCGCCGCCCAAGGCATTGGCGCAGCCACCGCCCTGCGCTTCGCCCGCGAAGGCGCACGCCTGGCCTTGCTCGACCTGAAACCCGAACCCTTGCTGGCCGTGGCCGGGCAATGCGAGGCCCTGGGTGCCGAGGTGCTGAGCCACGCCGGCAACGTGGCCGAGCGCGGCACCTGGGACGCCGCGGTGGCGGCCACCCTGGCGCGCTGGGGGCGGCTGGACGTGCTGATCAACAACGCCGGCATCACCCGCGATGCCCGCCTCGACCAGATGAGCGCCGAGCAGTTCGACCAAGTCATCGACGTGAACCTGCGCGGCGTCTTCCATGGCGCCCAGGCCTGCCTGCCGGCCTTGATCGCCAGCCAAGGCTGCATCGTCAACACGAGCTCGGTGGTGGGCTTGCACGGCAATTACGGGCAGACCAACTACGCCGCTGCCAAGGCCGGCGTCATCGGCATGACCAAGACCTGGGCGCGCGAATTGGGCCCCAAAGGGGTGCGTGTGAACGCGGTGGCGCCAGGCTTCATCGCCACGCCCATGACCGCGGCTGTGCCCAGCAAGGTGACGGACAAGATGACGGCGTTGGTGCCCCTGCAGCGCCTGGGTCAGCCCGAGGACATTGCGTCGGCCTATGCCTTTTTGGCCAGTGCCGACGCGGCCTACATCACCGGCACCGTGCTGGAGGTGTCGGGCGGGCTGTCTCTTTGAGTTGGTGCAGCCCCGCTAAGCTGCGCCTCACCGCGTCGACATCCGACGCGGCCATTTCTTCGGAGAAGCGATGTTCAATGGATCGATCCGCCGCCAGTTGCTGGGGGTGAATGGGGTGGGCATCGCCTTCGTGGCGCTGGTGGGCGTCATTGGGCTTTGGAGCAGCGAACGCCTGGTGGACAACAGCCAGTCCATCAGCCACAGCAGCTCGGCGCTGCGCGACCAGATGAGCGCGGACATGATGCACGACGCCCTGCGCAGTGACGTCCTTGCGGCGCTGCTGGCCGGCACCCAAGGGCGCGCCGACGCTCGCCAAGGCGTGGAAGCCGACCTGACCGAACATCGGGCGACCTTTCAGAAGGCCATCGACGAGTTGGCCTCGCTGCCCCTGGACGACACGACACGGGCGGCGGTTCGCAAGGTTCGGCCGGCCTTGGAGGCCTACATCGCGGAGGCGCAGCAGGTGGTTTCGCTGGCCTTCACCGACGCCAGTGCCGCCCAGGCCCGCATGCCAGCGTTCGAGGGGGCCTTCAAAGCCTTGGAAAGCGAAATGGAGGCCCTGAGCGGTTTGATCGAAACCCAGGCCGAAGCCGTGCACCAGCAGAGCCAAGCCACGGCGGCACAAGCCCGATGGGGCATCGGCATCGGGGCGTTGATCGCAGCGGTGGGGCTCTTTGGGCTTGGCAGCCGCACCAGCCGGCAAGTGGCGCAGCCCATCCACGAGGCCGTCCGTGTGGCCGAGCGCGTGGCCGCGGGCGACTTGAGCCAGAGCATCGACGTGGTCGGCCGGGGCGAGACCGCGCAACTGCTGGAGGCCTTGGCCACCATGCAGGCGCAGCTGGAAAACTTGGTGAGCACGGTGAACCGCAGCAGCGACTCGATTGCCACCGGCAGCACCGAAATCGCACTGGGCAACACCGACCTGAGCCAGCGCACCGAGGCCACCGCGGCGGAGTTGCAGCGCACGGCATCGAGCATGGCCACCTTGACCGAGGGCGTGCGCCAAACCGCCGACACGGCCCGCAGCGCCAGCGGATTGGCCGACGCTGCTCGCAGCGTGGCCAGCCAAGGGGGCGAAGCCGTGGGCCGGGTGGTGGCCACCATGAGCGACATCCAGACCGCCTCACGACGCATCGGCGACATCATCGGCGTCATCGACGGCATCGCCTTCCAAACCAACATCCTGGCCCTGAACGCCGCCGTCGAAGCGGCGCGTGCCGGTGAAGCCGGCCGCGGCTTCGCGGTCGTGGCCAGCGAGGTGCGCATGCTGGCGGGACGCAGCGCCGAGGCGGCGCGGGAAATCAAGCGGTTGATCGCCGACAGCATGGAGAAGGTGAGCACCGGAAGCACCCAGGTGGGCGAGGCCGGCAGCACCATGGCCGACATCGTGACCCAGGTTCAGCAGGTGGCGCAACTCATCGCCGACATCGACCAGCGCGCCTCGGTGCAGAGCCATGACATCGCCGAGGTGGGGCAGGCCGTGCAGGAGCTTGACCGCCTGACCCAGCAAAACGCCGCGCTGGTGGAGCAAGCGGCCGCCGCCGCCGACAGCC
The DNA here is from genome assembly GCF_027532025.1 of Inhella sp. GTDB lineage: Bacteria > Pseudomonadota > Gammaproteobacteria > Burkholderiales > Burkholderiaceae_C > Inhella. The sequence continues at coordinate 11,860 of NZ_JAPZSY010000114.1, read as the reverse complement.
TCAAACTCCAGGCTGCCGAGTTGGCCGGCGTGGTGCAGCGGTTCCGGCTGCGGCGCTAACGGTTCAACGCAGCCCTTGGGGCTCGGCCAGCAGCGCCTGCAACGCCTCCACGAAGCGGCCGACGTGCAGCCCATCCACCAGGGCGTGATGCACCTCGAGGTTGACGGGCATGCACACGCGCTGCCCATCGCGCTCAAAGCGGCCCAGCGCCACGCTGGGCGTGGCATCGTCGAAGCCGCCACGTCGGGCATGGGTGAAGTGCGTGAAGGTCACGCCCGGCAGGGTGGTCATGTGCAGCTCGCCGCTTTGCTCGGTACGAACGCCCCATGGGGCGTCAGGCTGCCGAGCCCGAGCCACGGCGGCCATCGCCGGCGCCACGAAATCGTCCAAGCGCTCGGCGTACACCAAGCGAGCCACCGCATAGCTCTCGTCGTCGCGCAGCACGGTGGGGGTGGCATCCACCGAATGCCACTGAACCACACCGTCTGGCGTAAGGCGCTGACGCAGCGCCGGCACCGCGTTGGCCGCGCGCAAGATGGCGTGGTGGTAAGCCACGAAGGGCGTCAGCCCCGGCAAATCCGCTCGCCACGCCGGCAGGCAAGCCAACAAGGGGCCGAGATCGACCGCAAACGTCAGGCCCCAGCGCGGACGCTCCGCCTGGCGGTAAAACGCGTAAGCCTGGGCCCGCGGGCTGTGGCGAAGGTCGAGCGTCTGGTAAGCGGTGTGCGTCATCGGCTGGGCGGTGATCAGCGGCGCGCTCCAGGCCAACATGGGGCACGCTTGGGGCGCGATATTCAAGCGACAGGGTCGACCAGTGTAGGAAGTGGCCACTGGACCGGGTGGGCCAGCCCGGTCGGCCACAATCCGCCGGATGCATGGGTTGTACGACGACAGCGGCAAGCTCCAAGGCGGCCGCATCCTTTCCGAAGCAGACGCGACGCTGCAGATCGAACTCGACTCGGGCAAGCGGGTCAAGATCAAGCAGGCGCAACTTCTGGCCAAGTTTGACAAACCCGGGCCCGCCGCCTTGATCCAGGCGGCCCAGACCCTGGCCCAGGGTTTCGACCTCGACCTGGCCTGGGAGTTCGCCCCGGAGGGCGACTTCGGCCACGCCGATCTGGCGCGCGACTACTTCAGCGCCAGCGCCGGGCTGGATCACGAGTTGGCCTGCTGGCTGGCCCTGACGGGTGCCCCGCACTACTTCCGCCGCGCGGGCAAAGGCGGCCAATTCAAGAAGGCCCCCCAAGAGCAGGTGCAGGCCGCGCTGGCCGGACTTGAAAAGCGCCGCCTGCAGAACTTGCAGATCGAGCAGTGGACCGCCGAGCTGGTGGCCGGCCGCTGCCCCGAGGCGCTGCAGGCGCACATTTACAAGCTGCTGTTCAAGCCCGACAAAAATGGGCCCGAGTACAAGGCCTTGGTGCAAGCCGCCTTGCAAAGCAAACGTGCGCCGCTGGACCTGCTGCAGACGGCCGGCGCCATCACCAGCCCCTACAGCTTTCACTGGCAGCGCTTCCTGTTCGAGCACTTCCCGAAAGGCACGGGCTTCCAGCCCTTGGAAGCGCCCGCCATCGACGCCCTGCCCCGCGCCAACGTGGCCGCGTTCTCCATCGACGACAGCAGCACCACCGAAATCGACGACGCGCTGTCGGTGCAAGGCCTGGGCAGCGGCACGGTCACCTTCGGCGTGCACATCGCCGCGCCGGGCCTGGCCATCGCGCCCGGCTCCGCCTTGGACCAGGTGGCCCGCACCCGCCTGTCTACGGTCTACATGCCGGGCTGGAAGATCACCATGCTGCCCGACAGCGTGGTGCAGGCCTACACCCTGGTGGAAGGCCGCGACTGCCCGGCGCTGAGCCTGTACGTCACGTTGGACGAAGCCACGCTGGAGGTGAAGGCCACCGAAAGCCGCATCGAGCAGGTGCCCATCGTGGCCAACCTGCGGCACGACCAGCTCGACGGCATCGTGACCGAAGCCAGCCTCACGGGAGAGGCGCCCGCCGACTACCCGTTTGCCACCGAGCTCGCCTTCGCGCATCGCCTGGCGCGCCACCTCAAGGCCGGTCGCGAGGCCGTGCGCGGCAAGCCCGAGACCTTCAACCGCCCTGATTACAGCTTCAAGCTGGACGGCGAGCGCGATGCCCCGCCCACGGGCGACGAGACCGTGCACATCGGCGTGCGCGCGCGTGGCACCGCGCTCGACCTGATCGTGGCCGAGGCCATGATCCTGGCCAACAGCACTTGGGGCCTGTGGCTGGGCGAGTTGGGCGTGCCGGCCCTGTACCGCAGCCAAGCCAGCCTCGCACCGGGCATCAAGGTGCGCATGGGCGTCAAGCCCCTGCCCCATGCCGGCATGGGCGTGGCCGCCTACGCCTGGAGCACCTCGCCGCTGCGCCGCTATGTCGACCTCGTCAACCAGTGGCAACTCATTGCCGCCATCCGCCACGGCCGCACGGCCGCGCTGGTGGCACCGTTCAAGCCCAAGGACGCCGAGCTGTTCGCCATCCTCAGCAGCTTTGACGCCGCTTACACCGCCTACAACGGCTTCCAGCAGCAGATCGAACGCTACTGGTGCCTGCGCCACCTGCAGCAAACCGGCACCAGCACCCTCACCGCCAGCGTCATGCGCAACGACCTGGGCCTGGTGCGCGCCGACACCCTGCCCCTGGTCTTCAAGACCCTCGGCGTCGAAGCCCTGGCGCGGGGCGAGGCCGTGCGCGTGCAGATCACCGGCGTCGACCTGCTCACCCTCGACCTGCATGCGCGCCTGCTGGAACGCCTGGCGGCCCCTGCCGCGCCATCCGACGACGCCGAGGACGACGACGAGGCCGCACAAGCCGCCACCCCCATCACCGTGGCGGTAGATCTGACCGACGCCCAAGCCGCCGACAGCGGGGGTGCGGCTGGATGAACACCGCGTGGTCGCCCACCGAGCTGCTGTCGCGGCCCAGTGATTTCGCGCCCACGGAAATCGCGGAAGAAACGCCCGCTTCGGCCTCGCCCGGCGCGCCCGCACGCCGCCGCTGGCGCAGGCCCAACTCCCCGCTGCAGTGGGCGCTCACGTTGTCCCTCGGTCTGCACGCCCTGCTGCTGTTCGTCCAACTCGCCACGCCGGGAAGCGCCACGCGGCGTTGGGTGGAAGAGCGGCTCGAGGTCGTGCTGGTCAATGCGCAGGGGCCACGCGCGCCCACCCAAGCCAAGGCCTTGGCGCAGGCCCAGTTGGACGGCGGCGGCGACGGCCGGCCCGACGAGCGCAGCTTCAGCCCCCTGCCGCCGTCGGTGGCCCAGGAGCTGGGCGATGCCCCCGACCTGCAACAACGCGCCGTGCAAGCCCTGCAGCAACAACAACAAGCACTGCTGGCCCAGGTGCGACGGGACTTGGCCAAGTTGCCGGAACCCAACCCCGAGGCCGAGGCGGCCACGGCCGAAGGCCGCGACCAAGCCGAGCGCCGCCGCCTGCTGCTGGCCCTGCTGGCGCAGATCGAGCGTCGCGTCAACGAGAACAGCGCCGGACCACGCCAGCGCTACGTCAGCCCGGCCACGCAGGAAGTGGCCTACGCCCAGTACTACGACCGCGTGCGTCGCCGCATCGAGGCCCGCGGCACCCGCGACTTTCCCACCCAGAGTGGGCGCAAGCTGTACGGCACGCTGACCATGAACATCAGCGTCGACGCCGAGGGCCGCGTGCGGGGCACCGAGGTGGTGGTGCCCAGCGACAGTTCGCTGTTGGACCGGCGCGCCGTGGCCATCGTGCGGGCCAGCGCACCCTTCGGCCCCTTCAGCCCGGCCATGCGCGCCGAAGCCGAGGTGCTGGTCATCAGCGCGCGCTTCACCTTCGACCGCGACACTGGCTTGCACGCCCAACTGAAAGAGGCCGCCCCGTGAACCCCGACGCCCCGATCCGCCTCGCCGTCATCGGCCACCCCATCGCCCACAGCCGCTCGCCGCGCATCCACACGGCCTTCGCGCAGCAACTGGGGCTGTCGGTGGACTACCAGGCCGTCTTGGCGCCGCTGGATGGCTTCGCCGCCACCGTGGCGGAGCTCCGCACCCGCGGCTGGCGCGGCTGCAACGTCACCCTGCCCTTCAAGCCCGAGGCACTGACCTTGGCCACCCAAGCCAGCCCGCGCGCCCAGCTGGCGGGCGCGGCCAACACCCTGGGCTTCGAGGGCGACACCCTGTGGGCCGACAACACCGACGGCATCGGCCTCGTCTACGACCTCGTCGCCGCGCGCTTCGCGTTGTCCGGCAAGCGGGTGCTGCTGCTGGGCGCCGGTGGCGCTTGTGCGGGGGCGTTGGCCCCGTTGATCGAAGCCGGGGCCGCCGAAATCCGCATCCACAACCGCAGCCCGGACAAGGCCAGCGCCCTCGTCGAGCGGCACCTGCCGCTGGCTCGCCGGCACGGTGTCAACCTCAAAACCCTGGGTCAACTGGACGGCGGCGCCGTGTACGACGGCGTCATCAACGGCACCAGCGCGGGCCTCGGTGGGCAAGCCCTGGCGCTGCCATCGGGACTCGTCAAACCCGGGGGCTGGGCGCTGGACCTCGTCTACGGCCCGGCCGCAGAGCCGTTCCTGAGCTGGGCCCGCGCCCAAGGGGCCCAGACTCGAGACGGGCTGGGCATGCTGGTGCAGCAAGCGGCCGAGGCTTTCGCGCTGTGGACCGGCCAGCGACCCGACCCCACGCCCGTGCTGGAGGCGCTGCGCGCCGAGGCCAACACCGCATGAGCCGCCTGCTGCGCCTCTTGGCCCTGTTGGCCTTGGCCGCCATCAGCCTGCAGCTTTATTTCGTGGCGCGCGTCGCGCTGATGATCGGGGTCGACCCGGCGTCCACCACCTTCCAACGCAGCGAGGCCCGACGCATCCTGGGCCAACAAGGGCGCTTGGCGTGGTCGCAAGACTGGGTTCCCCTGAGTGCCGTCTCGCCGCACCTGCCGCGGGCCATCATCGCCAGCGAAGACGCGGGCTTTGCCGAGCACGGCGGCATCGAGTGGGAGGCCGTGCAAGGCGCTTGGGACAAGAACCAAAAGGCCGAGCAGCGCGTCCAGCAACGCGGCAGCCGGCGCCCACCCAAGGTCGTCGGAGGCTCCACCCTCACCCAGCAACTGGCCAAGAACCTGTTTTTGAGCGGCGAACGCACCTTCCTGCGCAAGGCCCAGGAAGCCCTGCTGACCCTGGCGCTGGAAGGCCTGCTGAGCAAACGCCGCCTGTTGGAGCTTTATGTGAACCACGTCGAGTGGGGCGAAGGCGTGTTCGGCGCCGAAGCCGCCGCGCGCCACTACTTTCGCGTGCCGGCCCGGCAACTGAGCGCGGCCCAGGCCGCCCGCCTGGCCGTCATGCTGCCCGCACCCAAACGCTTCGAGCGCCAGCCCAACTCCCCCTACCTGGCGGGACGCAGCGCCACCATCCAAGCCCGCATGGGCGCCGTGCAGGTGCCATGACCCCGCTGCTGAACACCCTGCTCGCCCTGGAGGACCGGCTGCTGGCCGGCGACTTCAACGCCCTGCTCCACCCTGACTTCTTGGAGTTCGGTCAGTCCGGCAAACGCTGGACGCGGGGCGATGTCTTGCAGACCTTGTCGCCCAGCGACGGGCCAAGTCACCGAGGGGACGTCCAACTGCAGGCCCTGAGCGATTCGCTGGCCTTGCTCACCTGGAAGAGCCAAGCCCGGGATCGGCCCAGCACTTGGCGCAGCTCGCTTTGGCAGCTCGATGCCGCCCACGGCTGGCGCCTCCGATTCCACCAAGCCACCCCCATCCCCGGCCCATGACCGAACTCGACACCGAAATTGCCCAGGCTGCGGCGCGGCTGATCGCCGAAGAGGGCATGCCCTGGGGGTCGGCCAAGCAACGGGCCTTGAAGGACTTGGGACTGCCGCCGCGCACCGCCCTGCCCAGCCACGTGGCCGTGGAGGACGCGCTGTTCGAACACCTCGCGCTGTTCCAGGCAGACACCCAACCCGGCGAGTTGCGTGCCCTACGCGAAACCGCGCTGCGCTGGATGGACCGTTTGGCCGACTTCGAGCCCCAGCTCACCGGCGCTGCGTGGCGAGGCACGGCCAACCACCTGTCCGACCTGCACCTCCTGCTCTACAGCGACGACCCCAAGGCGCCAGAAATTGCGCTGATCAATGCCGGCCTGAGCCCCGAACCCGGCGTGCAAGACCGCGACGAACGCGGCCACCCCCTGACCACCCTGGCCCTGCTCGTGCCTTGCCCCGCCCTGCATCAGCAGGTGGGCTTGCACCTCACGGTGCACGACACCCGGGCGCGGCGGGGCAGTCTGCTGCCCGATGCCCGCGGTCGCAGCGAGCGCGGCGACTGCGCCGCCCTGCGCGCCCTCTTGGAGTCCACCCCCTCATGAACCGCCGCCCCCTGCTGTTGGCGACGCTGGGCTGGCCCCTGGCCGGCGTGGCCGCGCCGCCCGCCCCCGCCCCAGCCCCCCCCGAAACCGCCCCCGATGGGTGGTGGGACAGTCGCTTCACCCGCCCCGAGGGCGGCGAACTGAGCCTGGCGGACCACCGAGGTCGCTGGCTGCTGGTGAACTTTTGGGCCACGTGGTGCGCGCCCTGCCTGAAAGAGGTGCCCGACTTGTCCGGCTTCGCCCAGGCTCAAGCCGCACGCGGCCAAGCCGGCTGGCAAGTGGTCGGTCTGGCCGTGGACGCCCCCACGCCGGTGCGCCAATTCCTGGCGCGCCAATCGCCGCCCCTGGCCTTTCCGAGTGGCCTGGCGGGCCTGAACGGCGCGCAATGGACGCGAAAATTCGGTAACACCACGGGTGCCTTGCCTTTCACCTTGGCTTTCGATCCGCAAGGGCGGGTGCGGTGGCGCCGGCGTGGTCAAACCCACCGGGCAGAGCTCGATGCCCTGGTGCTTTCCCTGAGCTAAAGCCTTTCCCTTTTGCCATCTGGCGAAAAACAGTGCCGATCTGTAACGAAAACGCTTAAAGTTCGCCCCTTCCTGTTTCTAGGCAAGCGGCTCTAGATGAGCATTCTCGTCCTCCACGGCCCCAATCTGAACCTGCTCGGCACCCGCGAGCCCGAGGTCTATGGCCGGACGACGCTGGCCGAGATCAACGCCGAATTGGTGGCCCAAGCGGCGGCTGCGGGGGTGGCGCTCGAGCACTTCCAAAGCAACCACGAGGGCGCCCTGCTCGACCGCATCCACGCGGCCCGGCTGGACGGCACCCGCTACATCGTCATCAACCCAGCAGCCTTCACGCACACCAGCGTGGCGCTGCGCGACGCCTTGGCCGCGGTGGCCATCCCGTTCGTGGAGGTGCACCTCAGCAATGTGCACCGCCGCGAAGCGTTCCGCCACCACAGTTACCTGTCCGACTTGGCCGTCGGCGTCATCTGTGGACTCGGGCCCCTGGGCTACCGCCTGGCCCTGCAGCACGCCTTGACGCAGCTGCCCCCCACAGAACCCCACAAGAACGGAGCCCCTTGATGGACCTGCGCAAACTCAAAACCCTGATCGACCTCGTCTCCGAGAGCAACGTCTCGGAGCTGGAAATCACCGAGGCCGAAGGGAAGGTCCGCATCGTCAAGGCCGCCCCGGCGCCGGCCGTGACCCACGTGATGGCCGCCGCGCCGGCCCCTATGGCCCCCGCCGCCGTCACGGTGGCCGCTCCGGTCGCTGCCCCAGCCACCGCCCCCGCCGCGGAAGCCCCGCCCAGCGGACACACCGTCAAGTCACCGATGGTCGGCACCTTCTACCGCGCCTCCGGCCCCAACGCCAAAGCCTTTGTGGAGGTCGGCCAGGCGGTCAAGTCCGGCGAGCCGCTGTGCATCATCGAAGCCATGAAGATCATGAACGAGATCGAAGCCGACGCCACCGGCACCATCACCAAGATCCTGTGCGAGAACGGCCAGGCGGTCGAATTCGGCCAGCCCCTGTTCATCATTGAGTGAGGTTCGCTCGGTGTTCAAGCAGATCCTGATGGTCCATTGGGACGCACGTGCCGGCCGCACGGCACATCGCGCCCTGTGCGCAGCGCAGGGGGCGATCGAGCCCCGGGCCCACCATGTTTAAGAACATCCTCATTGCCAACCGGGGCGGTCGCGCGCAGCGCGGACGTGCCCAAGGCACGGCACATCGCGCCCTGTGCGCAGCGCAGGGGGCGATCGAGCCCCGGGCCCACCATGTTTAAGAAGATCCTCATTGCCAACCGGGGCGAGATCGCCCTCCGAATCCAGCGCGCCTGCCGCGAAATGGGCATCCGCTCGGTCGTGGTGTATTCCGAGGCCGACCGCGACGCCAAGTACGTCAAGCTGGCGGACGAGGCCGTGTGCATCGGCCCGGCGCCCTCGGCCCAAAGCTATCTCAGCATGCCGGCCATCATCGCCACGGCGGAGGTGACCGACGCCGAGGCCATCCACCCCGGGTACGGCTTCCTGAGCGAGAACGCCGACTTTGCCGAGCGCGTCGAATCCAGCGGCTTTGTCTTCATTGGGCCCACGCCCGAGGCCATCCGTATCATGGGCGACAAGGTCTCGGCCAAGCAGGCCATGATCAAGGCTGGCGTGCCTTGTGTGCCGGGCTCCGAAGGCGCCCTGCCGGAAGACCCGAAGGAAATCGTCCGCATCGCCCGCCAAGTGGGTTACCCGGTCATCATCAAGGCCGCAGGGGGGGGTGGCGGCCGCGGCATGCGGGTGGTGCACACCGAAGCGGCCTTGCTGCACGCCGTGCAAACCACCAAGGCCGAGGCAGGCGCGGCCTTCGGCAACCCGGCCGTGTACATGGAAAAGTTCCTCGAGAACCCGAGGCACATCGAAATCCAGGTGCTGGCCGACCAACACAAGAACGCCCTGTGGCTGGGTGAGCGCGACTGCTCCATGCAGCGCCGTCACCAAAAAATCATCGAAGAAGCGCCGGCCCCCGGCATTCCCCGGCGCTTGATTGAAAAAGTGGGCGAACGCTGTGCCGCCGCCTGCAAGAAGATCGGCTACCGCGGTGCGGGCACGTTCGAGTTCTTGTACGAAAACGGCGAGTTCTACTTCATCGAGATGAACACACGGGTGCAGGTGGAGCACCCAGTGACCGAATGGGTCACCGGCATCGACATCGTCCAGCAGCAAATCCGCATCGCTTTCGGCGATAAGCTGCCGTTCAGCCAGCGGCAGGTCGAATTGCGCGGCCATGCCATCGAGTGCCGCATCAACGCCGAAGACCCCGTCAAGTTCACACCCAGCCCCGGCCGCATCACCATGTGGCACGCCCCCGGTGGTCCCGGCGTGCGGGTGGACTCGCACGCGTACACCAACTACTTCGTGCCCCCGAACTACGACAGCATGATCGGCAAGATCATCGTCCACGGCGACACACGCGAGCAGGCGCTGGCGCGCATGCGCACCGCCCTGAGCGAGACGGTGGTGGAAGGCATCCAGACCAACATCCCGCTGCATCGCGAACTGATGGTCGACGCCAAGTTCGTTGAGGGCGGCACGAGCATCCACTACCTCGAGGGCTGGATGGCCCAGCACAAGCGTTGAGCACCGCTCTCGTCGAGCTTGGCCTCATCTGTCCGCAAGAGCGGGTGGAACTCGTCAGCGACGCGCTGATGGAATTGGAGGCCTTGTCGGTCACGGTGGAAGACGCCGATGCCGACAGCCCCGACGAACACGCCCTGTTTGGCGAGCCCGGCATGCCAGCACCCCGGACGGGCTGGGAGCGTTCGGTCTTGAAGGCCTTGTTCCCCGACCCTTCTGCCGCCCAAGAGGCGGCCACGCTGCTGATGGCGCAGCACTTTGCCCAAGACCTGCACGTGCAAGGGCTGGTCACGGTGGACGAACAAGATTGGGTGCGGATCACCCAGTCCCAGTTCGCCCCGGTGCCCATCACCGACCGTTTCTGGATCGTCCCGAGTTGGCACGAGACACCGCCGCAAGCCCGCACGGTGATGAGGCTGGACCCGGGCTTGGCGTTTGGGACGGGCACCCATCCCACCACGCGCATGTGCCTGCGCTGGCTGGCCCAGCAGGGCCCGGCGGCATGGGCTAGCGTGCCGCGCGTGCTGGACTACGGCTGCGGTTCCGGCATCCTGGCCATCGCGGCTGGCTTGCTCGGCGCCCCCTCGATCGACGCGGTCGACATCGACCCGGCCGCGGTGACGGCCACCACCCAGAACGCCACGGCCAATGGCGTGGTGCTGCAAGTGGGCCTGCCCGACCTTGCCCAGGGCCAGTACGGCCTGGTCGTGGCCAACATCTTGGCCACGCCGCTCAAGCTGCTGGCCCCCCTGCTGTGCCAGCATGTGGCGCCAGGAGGGCGGCTGCTGCTGGCCGGCTTGCTGGAGCGCCAAGCCGAAGAACTCGCCGCGGTGTACGCGCCTTGGTTGTCGCTGAGCGTGGCCGATCAACAGGAAGGCTGGGTCCTGCTCAGCGGGCGGTGCGACTGAGCCATGGGCGCGCTGGCCACTCGCTGCCCCGACTGCGGCACCAGTTTCCGCGTTCAACGGGCGCAACTCACCGCCAGCGAGGGGCTCGTTCGTTGCGGCCGCTGTGACGCGGTGTTCGACGCCCGCGTCAGTTTGTTTGACCTGGAAACAGGGGCATCGGTGGCGTTTGGCGAACCGGCCGCTTCGGTCGCGCCCCAGGCCTCGCCCGCTCCCCCAGCTCAACGGGTTGCAGCGCCACCGCCCAGGCCCGCGTCCGCCCGCGCTCCATCTCGTCCGCCCTCCGCGGCCGCCCCGGCCCGCCCGTCTGTAGAACGGGACGACGCCGACTTCCCGAGCACCCTGGCGGAGTCTCCCGCCCTGAGAGACGGCGACGGGCGTTCAGATCCGACCTGGGACGAACCCCCTCGCGAGGGCGAGCGCGGGGCATCGGCCCCCGCCGAGCCGGTCTGGGAAGCCATGGATCCGGCGGTCGATCCCGACGCACTCAATCAGCGCATGCGGACGTTGCTGGGCCCGGAGTCGCCCGCAACGCCCGGCGCTTCTGGGTTCGAAAGAACGTTCTCGGCCTGGGCGCCAGCCTCTGTCTCCCCGCCTCGGCGCGGCTGGCGGCTCGTCATGGTCCTGAGTGCCACCTTGCTGACCATGGCCTTGCCCCTTCAATGGGCTTGGACCGAGCGCGCGGCGCTGCGGGCGCAGTGGCCGGGTTTGGACGCCTGGGCCAGCCGGCTGTGCCCCCGCTGCGAGGCCTCGCCCTGGGCGCGGCTGGACGGCTGGAGCGTGGGAGCGAGCAGCCTCCAACCCACCCCACAGGGCGGTGCGTTCCAGCTCAAACTCACCCTCCACAACCGCAGCGGCACTCGCTTGGCCGTCCCTTGGGTGGACTTGCGCCTGATGGATGGCCAAGGTCAAGTCGTGCTGCGCAAGGCCCTGTCACCCCAAGACCTGGGCAGTGAACGCGACCGTTTGGACGGCGGGGGGCAGTTGGCCCTTCAAACCACCTTCCGCCTGAAGGACGCCGCAGGGGCCCGAGGGGGCGCTTCGGCGCCGAGCGGCTACGAAGTCGGTCTGTTCCACCCCTGAGACTCGAAAAGGGTCGCAGTGGGCGGCCCGATGGGTTGGGGTCGAGACGAAAAAACGCCCGCACGAGGCGGGCGTGAAGACCGCGGCACAGTCGGGACCCAAGCCCCGGCCGTGTCGACCTGCCTCAGGGCTTGTTGCCCGTGGGGAAGGGCCAAGCCGCTTGCGGGCTCAGCGTGGTCTTGGCAGCAGGCGCAGGTTTAGCAGGCGGCTGCTTGGTGGCGGTCGCCTTCTTCGCTTCTGGCTTGGCGGCCGGCTTCGCAGCAGGCTTGGCGGCCGGCTTCGCAGCAGGCTTGGCGGCCGGCTTCGCAGCAGGCTTGGCGGCCGGCTTCGCAGCAGGCTTGGCGGCCGGCTTCGCAGCAGGCTTGGCGGCCGGCTTCGCAGCAGGC
>NZ_JAPZSY010000107.1 GCF_027532025.1 Inhella sp. | reverse complement strand
GAATCGCAACGTGCTGTTCACCTGTTTGGGCAGCCCTGGGCGACCCATGATCGACACTCAGGGCCCGATCGAGTTGCAAATCCGTGACCGCATCCTGCTCTGCTCCGACGGCCTTTGGGGCGTGTTGTCCGATGAGGTCATCACCCAGCAGCTCACCGGGCGGCCTTTGCCCGACACCGTGCCCGACCTTGTCGAGGCAGCTTTGCGGGCCGGAGGCGCCAAGTCCGACAACGTGACGGTGCTGGCCTTGGAGTGGGAAGGCGAAGACGACCCGGTGGAAACCCAAGAGCATTTGTCCACCCGCACCTTGCACGAGAGCGCCTTCGCCACCACGATTCAGCAGCAGATGTTGGAGCAGCAGGAGGAGCGCCGGGAGGCGCTGGACGAGGCTGAAATCGAACGCGCGGTTGAAGAGATCAACGAGACGATCCGACGCGCTCAACGAAAGGGTTGACATGAGTGAAGAACAAATCGCGCTGCGAGCCGACGGCCGCCGCGCCGACCAGTTGCGCCCGGTGCGTTTGCAACGCCAGTACACACGACATGCCGAGGGGTCGGTGCTGGTGAGTTTTGGCGACACGCAAGTGCTGTGCACCGCGTCGGTGGAAGAGCGTGTGCCGCCTCATCGGCGGGGCAGTGGCGGCGGTTGGGTGACGGCCGAGTACGGCATGTTGCCCCGAGCCACCCACACCCGTGGCGACCGTGAAGCCGCCAAGGGCAAGCAGAGCGGGCGCACCCAGGAAATCCAGCGCTTGATCGGCCGTTCGATGCGCGCTGTCTTCAACCTGGATGCCTTGGGTGAGCGCACCATCAGCCTGGACTGCGATGTGCTGCAAGCCGACGGCGGCACCCGGACGGCCGCCATCACGGGCGCCTACGTGGCCGCGCACGATGCTTGCACGTGGTTGCAGTCGCGAGGCCTCGTGACAGCATGGCCGCTGCGTGATGCGGTGGCGGCCGTGTCGGTCGGGCTCGTCGGCGGTGTGCCGATGCTTGATTTGGCCTACACCGAAGATTCGGCCTGCGACACCGACATGAATGTCGTGATGACGGGGCAGGGCGGCTTCGTGGAGGTGCAGGGCACGGCCGAAGGCGAGCCCTTTGCCCATGCCCAACTCATGCAGTTGTTGGGGCTGGCCAGCGCTGGCATCGGTCAGTTGGTGGCCGCCCAGCAGGCTGCGCTGCAGGCATGACCAAGCCGGTGCGCCGATTGGTGCTGTCGTCCAACAACGCCAAAAAGCTGGAGGAACTGCGACAGCTTCTGGCGCCCTTGGGCGCCGACGTGGTGTCGCAGGGGGAGCTGGGCATCGGCGAAGCGGATGAGCCCCACTCGACTTTTTTGGAAAACGCCCTGGCCAAAGCCCGCCATGCGTCGGCCGCTTCAGGCTTGCCGGCCTTGGCCGACGACTCTGGCCTGTGCGTGGATGCCCTGGACGGAGCTCCGGGCGTTCGCTCGGCGCGCTTCGCGAGCGACGCTGGAGAGGGCGAGGGCGATGGTGCCAACAACGCGCTGCTGCTGAGGCGCATGGACGGCCACGCCGAGCGACAGGCCCGGTTTGTTTGTGCTTTGGTCGCGGTCCGGTCGGTGCACGACCCCGAGCCCCTGGTGGCGATGGGGCGCTGGGAACTGCAGGTCTTGTTGGCCCCGCAGGGGATCGGTGGCTTCGGCTACGACCCCATCGTGCGTCCAGCGCAGGCCGACCACTCGGTGGCGGACTGTTCGGCCGAGGAGAAGCACCGGCACAGCCACCGGGGTCAGGCCATGCGCGAGTTGCTCGGGCAGTTGTCCGCCCAGTGGGGCTGGCGTTGAGCAACGCAACCCTGCAATGGCATCGTCCGGGGGCCTTGCGGTTTGACGCGCTGCCGCCGTTGAGCCTGTACGTGCACCTGCCCTGGTGCCTGCGCAAGTGCCCCTATTGCGACTTCAATTCGCACGAGCGAGCCCATGGCGTGGACGAATCGCTGGCCACGGCGTACTTGAATGCGCTCAACGCCGATCTCGAGTCGGCCCTGCCTTTGGTGTGGGGTCGCCCGGTGGTGTCCGTGTTCATCGGCGGCGGCACCCCCAGCCTGTTCACCCCGGCTCAGATCGAGCGCTTGATCAGCGACTTGCGCGCCCGAGTGCCGCTGGATCCTGGTTGTGAGATCACGCTGGAGGCCAACCCGGGCACCTTCGAGCGGGACCGTTTTCATGGCTATCGCCGAGCGGGGGTGAACCGCTTGAGCATCGGCGTGCAAAGCTTCCAAGATGCACAGTTGCAGCGCTTGGGGCGTGTGCACGATGCGCAGCAGGCGCGGGCGGCCGTGAAGGAGGCGGCCTCGGCTTTCGAGACCTTCAACGTCGACCTGATGTACGCCCTGCCCGAGCAGACCGTGGCGGAACTGGGCGTCGAGTTGGAGGCGGTGCTGGACCTGGCGCCTCCCCACCTGTCGCTTTACCACTTGACCTTGGAGCCCAACACGCGCTTTGCCGTTGAGCCCCCGCCGGTGCCGGATGCCGACCTGGCGAGCGACATGCTGGATCTGCTGGTGCAGCGCACGGCCGCGGCCGGCTATGGGCGCTACGAGGTCTCGGCCTATGCGCAGTTGGGGCATGCCTGTGTGCACAACCGCAACTACTGGGAGTTCGGCGATTACCTGGGCCTGGGGGCTGGCGCCCACAGCAAGCTGAGCTTTCCCGAGCGCGTTGTGCGGCAGGTGCGCTGGCGTGAGCCTCGCCGCTACCTCGAGGAGTCTGCCCGTGGCCAGGCCGTCAGCAACGGGCACGACGTGGCTGCGGCGGATCTGCCTTTTGAGTTCGCGATGAACGCACTGCGTCTGGCCGATGGCGTGCCCGTCACCCGATTCAGCGAGCGAACGGGCCTGCCCGTGACCGCCTTGTCCAAAGCCAGGGAAGAGGGCGTGCGCCGTGGCCTCCTGGTGGACGACGTGGCGGTCTTGAAGGCCACGCCCCGCGGATTTGACTTTTTGAACGACACCCAGGCCTTGTTTCTGCCGGGCTGACCCGGCTCAGACCCGGTTCAGCGCACCGCCACTGGCCCGCAGTCGCTCCAGCAAGCGCGGCGCGATGTCCTTGAGGGGCAAGACTTCGTTGGCGGCGCCGGCGTTGATCGCTTCTCGCGGCATGCCAAACACGACGCAACTGGCCTCGTCTTGCACCAAGTTGTAGCTGCCTGCGTCGCGCATGGCACGCATGGCCGTCGCGCCGTCGGCGCCCATGCCCGTGAGCATGATGCCCACAGCATTGGGCCCCACCACGCGGGCCGCGGACAAGAACAAGACTTCGACGGAAGGGCGATGTCGGTTCACCGGCTCCCCATCCACCACGCGGGCGACATAGTTGGCCCCCGACCGTTCCACGCTGAACTGTTTACCGCCCGGGGCCAAGTAGGCATGGCCCGGCAAGATGCGTTCGCCGTCCCTCGCTTCGGCGACCCGAATCCTGCACAGGCCATCCAGGCGCTGGGCGTAACTCGTCGTGAAGCCTGGGGGCATGTGCTGGGTGATGCAAACCGCTGGACAGTCCGCGGGCAGGTTCATCAAGACGTCCTTGGTGGCCTCGGTGCCACCAGTGCTTGCCCCGATGAAGATGATCTTTTCGGTGGACAGCCGCCCCACGCTGGCCACCGGGGCCGGCGCTGCTGCCTGCGCGCCGGGTGGGGCCGTCACTGCGGCTGCGCGCCGCACATGCGCACGAGCGGCCACGCGGATCTTGTCGGTGATGTCGGCGGCCAGTTGGCGGATGCCATCGGCCACGCCGATCTTGGGCTTGGCCACGAAGTCCACGGCGCCCAACTCCAGTGCCTTGAGCGTGACTTCGGCGCCGCGCTCGGTCAAGGTGCTGACCATCACCACCGGCATGGGCCGCAGGCGCATGAGGCGCGACAGGAAGTCGATGCCATCCATGCGCGGCATTTCCACGTCCAGGGTGATCACATCGGGGTTGAGGTTGCGGATCATCTCGCGTGCCACCAGGGGGTCGCTGGCGGCGCCGATGCATTCCATGTCGGGCTGCTTGTTGATGATTTCGGTCAGGATGGAGCGCACCAGCGCCGAGTCGTCCACCACCACCACACGCGTTTTCGCCATACCCACGGTCTCTCAGAACAAATCGATCGAACCACCACTGGAGGCCACCGGCGCCACCTTCTGCACGGCGGTGCGGTCTTGCGCCAGCAGCGCGTCGTTGGCGGCGGCCAGGCGTTTGACCATGGCCTTGCCGCTTCGGGGCAAGAAACAAACCTTGCGCGGGTAAACGTCCAACACGTCCTTGCTCACGACCGGAATGCGCTCGGTTTTGAGAAAGTCCAGCACGAAGTTCGTGTTGCGCTCGCCCACGTTGATGCTGCTCATGCCGCTGATGACCGCGCCGCCGCCAAACACTTTGGCCTCCATGCGACCCTTGTTGGCCCCTCGCTTGAGCATTTCGTTGATCAGCAATTCCATCGCGAACAGGCCGTAGCGGCCGGACTCGCCACTGCCCTCGGGCAGCATGAAGTGGTTCAAGCCACCGACCAAAGCCACGCGATCCCAGAGGCAAGCGGCGATGCAAGAGCCCAAAGTGGTTTGGATCAACACGTCTTCGGTGTCGACGAAGTACTCGCCAGGCAGCACTTTGACCGCCGCTGCTTTGAAGTGCGAGTCGTAGAAGAAGAACGATGCCTCGCCGTTTTTGCGCGGCTGGGCCTTCAGCCGGTTCACCCAGGCCGTGGCCGCCGCGCCGCCACCCAGCATGGTGCTGGCGGCGCTGGAGGAGGGGAGGCTGCTCATGCGTGGGCTCTCAGACCTTTTCGTAAATCGTCTTGCCCCGCAGTCGGAACAAGTCCTTGGCTTCGGTGAAGTTCTCGGAGTGGCCCACGAACAGCAATGAGCCCGGAGTCATCACGCGGTGAATGCGCTCCAACACCTTGCGCTGCGTTGGGGCATCAAAGTAAATCATCACGTTCCGGCAAAACACCATGTGGAAGGGTTCCCCCAGTTGCCACTGGGTGTGCATCAAGTTGACCACGCGGAAGTCGATGTTGCGCGCCAAATCGGGCTTGAAACGGATGCAACCAGCGTTGGCGCCCGTGCCACGCATGAAATAGTTGCGCAATCGCTGGGGCGACAACCCTCGGGCCTCGGCGTCATAAACGCCTCGACGGGCTTTGGCCAGCACGTTGGTGTCGATGTCGGAACACACCAGTTGCACGTTGCTCAGACTGCCCAGGGCCTCGTGGCAGGTGATGGCCAGGGAGTAGGGTTCCTCGCCCGTGGAGGCGGCGCAGCACCAGATGCGCAAGGGTTTGCTGCCCCAGCTTTTCAGGGCATCGGCCAGGGCGTGGAAGTGGTGTTCCTCGCGGAAGAACGAAGTCAGGTTGGTGGTCAGGCAGTTCACAAACTCCTGCCATTCGCGCTCCCCTGCTTGCCCTGTGCCCCGCTCCAAATCGTCCAGGTAGTCTTGAAAACTGGAGTGCCCGGTTTCGCGCAGGCGCCTGGACAGGCGGCTGTAGACCATCGCCTGCTTGCCCTCGTGCAGGCTGATGCCGGCATGCCCATAGATCAACTTACGGACTCGCTCAAAGTCGCTCTTGGCGAACACGAACTCCTGATCGACGGTGGGCGGCATGGTCATGCGGGGGCGTGGGGGGCGGCTTGATTGTGGGCGTGGGGGGGGCGCTGTCACCCTAGTATCGACACGGGGTTCTTGCTCGAATGCCTGCGGATACCCACTGCTAGACTGGGTTGATCCCGATCATCCGTCGCTCTTGATGGCCGACACCGCCCATCCGCTGTCCGTGCTCAAACAGCTCCAGTTGGAGTCCGCCTTGCAGTTGCTGGAGCAGGCCGGGGCGCTGCTTCCCGATGCAGAACCCTACAGCGTGGATTGGTTGCAGGGCGTGGTCGATGCTCTGGCCGATTTGTCCAACCGCGATCCGCTGACCGGGTTGGGCAACCGACGCAGCTTCGAAATGGCCCTCGAGCGGGAGATCGACCGCGTGGCGCGCGCGGGCGAGCCCGCGCTGCTGCTGGTGTTGGACATCGATCATTTCAAGGCGGTCAACGACCAACACGGACACGCCCTGGGCGACGAGGTCATCAAGTCGGTGGCTGTGGCCGTCGCGGGCGCCGTCCGCCCCATGGACACCGTGGCCCGCATCGGCGGGGAGGAGTTTGGCGTGGTGTTGCCCAACTGTCCGCCCAGCTTCGGGCCCACGGTGGCCGAACGCATCCGCAGTGAAGTGGAGCGCTCCAGCGTGGCCTTGTCGATGACGGAGCGAATCGGCGTCACCGTGAGTTTGGGGGGGGCGTTTGCGCCGCAGTGGGTGCGCTCCAGCCCCTTGTTGTGGGCCGAGCGCGCGGACCGGCAGCTCTACCGGGCCAAAGCCGAAGGCCGCAACCGCGCTTGCTTCGAGCCCCAGACCGAGTCGGTTGTCAGCGCCGACGAAAAATCGATGCTGTTTGCCATCATTCCGCAGGAGGGCGCATGACCGCGCGCACACTGGCCGTCACCAGCGGCAAAGGGGGCGTGGGCAAGACCTTCGTCACGGCCAACTTGGCCGCCGCCTTGGCGGCTCGGGGCCATCGGGTTCTGGTGCTGGATGCCGACCTGGGCTTGGCCAACCTGGACGTGGTGCTGAACTTGCACCCCAAACTCACGCTGCACGACGTCTTCACCGAAAAGTGCAGCCTGGAGCAGGCCATCCTGCCGGCGCCGGGGGGGTTCTCGGTGCTGCTGGCCGGCTCGGGCATGGTCGAGTACTCGCGGCTCACGCCCGACGTTCGCGAAAAGCTGTTGGCCATCATCGACCAGGTGAAGCCGCGGTTTGACTGGGTGCTCATCGACACCGGGGCCGGCATCTCGGATGTGGTGCTGTACGCCGTCTCCCTGGCCCAGCACGTGATTGTGGTGGCGACCCCCGAGCCGACCTCGCTCACCGATGCCTACGCCACGATCAAGGTGCTGGCAACGACGCAACAGCGCAAGCTGCTGGGCTTGGTGCTCAACCAGGCCAACCGTCCCGGTGAGGGCAGGGGTGTTTGCACCCAGTTGCAGGCGGTGTTGGCACGGTTCGGCGCCTTGCAGGGTGGGTTCAAGCTGGACCTGTGGGGCGAAATCCGCAACGACGCAGCCGTGCGGCAGGCGGTGCTGAAGCGGAAGTTGTTGTTGGAGTTGGCGCCGGCCAGCGATGCCGCACAGGGCATCAAGTCCTTGGCCAACACGGTGGCGGGTGTCTGAGGCCACCCCCTTCGATTCGATCGGGGGCGAGGGCGCCGTGCGTGCCTTGGTGGATGCCTTCTACGACCTGATGGAACTGGAGCCGCGCTTTGCCCACCTGCGCGGCCTGCATCCGGCCTCGCTCGAAGGCTCGCGCGACAAGCTGCATTGGTTCTTGTGCGGTTGGCTCGGAGGCCCTGACCACTACGTCGAGCGTTTCGGCCATCCACGATTGCGGGCCCGACATTTGCCCTTCTCGATCGGCATTCGGGAGCGCGACGACTGGTTGGCCTGCATGGCGGCGGCCATGGAGCAGGTGCAGGTGCCGCCGGCCTTGCGCGCGCGCTTGGTCGGCTCTTTGGCCAACACGGCCGATTGGATGCGCAACCGAGGCCAGCCGGCCTGAAGTCACGGCAAACCTCAGCCCTGCAGCAGCACCACCAAAGCACCGGCGCCGCCTTGGGCGGGGGTGGCTTGCACGAAGGCCAAGACCTCGTCGCGTTGGACGAGCCAACGTCTGGCTTTGACCCGCAAGACCCCCTCTTTGCCCGGCGAGCCATGGCCTTTGCCGTGGATCACGCGCACGCAACGCTTGCCGTGCCGTTCACACGCGTGGAGGAACTCGGCCAGCGCCTGCCGTGCTTCGTCGCTGCGAAGGCCGTGCAGGTCAAGCTCGGCTTGGATGCTCCAGTGCCCGCGTCGCAGCTTGCTCAGCACCTGCGGGGGCAAGCTGGGGCGTTTGAACGACAGCTCGCTGTCGGTTTCCAACAGGGAGTCGACATCGAAGTCATCGCTCCACGCTTCGACGAGGACCGCTTGTTCATCACGGGCCAGGCTTCTGGGCTCGGGCGTGGGGCGCTGCCGCGTGGCAGGCGCCAGGCCCGGGTCGGGCAAGGGGGTCACGGGGCCAACCGACCGGGCAAACAACTGGCGCTCCCGCTCCAGGCGTTCCAAGCGTTCGCGCTCGGCCGCCACCGCGGCGGCCTCGGCCGCTCGCCGCGCTTGCAGCTCGCGCTGAAGCACGGCCAAGCTCGCCAGACCCTTGTACGCGGTAGAGCGGCACACAGCCAGCACATGGACGCCAAAGAGAGGAACTGTTGGCGCGTCACCACGACATGGTCCAGCACGCGGATGTCCACCAGCCCCAAGGCAGCCGCCAGGCGCTCGGTGAGTCGGCGATCGTCCACGCTGGGTTCGGCCACGCCGCTCGGGTGGTTGTGGGCCAGCACCACCGCGTGCGCGTGAAGGGCCAGCGCACGCTGGACCACCTCGCGCGGGTGCACCGCGGTCTGCGTCAGCGTGCCGCGAAACAACTCCTCCAGCGCGATGAGTCGCAACTGAGCGTCCAAGAACAGCACCGCGAAGACCTCGTGGGGCCGGTCGCCCAGGCGCAGCTGCAACAGCCGGTGCACGGCGTCGGGGTCTTGCAGCACCGGTCGCTCGGTCAACGTTTGCATCAACACCCGTCGAGAGAGTTCCAGCACGGCGGCCAACTCGGCCCGTTTTGCGGGCCCCAGCCCCTTCACGGCCCCCAGGGCTTTGGCGTCTTGTTGCAGCAGGCCGGCGATGCCGCCAAACCGTTGCAAAAGGTCGTCTGCCATGTGCAGCACCGAACGCCCGGCGGTGCCGGTGCGCAGCAGCAAGGCCAGCAACTCGGCATCGCTGAGGGCCGCTGGCCCCAGGCTCAACAGCTTTTCGCGGGGACGGCTGCTGGGGGGGAGGTCGGCCATGGGCATGCGGAAATTCTAGAATCGCGCCCTTCGGCCTTGTTGGCCGGTGCCTATGGGCGACCCCCGCCTATCCCCCATGACCGACCGACCCATCGCCTCGGGCGACTTTCTCACCTTGCATTACCGCCTCAGCGGGCCCGACGGCGCCGCTTTGGTGGACACCTTCACGCAGCAGCCCGCCACCCTGACCTTGGGAAGCGGTGAGTTGTCGCCGGCCCTCGAGGCTTGCTTGATCGGTTTGCGCGAGGGGGCACATCAGGCCTTTGAGCTGCCGCCCGACGCCTCGTTTGGCACCCCCAACCCCGACTTGCGGCAGCGCGTCAGTCGCCGCTTGTTGGACGAGCATGGCGATCCCGACGAGGTGTATGCCGTGGGCGATGTCATCACCTTCCCCACCCCCGCGGGCGGCCAGCACTTTGCGGGCCGTGTTGCCGAGGTGGGTGAGGACTGGGTGCTGTTCGATTTCAACCACCCCTTGGCCGGCGTGCCGCTGCGCTTCGAGGTGCAAGTCATGGGGGTCTTGTCATGAGCAGCCCACTGACCGATGTCCTCTTGGCCGAGCCACGCGGCTTTTGTGCGGGGGTGGACCGCGCCATCGAAATCGTCGAACGCGCGCTGATCAAGTACGGCGCGCCCATCTACGTGCGCCACGAGATCGTGCACAACACCTACGTGGTGAACGACCTGAAGGCCAAGGGCGCGATCTTCATCGAGGAGCTCAGCGACGTGCCGCCCGGCGCCACCTTGGTATTCAGCGCCCACGGCGTGAGCCAAGCCGTGCGTCAGGAGGCCGATGCCCGCGGCTTTCAAATCTTCGATGCGACCTGTCCCTTGGTGACGAAGGTGCATGTGGAGGTGGCCAAGCTGGCTCGCGAGGGGTATGAGTTCATCATGATCGGCCACAAGGGGCACCCCGAGGTGGAGGGCACCATGGGCCAGCTCAGCGAGGGCATTCATTTGGTGGAAGACGAGGCCGATGTCGAGCGGGTGCAGTTGCGTCAGCAAGAGAAGCTGGCCGTGGTGACACAAACCACGCTGAGCGTGGACGACGCCGCCGACATCCTCCATGCCGTTCGGCGCCGCTTCCCGCAGGTGCGTGAGCCCAAGCAGCAGGACATTTGCTACGCCACCCAGAACCGACAGGACGCCGTCAAGGTGCTGGCGCCGCAGGTCGATGTGGTCGTCGTCGTGGGCAGCCCGACCAGCAGCAACAGCAACCGCCTGCGTGAGTTGGCCGAGCGTCTGGGCACCCCGGCGTACATGATCGACGGTGCGGAGTTCTTGGAGCCGGCCTGGTTCGAAGGCCGGCCCCGCGTCGGGCTGACCGCTGGCGCTTCCGCCCCCGAGGTGTTGGTGGAGGCCGTCATTGCACGGCTGCGCGAGTTGGGCGCCACCAGCGTGCGCAAGCTGCCCGGTGTGGTTGAGCACACCCGCTTCCCGCTGCCCTTGGGCCTGGGCGACAAATCCATGGCCGAGTTGAACGCCGTGCGATCGTGACGAGCGTGACAAACGCTGCGTCCGTTCAACCCACCTTCACATTTCGATCGGTTTCCCATGCTTGACATCACTCTGCTGCGCCGCGATCTGGATGGCGTGATTCAGCGCCTTCAGACGCGCAAGAACCCGCAGCCCTTCCTTGACGTGCCCCGCTTTCAAGCCCTGGAAGCCGAGCGCAAGCAGTTGCAAACGGCCACGGAAGACTTGCAAGCCCGTCGCAACAGCCTGTCCAAGGCCATTGGCATGGCCAAAGGCAAGGGCGAAGACGCCACCGCCCTGCTGGCCGAAGTGGGCGGCATTGGTGACGCCTTGAAGACCAGCGCCGAGCGCTTGGACGCCCTGCAGGTCGAGATGCACGAGTTGCTCATGCACCTGCCCAATCTGCCACAGGCCGACGTGCCCGTGGGTGCTGACGAAACCGGCAACGCAGAGGTGCGCCGCTGGGGCACGCCGCGCGCGTTCGACTTCGCGCCGAAGGACCACGTCGACTTGGGCGAGCCCTTGGGCCTCGACTTCGAGACCGGCGCCAAGCTCAGCGGCTCGCGCTTCAGCTTCTTGCGCGGCCCCGTGGCGCGCCTGCACCGCGCGCTGGCGCAGTTCATGCTGGACGTGCAAACTTCCGAGCACGGATACACCGAGTGCTACTCGCCCTACATCGTCAACCGCGAGGTGCTCGAAGGCACCGGGCAACTGCCCAAATTCAAGGACGACATGTTCTGGGTGCTGCGCGGCGGGGACAGCGAGCACCCCGAGCAGTACCTCATCTCGACCAGCGAGATTTCGCTGACGAACAGTGTGCGCGAGCAGGTGCTCGACGCCGCGCAGCTGCCCATCAAGCTCACCGCCCACAGCCCTTGCTTCCGCTCGGAGGCGGGCAGCGCCGGACGCGACACCCGCGGCATGATCCGCCAGCACCAGTTCGACAAGGTGGAGATGGTCCAGATCGTGCACCCCGAGCACAGCAACGCCGCGCTGGAGGCCATGGTCGGTCACGCCGAGGCCATCTTGCAAAAGCTGGAGCTGCCCTACCGCGTGGTGGCCCTGTGCACGGGCGACATGGGCTTTGGTGCCGCCAGAACCTACGACTTGGAGGTGTGGTTGCCGGCGCAGAGCACGTACCGGGAAATCAGCTCCTGCTCTAACTGCGAGGCCTTCCAAGCGCGCCGCATGCAAACGCGCTTCAAGAACGCGCAGGGCAAGAACGAGTTGGTGCACACGCTCAATGGCTCGGGCCTGGCCGTGGGTCGGGCTTTGGTGGCCGTGCTGGAAAACCACCAGCAGGCCGACGGCAGCATCGCCGTGCCCGCCGCCCTGCAGCCTTACCTGGGTGGCCTGACTCTGCTGAAGCCCTGATATACTGCTGCGCTTCGCTGCTTTCAGGAGAGGTGGCAGAGTGGTTGAATGTACCTGACTCGAAATCAGGCGTACGGTATCCCCGTACCGGGGGTTCGAATCCCCCCCTCTCCGCCAAACAAAAAAGCCCAAGTGACGCGCGTCGCTTGGGCTTTTTTCCTGGGGTGGCGTTAGAGCTCGACTTTGACTGCCGCGATCGACAAGTTGTCGCCGGCACCTTGCGCGCGCTGCCGCGCTTTGTTGATCAACAACTCCACCGCTTCCCTGGGTGTCAGCGTGGACGTGACCGTGGCCAGTTCGCGCTCGGTGAAGTAGTGCCACAAGCCATCGCTGCAGCACATCACCACGTCACCCGGCTGAAGCTTGCCGATGTTCGTTACCACGGGCTCGGGGTCTTGGACGGTGCCCAGGCAGGCCGTGAGCAGGTTGCTCTGGGGGTGGGTGAGCGCCTCGGTTTCGGTGAGTTGCCCCTGGTCGATCAAGCGCTGGACGTAAGACTGATCGAGCGTGCGACGCACCATCTCGCCCTGACGGAAGTGGTAGATGCGGCTGTCCCCGGTGTGCAGCCAATCGCAGTCCAACTCGGCATCGATCACGAAGGCGGCCAGCGTGCTGTGCGGCTCCTCCTCAGCCGACAGGGCGGTCAGCTTGATCATGAGGTGCGACTCGCTACAAATCTGCCGCAAGAGTTCCTCGCCCGATTCTTCGGGGGGGCTGAAGCGCTCGAACAGTTGCTGTGCGGTGAGCACCACCTGGTCCGCCGCTTTGCGGCCACCGCTCTTGCCGCCCATGCCATCGGCCACCACGGCGAGCAGGGCGCCGGCCGAGCGAGGGTGCGCCATCACGCACACCTGGTCCTGCTGGTAGAGCCGATCGCCGCGGTGCGTGCCGGTGGCGGCCACCAGCCGCGGTGCCGCGGGCTTGCGGGCGCGGGGCAAGCGCAGTGCGGAGTCTCCTGGTCGGGTTGGGCTCACCACAACTTCCACCAGGGTTTGGTCGAGTTGCTGCCGGCCAGCAGGGCGCTGTTGGGGAAGTTCTTTTGCAACACACGGCGCGCGTCGGCTTCCAACTCGGGCATCTTGAGTGCGCCGTAGCTCTTGACCATCAGCGACAGGGCCTCCTCCGTGGCCGGGGCGTACTGGTACTCGCTGATGGCGGTTTGGGCGCGGTTGATGGCGGCCAGGTAGGCCCCTCGCTCGTAGTAGTAGCGGGCGACGTGGACCTCGTGCCGCGCCAGCATGTTCGTGATGAAGTCGATGCGCACCAAGGCATCGTCGGCATAGCGCGACTGCGGGAACCGTGCCACCAAGTCGCGGAACGCCGCCAGGGCCTCGCGAGAAGCCTGTTGGTCTCGCTCCGAGATGTCTTGCCCCGCCAATCGACCGAACAGCCCGGTGTCTTCACTGAAATTCACCAGGCCCTTGAGGTAGAGGGCGTAGTCGAAGCCCGGGCTGGAGGGGTGCAGCTTGATGAAGCGATCTAGCGTGGCGATGGCCGGCGCCTTTTCGCCGCTTCGGAACTGAGCCCAGGCCAACTCCAGCATCGCTTGCTGGGCCAGGAGCGTTCCGGCAGCGCGGCCCTCGATGCGCTCGAGCTTCTTGATGGCCGCTTCGTAGCTGCCCACGGAGAGATCGTCTTTGGCCTCTGAATACAATTTGTCCAGACTCGCTTGAGAGTTCGGATCGTCTTTGGGGCCGGAAGCACAACCGGTCACGCCGATCGTCACGATCAGGGCCAGCGCCATCGAGGCGGTTCGGAGCCCAGCGCGGCTCAGGATGGGGCCGGAGGACATCGGGCGGTGGTTCGGCATGAAGAGCAAATTCGCTAGAGGCACCACGAGCGCCGTGGCCGGCCCAGTTTATCGGAACGCTGGCTGCGGCCCGGGGAGACAGACGCAGGATGGCAAGCATCGGGCCCGAGGGTGGGGTCGACACAGACATTGAATGGCCGCTGACCACGCTGGTGGTGTCGCCCGATCAGCAAACGCATCGGCTGGATGCGGTGTTGAGCGAGTTGCCCCAGGCGCTGTCGCGCGGGCATGTGCAGTCGTTGATCGAAGAAGGGGCGGTGTTGCTGGATGGGCGCCCATGCCGGCAGAGTGCCAAGCGCTTGCGGCTGGGGCAGCGCATCGAGGTGGAGTGGCGGTTGCCGGCCTCGGAGATGGCGTTCAACCCCGAGGCCCTGCCTTTGGACGTGGTCCACGAAGACGACGATCTCCTGGTGCTCAACAAGCCCGCTGGCTGGGTTGTCCATCCCGCCCCCGGCAACTGGTCGGGCACCGTGCTCAACGCCTTGCTGGCGCACCATTCAGGGGCGGCCGCCCTGCCGCGCGCGGGCATCGTGCACCGTTTGGACAAAGACACCAGCGGCCTGATGGTGGTGGCCAAGACGCTGGCCGCGTATCACGCGCTGGTGGAGGCCTTGGCGGCGCGGTCGGTGCGCCGCGAGTACTTGGCGCTGTGCCACGGGGCGTGGTCGCAAGCGACCAGTGTGGATGCGCCCATCGGGCGGGACCCGCGCTCGCGCATCCGCATGGCGGTGGTCGCGGCAGGCAAGCCGGCGCGCACCGATTTCACGCCTTTGGCGGTTGCCGATCGGCACACCCTGCTGCACTGCCAACTGCACACGGGCCGAACCCACCAGATTCGTGTCCACGCCGCCAGCCGCCGTCATCCCCTGGTGGCGGACACCTTGTATGGCGGGTCGTTGGATTTGGGTCTGAACCGGCAGGCCCTTCATGCAGCGCGTTTGAGTCTCAGTCACCCACGCACTGGGCAGGCTTGGACCTGGACGCGCCCGTTGCCCAGCGACATGACCGAGGCGTGCCGGCGCTTGTGGAACTCGCTCGACATCGGCCTGCCAGGCTGACGATGGCGGCGCGTTACACTGCGACAAAGCATTTGGCGTTGAACCGGCCGCTGTTGGGCCGCCCGCCGAGTCTCGCGGGCGCCCTTCGATCGCGAAGCGCCCTTGGAGCGAACGGGGTCCGAACCCCGCCCATGATCGCCGTGCCTCGACCGCTTCCCGGGTTCAGGCCATCGGCTTCCAGCGGCCCTCGCGGCCTCACACGATCGTCGAACGGATGCAAGAAGTCGATGCCAAAGTCATCGTCGAAGCGGCACTGCTGACCGCCCAGCGCCCGTTGGGTTTTCGCGAGTTGCACGCTTTGTTGGGCGAGCAATGCAGCAAAGAAGCCCTGAAGGCCGCTCTCGATGCCTTGGTGGCCGATTGGGCTGCCCGAGGCAGCTTGTTGCTGACCGAGACCGCGGCAGGCTGGCGGTTTGCCACCGCGCCGGCGGTGCGCCCGCACCTGGAGGCGCTGCACACGGAGCGCCCTCAGCGCTACTCGCGCGCGGTGATGGAGACCTTGGCGGTGATCGCCTACCGGCAGCCGGTGACGCGGGGCGACATCGAAGACATCCGCGGCGTGGCGGTGGGCTCGCCCATCATCAAGCAGCTGGAGGATCGGGGTTGGATCGACTGCATCGGACATCGCGACGCCCCTGGGCGTCCGGCGCTGTACGCGACCACGCGCCAGTTTTTGGACGACCTCGGCCTGCCCGGCTTGTCCGCCCTGCCGCCGCTGTCGGCGCCCGATGGCACGCCGCTTCTGCCGGAATTGCCCGCGCAGACGGCGTTGCCGCTGGTCGATGACGACTTGCTGGCGCAGGCGGAGGACTCCAGCGCGTGCGCCGAAGGGGCCCCTCCGTCCCCTGCAGCCGATGGCCCTGAGGCCGCCGAAGCCTTTTCCCAACCCCCTGAAGCCCTTCCCCAAGAACCGAGCCATTCATGATTGACGACACCTTGCCGACCCCTCCCGCCGCCGAGCCGACGGAGTCGCCCAAGCCCAAGCGTCGCCCGCGCAAGGTCGCCGAAGCGGCCGTGGGGGTGGCCGAGGCGCCGGTGGCCGAAGCGCAAGCCACTGAAGCGGTGGCGTCGCCCGCCCCGCGCAAGCGCGCACCACGCAAGCCCAAGGCAGAGGTCACGGCCGCCGATGAGCCGGTGCTGGCTGCGGCGGACGCCGAGCCCGCGCCAACCGAAGCCGCAGCACCGCTGGTCAGCCCCGAGGTGACGCATGCCGAAGCCCCAGAGGCCGGGGCGGCCAGCGAGCCCAACGAAACCAGCGAGGATGGCGTGGATCGTCCTTCTCGCGAGCCCAGCCTCGTGTTGGCCGCCGACCAAGCGGCCGAAGCCCTGGCATCCCGACTCCAAGATCTGTTGGCCGAGCCCGAGGCCGTCGCCGCCGAGAGCGAAGCGGAGGTCGCAGCACCCGAGGCCGAGCGGCGCGTGCTCGCGCCCGAGCCGGATGCGCCGAAGTTGCAGAAGGTGCTGGCCCAGTCAGGGGTCGGTTCGCGGCGCGACATCGAAGCCTGGATTGCCGATGGCAAGGTCGAGGTCAACGGCCAACCGGCCCACATCGGCCAGCGCGTGGTGCATGGGGACCGCATCGCTGTCAACGGGAAACCAGTCAAGGTGCGGATCTCGCCGCCTTTGCCTCGCATCTTGGCGTATCACAAGCCGGTGGGTGAGATCGTCACTTTCAACGACCCCGAAGGCCGCCCGACGGTCTTCCGATCGCTACCCAAGCTGCCCATGGGCAAGTGGCTGTCGGTCGGGCGCTTGGACATCAACACCGAAGGCTTGCTGCTGTTCACCAACAGTGGCGATTTGGCCAACCAATTGATGCACCCGCGCTTTGGCGTGGAGCGTGAGTACGCGGTGCGGACGTTGGGCACGCTCGAAGACGAGCAGCGCGACAAGTTGCTCGCCGGCGTGGACATCGACGGCCAGACGGCCGCGTTCAAAAGCATCGAGGCCGCCGGTGGTGAAGGGGTCAACCGCTGGTACCGCGTGGTCATCACCGAAGGCCGCAACCGCGAGGTGCGCAAGCTGTTCGACGCCGTGGGCCTGACGGTCAGTCGGCTGATTCGCGTGCGCTACGGCAACCTCGTGCTGCCTCTCGGGCTCAAGCGGGGCGTGTGGGTCGAGCTCTCGGGCTGGGACGTCAAGCAAATCCGGCGCTTGGCCGCGCCCCAACAAGGCGGCGCTCGCGATGCCCAGAACGATCGCGGACCTCGCGATGCCAAAGCTGGCGAACGTGGGCCGCTGAAGGACAAGAACCGCGGCCCGAAGCCCGAGGGCGCTCGCCCGCCGCGGGACGAGCGGCCGCCGCGTGCCGAGCGGGCGCCGCAAGGCCCGCGCCCCAGCATCGACGAGGACGACGATTACATGCCGCGGGACATCAACCCGCTGGAGCAGACTTTCGATCGCCGCTTCGCCAAGAACAAGGGGCGCGGCATCCCCGCTGGGTTTGGCCATGGCGCCAACTCCCCCCTGGCACGCCGCGAGCAGCAGCGTCAGGGGGGCGGGCCGCGCGAGCCCGATCCGCTGCAAACCTCCATCGGTTACATCGGCGCCGACAGCTTCTTGCGTCGCGGTGGCGGCGGTGGCGGCGGCGGCGGTGGGGGTGGTGGTGGGCGGGGCGGCAAGCGCCGTCGCTGATACAGCCGATGGGCCCAATTCCCCGGGGAAACCCGGGGCGGCCCCTACAATCACGGGCTTTGCCTGCCGGCCTTCACGCGGCGGGTGTCATCTAGGAGAACTCTCATGGCGCTCGAGCGCACCCTGTCCATCATCAAACCCGATGCCGTTGCCAAGAACGTGATCGGTCAGATCTACACCCGCTTCGAGAACGCTGGCTTGAAGATTGCCGCCGCCAAGCTGGTGCACCTCTCCCGCGCCGAGGCCGAGCAGTTCTACGCTGTTCACAAGGCTCGCCCGTTCTTCAACGACCTGGTGAGCTTCATGATTTCTGGCCCGGTCATGATCCAAGTGCTCGAAGGCGACAACGCCATCGCCAAGAACCGTGAGCTGATGGGCGCGACCGACCCGAAGAAGGCCGAGAAAGGCACCATCCGCGCCGACTTCGCCGACAGCATCGACGCCAATGCCGTGCACGGCTCGGACGCCCCGGAAACCGCTGCTGTGGAAGTGGCGTTCTTCTTCCCCGGCATGAACGTCTACGCTCGCTGACCTGCGTTTGACGTGACCGACAACGCCACCAACCTGCTCGGGTTCGACCTCGACGGTCTGGTGGCGTTTTGCCAGCAACTGGGCGAGAAGCGATTTCGCGCCATCCAGTTGTACCGCTGGATCCACCAGCGTGGCGTGGCCGACTTCGGCCTGATGACCGACCTGGCCAAGTCCTTGCGGGACAAGCTTGCGGGCTGCGCCAAGGTCGAAGCCCTTCGCGTCTTGACCGAGCAGCGCTCGGCCGACGGCACCATCAAATGGTTGTTCGATGTGGGCGCGGGCGATGCCGTGGAGGCCGTCTTCATCCCCGAGGACGACCGGGCCACGCTGTGCATCAGCTCGCAAGCCGGATGCGCTGTCGGCTGCCGCTTTTGCTCGACCGGCCACCAAGGCTTCAGCCGCAACCTGAGCACGGCCGAGATCGTGGCGCAGTTGTGGTTCGCCGAGCATCAATTGCGGCGCGAGCGCCAGCGTGACGAGCGGGTCATTTCCAACATCGTGATGATGGGCATGGGCGAGCCCTTGCAGAACTACAGCGCCCTGGTGCCCGCCCTGAAGACCTTTTTGGATGACCACGCTTACGGCTTGTCGCGCCGGCGCGTGACCGTGTCGACCAGCGGTGTGGTGCCCATGATCGAGCGCCTGCAGCAGGATTGCCCCGTGGCCTTGGCGGTGTCCCTTCACGCGCCGAGCGACCTGTTGCGCGATCCTTTGGTGCCGCTCAACCGCAAGTACCCGATTGCCGAGTTGCTTGACGCTTGTCGTGCCTATTTGGCCGCCGCGCCTCGCGACTTCATCACCTTCGAATACTGCATGCTCGACGGAGTGAACGACAGCGTGGAGCAGGCGCGCGAACTCGTGCGATTGCTCAAAGGCAAGGTGCCTTGCAAGATCAACCTCATCCCATTCAACCCCTTCCCGGCCAGCGGATTGACGTGCAGCCCGCGCGAGCGGGTGCAGGCGTTTGCCGAGGTATTGATCCAGGCCGGCATCGTGACCACGGTGCGCAAGACGCGAGGCGACGACATCGACGCGGCTTGTGGACAGTTGGCGGGCGAGGTGCAGGACCGCACGAACGCCAGTCAGCGCATGACCCGTGCGCCCATCGTCTTGCATCGGCCTCAGCGGGCTGGTTCCTGACCGACACTGCGCCCCCGTTCGAACCCTGGAAGACCGAGGAGAGCCCCATGAATCCACGCTGGCGTTTGGTGTTGTTGCCCGTTCTGTTGGCGCCAATGTTGGTGGCTTGCGTGCAAACCGGTGGCGTGAACCCGAGCGTGCCGAAGACCGAGGTGGACAGCTCGGAGCTGGACCGGCGCGCGGCCATGCGACTGGAGTTGGCGGCGGGCTACTTGGCGCGGGGGCAACACGCCGTGGCCTTGGATGAGGTCAAGCAAGCGCTCTCCCTCCGTCCCGATTCTCGCGAGGGGCTGAACCTGCGTGCCTTGGTGCTGGCCGCTATGGGAGAGACCGATGCCGCTGACGAGGGTTTTCGCCGGGCGTTGTCGCTGTACCCCCGAGACCCCGACACCCTGCACAACCAAGGGTGGTTTTTTTGTCAACGGGGTCGGATGACGGCGGCTCAGGCCGCGTTCAACGAGGGGCTGGCTCAACCGCAGAACCGGGCGCCTGCGCGCACTTGGCTGGCCAAAGGGGTTTGCGAGGCCATGGGCTCGCAGTGGGCCGACGCTGAGCGCAGCTTGCAGCGGGGCTTCGAACTCGATCCCGGCAACCCGGCCATCGCGTTCAATCTCGCGGAGGTTTTGTTGCGCTTGGGGCAGCTCGACCGCGCTCAGTTTTATGTCGCGCGCGTCAACGCCCAGGCGGAAACCGCCAACGCCCAGTCGCTCTGGCTGGCGGCGCGCATCGAGCACCGTCGCGGCAACGCAGCGGGTGCCACCGAATGGGGCGAGCGCCTGGTTCGTGAGTTCCCGCAGTCGCGCGAGGCCTTGGCTTACGGCGCGCGTCGGTTCGAGGACGGTGGCGCCTGAGGTTGCGACGATGGACGAGTCTCTCGAAGCCAGTCCGGTGACCGCCTCGCCATTGAAAGCGGCGCGCGAAGCCCGTGGCTTGTCGCTCGACACCCTGGCCGCGCAGCTCAAGGTGCCCCCATCCCGCTTGGCGGCACTGGAAGAAGGGCGTTGGGCCGACCTGCCCGATGGTCCCTACGTCAGGGCTCTGGCCAAAACCGTTTGTCGCAGCCTCCAATTGGACGAGGCGCCCGTGTTGCGTGCGCTGCCAGGGGTGAGCGCTTCGTCGCTGGAGCACGTCAACTCGGGCTTGAATCAACCGTTTCACGACCCGCGCAGTGCGTCCGCCCCCTTGTGGCGCTCCCCTTGGGCTTGGGCTGCGGTGGCCGTGCTGGTCTTGGGCCTGGGGCTGAGTTGGTGGCTCCCGCCCTCCGACAAGCCGACCGAGTCCACGCAGCCCGACGAGCCCTCCGCGTCGAGCGCTCCCGTGGCAGCCGTGCCTGAACCGACCCCGTCTGCGGACGTCCCGGCGTCGGCGTCGCCCCTGGGTCTGCCGGCTGTGGTCGAGCCGGTTTCGGTGTCAGCGTCTGCCATGCCTACGGCGAGCGAGGCCGCCGATCCCGCCGCGCCGGCTGGGGCTCAATCGCCCGCGCAGCCTTCTGGTGAAGCAGCCCCGGCCAGCGAAGTCCCATTGCGCGTGCGGGCGCGCCAGGCAGCCTGGGTGTCGGTGGTGGACGGACGAGGCCAGTCGGTCTTGTCCCGCCTTTTGCAGGCGGGCGAAGCCGTCGAGCTGATGGCCGCTGCACCGCTGCGCGTCACCTTGGGCAATGCGCCCGACACCGAATTGGTCTGGCGCGGCCAAGCCGTGGATGTTTCTGCCAACGCGCAACAGCGCGTGGCGCGCCTGGAGTTGCGTTGATGAGCGAACCGACCCCCATTCTTCCCACGTCCGTTCCCGCGCGACGCAGCTTGCAGGCCCGCGTTCGCTGGGGCGAGCGCTTGGTCACCATCGGCGGTGATGCGCCGGTCCGCATCCAGTCGATGACCAACACCGACACGGTCGACGTGATCGAGACCGCCATCCAGGTCAAGGAATTGGCCGTGGCCGGCTCCGAGCTGGTGCGCATCACCGTCAACACCCCCGAGGCCGCCGCCGCCGTGCCTCACATCCGCGAGCAACTCGACCGCATGGGCATCGATGTGCCGCTGGTCGGAGACTTCCACTACAACGGACACCGCCTGCTCAACGAGTTTCCGGCCATGGCGGCGGCCCTGAGCAAGTACCGCATCAACCCCGGCAACGTGGGCAAGGGCGACAAGAAAGACAAGCAATTCGCCCAAATGATCGAGGCCGCCATGCGGCACGATGTGCCGGTTCGCATCGGCGTGAACTGGGGCAGCCTCGACCAGGAACTGTTGGCCGGCTTGATGGACGAGAACGGGCGCCGGGCGCAGCCCTGGGGCACCCAAAGCGTGATGTACCAAGCCCTGATCGATTCGGCGCTGCAGTCGGCTGCTTATGCCGTGGAGTTGGGCATGGCGCCCGAGCAGGTGATCATCAGTTGCAAGGTCAGCGGTGTGCAGGACCTGATCGCCGTGTACCGGGAACTCAACCGCCGCACGAACCACCCGCTGCACTTGGGCCTGACCGAAGCCGGCATGAGCACCAAGGGCACCGTTGCGTCGGCCACGGCCCTGGCCATCTTGCTGCAAGAAGGCATCGGCGACACCATACGCGTCAGCCTCACGCCCCAGCCGGGCGAGGCACGCACCCAAGAGGTGGTGGTGGCCTCGGAAATCCTGCAGTCCTTGGGCTTCCGCACCTTCAACCCGAGTGTCACCGCCTGCCCGGGTTGCGGCCGCACCACCAGCACCACCTTCCAGGAACTGGCCAAGCAGATCGACGATTTCTTGCGTGCCCAGATGCCGGTGTGGCGCGCCAAGTACCCTGGGGTCGAGGCGATGAAGGTGGCCGTCATGGGTTGCATCGTCAATGGCCCTGGCGAAAGCAAACACGCCGACATCGGCATCAGCCTGCCCGGCACCGGAGAGGCGCCGGCCGCGCCGGTCTTCATCGACGGCGAGAAGGCCCTGACCTTGCGCGGCGAGGGCATTGCCCGCGAATTCCAGGCCCTGGTCGAGAACTACATCGAAAAGCGCTTCGGCAGCGCTCCATCTACCGCATGAGCGACTCGAAGAAGCCCGCTCCCCTGACCGGGGTCAAGGGCATGAACGACACCTTCGCCCCCGAATCGGGCCGCTGGGAGTGGCTGGAGGGCGAGATGCGCCAACTGCTGCGCCTGTACGGCTACCGCAATTTGCGCACGCCCATCGTCGAGCCCACGGCCCTGTTCGTGCGCGGCATCGGCGAGGTGACCGACATCGTCGAGAAGGAGATGTACACCTTCACCGACAAGCTCAACGGCGACGAGTTGGCGCTGCGCCCGGAAATCACCGCCGGCATCGTGCGCGCCACCATCGAGCACAACGCGCTGTACGACGGGCCCCTGCGCGTGTGGTCCATCGGCCCGGTCTTTCGCCACGAGCGCCCGCAGAAAGGCCGCTACCGGCAGTTTCATCAGTTGGACGTCGAGGCGCTGGGTTTCGCAGGCCCCGATGTGGATGCCGAGCTCATCTTGCTGACGCGCGCCCTGTGGCGCCGCTTGGGTCTTGTGGAAGGCGAGGACATCCGCCTGGAGTTGAACAGCCTGGGCGAGCCCGATGAACGAGCGGCGCACCGCGCGGCGTTGATCGAGCATTTGGAGCGGCACCGCGAGTTGCTGGATGCCGATGCCCAGCGGCGCCTGCACACCAACCCGCTGCGGGTGCTCGACACCAAGAACCCTGCCATGCAGGCCATGGTGGAGGCGGCGCCCCAGTTGCTGGACTTCCTTGGCCCCGAATCCCTGGCGCACCTGAATGCTGTGCGCGCCGTGTTGGACGCGGCAGGCCTGGCCTACACCATCAATCCCCGCTTGGTGCGCGGCCTGGATTACTACAACCGCACCGTGTTCGAGTGGGTCACCCCCCACCTGGGCAGCCAGGCCACCGTGTGTGGCGGTGGCCGCTACGACGGTTTGATCGCGCAGTTGGGCGGCAAGTCGGCGCCGGCCGTGGGTTTCGGCCTGGGCATGGAGCGGCTCTTGCTGTTGTTGGAAGCCTTGGGCAAGTTCGCACCGGCCGTGGCGCCCGATGCCTACGCTGTGGTGCCTGACGCCAGCGCTTGGCCGCAGGTCGCACCCGTGTTGGAGGCCCTGCGCGCCGCCGGCGTGGCCGTGCAGGCGCACGCCGGTGGTGGCAGCATGAAGTCGCAATTCAAGCGGGCCAACCAGAGTGGCGCACGCTGGGCCTTGGTGTTCGGCGGCGACGAACTGGCACGAGGCGAACTTACCCTCAAAGACCTGCGCGAGGCCGACGTGCCGCAGGCTCCGCGGGCCTTGGACCGGGTGGCCGACTGGGCACCAGCGCTGCGCACCTGCAACGCATAATCCGCCGGCTTTTCTTTCCCCTCACCGACAGCGAGTGCCGCATGGCCACTTTGGACCTCGAAGAACAACAACAACTGGACAACCTCAAGGCCTTTTGGGCCAAGTGGGGCAACCTGATCAGCGGCGTGCTCACCCTGGCCTTGTTGGCCTTCGCCGGCTGGAACGGCTGGCAGGAATGGCAGCGCCGCGAGAACGTGGCCGCCGGCCGCGCGTACGACGCCGTGGAGGCTGCCGTTCAGTCCAAGGACTTGAAGGGGGCGGCTGGGCTGTGGGCGCAAATGCAGACGGAGCACCCCCGCACCACCTACACCACGCAGGCCGGCTTGGTGCTGGCACAGGCCCAGATGGCCCAAGCGCAACGCGATGAGGCCACGCAAGTGCTGACGTGGGTGGGGGCCCAGGGGCGGCCGGCTTTGCTCAAGGAATTGGCGCTGCTGCGTTTGTCGGGTTTGCACCTGGAAGCCGAGCGCTATGCCGAGGCCGAAGCCGCTCTTGCCGCCATCAAAGACCCAGCCTATGCCGCCCTGGTGGCCGATCGCCGCGGCGATGCGGCCCAGTTGCAGAGCAAGCCGGACGAAGCCCGAGCGCATTACGAGAAGGCCTACACCGGCATGACCGACCAACAGAACTACCGTCGTTTGGTCGAGGCCAAGCTCATGGCCCTGGGGGTGAACCCCGCCAAGCTGGTGGCCGTGGAGGTGAAGCCGTGACGCGGCGTGTCTCGCGCTGGGGCGCCGCGTGCTTGGTCCTGCCCCTGGCGGTGTGGGTCTCTGGCTGCTCGCTGTTCGGCGGCGACACCCCCAAACCCAAAGAACTTCAAGCCCTGACCAGCGCCGGCACCGCCCGCCTGCTGTGGTCGTCGCGTGTCGGCAGCGTCGAGTTCCCCTTGGCGGTGGCGGCCAGCGGCGATCGGTTCACTGTGGCCGACTCCAGCGGCACCGTGGTGGCCCTGCGGGCGCAGGACGGCGGCGAGTTGTGGCGCGCCCAGGTGGGCGACAAGCTCGCGGCTGGCGTGGGCAGCGACGGCCGATTTGCCGCCGTGGTCACGCGCAACCAGGAGTTGGTGGTCATCGAAGCCGGTCAGGTGCTGTGGCGCAAGGCGATGAAGTCGCCCGTGATGACGTCGCCCCTGGTGGCTGGCGAACGCGTGTTCGTGCAAGCCGTGGACCGCAGCGTTCATGCCTTCGATGCTCAGGACGGCCGCAAGCTCTGGGAGCTGGCCCGACCGGGCGACGCCTTGCTGCTGGCGCACCCAGGCGGCTTGATCCCCTACAAGGACACCCTGGTCGTGGGTCAGGGCCCGCGGCTGGCGGGCGTGGACCCCTTGCGCGGCACCATGCGTTGGGAGGCCAACCTTGCCAACCCTCGTGGCACCAACGAGGTCGAGCGCTTGGCCGACGTGGTGGGTCCGCTGGTCCGCGTGGGCGACTTGATTTGTGGACGCGCCTTCCAATCGGCCGTGGGCTGCCTGAGCGCCGCGCGCGGCAGCTTGGTTTGGAATCGCCAGAACGCGGGCTCGGTGGGCGTGGGCGCGAGCCCCGAGTTGGTCGTGGGCAGTGATGCCTTGAGCCGCCTGACTGCGTGGCGCACGACCAATGGCGAATCCCTGTGGACTTCGGACGAGTTCGAGCGACGTCAACTGACCGCCCCGCTGGTGGTCGGCAAGGGCGTGTGGGTCGGTGACTTCCAGGGCTACATGCATTGGCTGGACACGGCGACGGGCAAGGCCCAGGCACGCCTGCAGGCCGGCAGCAGCCCGATCGTGACCGCGCCGGTCGCGCTGGCCGATGGCACCGTCGTGGTGGTGGGCAAGGACGGCGGCGTGCACGCGCTGCGATCGGACTGATCCCATGATGAAGCCGGTCATCGCCCTGGTGGGCCGGCCCAATGTCGGCAAGTCCACGCTGTTCAATCGCTTCACCAAGAGCCGCGATGCCATCGTGGCCGATTTCGCGGGGCTGACCCGGGATCGGCACTACGGTGACGGCCGCCTGGGCAAGCGCGAGTACATCGTCATCGACACGGGCGGCTTCGAGCCGACGGCCGAAACGGGCATCGTCAAAGAAATGGCGAAGCAGACCCGGCAGGCCGTGGCTGAGGCCGACGCGGTCATCTTCGTGGTGGACGTCCGTGGCGGCCTGTCGGCCCAAGACCATGACATCGCGCGCTACCTGCGCACCGCCGGCAAGAAGGTGCTGCTGGCGGTGAACAAGGCCGAAGGCATGCGCGATTCGCCGATGTTGGCGGAGTTCCACGAACTGGGCATCGGCGAGCCGATCCCGGTGTCGGCGGCGCACGGGCAGGGCGTTCGCAGCCTGCTCGAATTGGCCCTGGCCGACTTTTTCGACGACGAGGACGAGGCCGAGGACGAGACCCCCGAGGAGGAGCGGCCCATCCGTTTGGCGGTGGCCGGGCGGCCCAATGTGGGCAAGAGCACGCTCATCAATGCTTGGCTCGGCGAAGAGCGCCTGGTGGCCTTCGACATGCCCGGCACCACGCGCGACGCCATTCGCGTGCCGTTCGAGCGCCAAGGGCAGCGGTTCGAGCTCATCGACACCGCGGGCTTGCGCCGCAAGGGCAAGGTGTTCGAGGCGATCGAGAAGTTCTCGGTGGTCAAGACCTTGCAGGCCATTGCGGACGCCAATGTGGTGCTCTTGCTGCTGGATGCCACCCAGGGCGTGAGCGACCAAGACGCCCACATCGCGGGCTATATCCTGGAGAGCGGGCGCGCCGTGGTGGTGGCCATCAACAAATGGGACGCCATCGACAGCTACCAGCGCCAGATGCTGGAGCGCTCGATCGAGGCCCGTTTGTCGTTCTTGAAGTTCGCCCCCATCGTGCACATCTCGGCGCTCAAGCGCCAGGGTTTGGGCCCGCTGTGGAAGGCGCTGGGTGAGGCCTATGGCTCGGCTTTCAAGAAGCTCAGCACGCCGGTGCTGACGCGCTTGATCCACGATGCCGCGCAGCACCAAGCGCCCAAGCGCTCCGGTTCGTTCCGCCCCAAGATGCGCTACGCGCACCAAGGGGGCATGAACCCGCCCATCGTGGTGATCCACGGCAACTCACTGGATCACATCGACGACAGCTACAAGCGCTACCTCGAGGCGCGCATCCGGGCGCACTTTGGTCTGACTGGCACGCCGCTGCGCATCGAGATGCGTTCGGCCGACAACCCTTTCGATGATCGTGAACGCTGAGGGCTTTCCCTCGCTGTGTTAAGGTCAGATGCTTCTACTCCAACGAACACGGAACATATCGTGAGCAACAAAGGCCAACTGCTGCAGGACCCCTTCCTCAACCTGCTGCGCAAAGAGCACGTGCCCGTCTCCATCTACCTGGTCAACGGCATCAAGTTGCAGGGGCAGATCGAGTCGTTCGACCAGTACGTCGTGTTGCTGCGCAACACGGTGACGCAAATGGTCTACAAGCACGCCATTTCCACGGTGGTGCCGAGTCGGGCTGTGAGCTTCAACCCGTCCGAAACGTCGTCGGCTTGAGCCTCCAACGCGGCTCGGCCGCCGGGATGACCACGTGACGGCGACTCACGATCTCGCGCCCGAGCGCGCCCGGGTGGTGCTCGTGGGCGTGGATTTCGGCCGCGATCCGGACTTCGACGACACCCTGGACGAACTGGCCTTGTTGGCTTCCACGGCGGGTGACGACGCCGTGGCCCGCGTGATCGCCCGGCGCAAGGCGCCCGATGCGGCCCTGTTCGTGGGCAGCGGCAAGGCCGAGGAAATCAAGGCCCTGGTGGCCGGGCATGGTGCCGAAGGCGTTTTGTTCGATCAAGCCCTGTCGCCCGTGCAGCAGCGCAACCTGGAGCAGGTGCTGGGCGTGTCGGTGGCCGACCGCACGGCCTTGATCTTGGAGATCTTTGCGCAGCGCGCCCGCAGCCACGAGGGCAAGTTGCAGGTTGAGTTGGCCCAGTTGCAATACCTGGCCACGCGCTTGGTGCGCCGCTGGAGCCACTTGGAGCGCCAGCGCGGTGGCATTGGGGCGCGAGGAGGACCGGGCGAGCGGCAGATGGAGCTGGACCGGCGCATGATCGACCAGCGCATCAAGCAACTCAAGCTGCGCCTGGGCAAGGTGGAGCGCCAGCGGCAAACCCAGCGCCGCGCCCGTGCCCGCGGGGACAGCTTGCGGGTGTCGCTGGTGGGGTACACCAACGCCGGCAAGTCCACCCTCTTCAATGCCCTGACCAAGGCCGGCGCTTACGCCGCCGACCAGCTGTTCGCGACGCTGGACACCACCACCCGTTCGCTCTACCTGGGCGACGGCGTGCCCCAGGTGGCGCTGAGCGACACCGTGGGCTTCATCCGAGATTTGCCGCACAAGTTGGTCGAGGCCTTCAAGGCGACCCTGCAAGAGGCGGCGGATGCCCAGTTGCTGCTTCACGTGATCGACGCCACCTCCCCCAAGCTGCACGAACAGTGGGCTGAAGTGGAGCGCGTGCTGGATGAAATCGGGGTTGCTGGCACGCCGCAGGTGGTCGTGTTCAACAAGATCGATGCCTTGCCCGAGGGCCAGCAGCCGCGTTCGCGTCTGGATTGGGTGGAGCGTCCCGACGGCACGCGCGTGGCACGCGTCTTCCTAAGCGCACACTCGGGCGAAGGTTTGGCCGATCTGCGCCAATTGCTCGTCCGCGCATCGCTCGACGAGCCCTTGATCCCTGACGCGGCGCCCGCATCTACTGCGTGGCCCGTGCCCGAACCCACTCTCTGACTTCCCACCATCCCCCATGCGCGACTTGCATTCCACCGCCGCTCGCCTGCTGGCCCGCCTGCCGGGTCTCAAAGCCCAGCAGGATGGCCCGCCTGACCTCGACGAACTGTGGCGCGACTTCAAGCGCAAGCTGGGCAACCTGATGCCGGGAGGTCCCCAAGGGCCGAACGGATTGCGCCCGGGCGCGGGGGGCGGCGGCTCGCCAGACGGCATGAAAGCGGCGGGCGCCGGCCTCGGGTTGGCCGTTGCGGTGGTGGGCTTGGGCTGGTTGGGCAGTGGCTTTTTCATCGTGCAGGAAGGCTCGCAGGCGGTGATCACCTCCTTCGGCCGCTACAGCAAGACCGTGGAAGCGGGCATCCAGTGGCGGCTGCCGTACCCCTTCCAAGCGCACGAAGCGGTTCAATTCAGCCAGGTGCAAACGCGCGAGATTGGCGCGACACAGGTCGATTCATCGACCGGTCTGCGGGATTCCGCCATGCTGACGCGGGACGAGAACATCGTCGACATCCGCTTCTCCGTGCAGTACCGCCTGAAGGATTCGCGCGACTACCTGTTCGAGAACAACCGTGCCGATTTCGCGGTGGACCAAGCGGCGGAGACGGCCGTGCGGGAGATCGTGGGGCGCTCGACCATGGATTCGGTGCTCTACGAGCAGCGCGATGCCCTGGCCAACGACTTGGTCAAGTCGATCCAAACCCAACTCGATACGCTGAAGGCCGGCGTGCAGGTGGTCAACGTGAACGTGAGCAGCGTGATGGCGCCCGAGCAGGTGCAGGCGGCGTTCGACGACGCCGTGCGGGCCGGGGCCGACCGCGAGCGGGCCAAGAACGAGGGCGAGGCCTACGCCAATCAGGTGATCCCGGCCGCCAAGGGCACGGCCGCGCGCTTGCTCGAAGAGGCGGAGGGCCACAAAGCCCGGGTGGTGTCGGTGGCCCAGGGTGACACGCAGCGCTTCCGCTCGGTGTTGGCCGAGTACCAGAAGGCGCCCGCCGTGACGCGCGACCGGCTCTACACCGAAACCATGCAGCAGGTGTATGCCAACGTCAGCAAGGTG
The DNA here is from genome assembly GCF_027532025.1 of Inhella sp. GTDB lineage: Bacteria > Pseudomonadota > Gammaproteobacteria > Burkholderiales > Burkholderiaceae_C > Inhella. The sequence goes on along the minus strand of NZ_JAPZSY010000107.1, from coordinate 61,110 downwards.
ATGGTGGACGCCAAGGCCGGCTCCAACCTGCTGTACCTGCCCCTGGACAAGCTGATGCAGGCTGCCGGCGCCCCGACGCCCGCGCCCGCCGCGGCGGCCCCAGCGCCAGAGGCGCCGGCACCGACGACCGCGCCGCCGGTGGACATGCGCTCGCGCGATGCCGCGCGCTCCCGCGACCGTGACAGCCGCTGACCCGCGCCGCCAAGGACCCTGACATGAACCGCATCATCCCCTTCTTGCTGGCGCTGGCCCTGGGCTTGTTCGTCGCCAGTTCCACCCTGTTCATCGTGGACCAGCGTCAATTCGCCGTGGTCTATGCCCTGGGCGAGATCAAGAGCGTCATCACCGAGCCCGGTCTGAAGTTCAAGATGCCGCCGCCGTTCCAGAACGTGGTGTTCATGGACCGTCGCATCCAAACCTTGGAAAGCCGCGAGCCGCGAGCCATCTTCACCGCCGAGAAAAAGAGCGTGGTGGTGGACTGGTTGGTGAAGTGGCGCATCACCGACGCCCGCGCCTTCATCCGCAACAGCGGCACGACGATGGCGAACCTGGAAACCCGCTTGGCGCCCATCGTGCAGGCGGCGCTGAACGAGGAAGTGACCAAGCGCACGGTGCAGGGCGTGTTGTCGGCCGAACGCGATGCCGTGATGCGTGGCGTGTTGCGCCGCTTGACGGAAGACGCCAAGCAGTTCGGGGTGGAAATCGTGGACGTTCGCGTCAAGCGCGTGGATTTCTCGCGCGAGATCACCGACTCGGTGTACCGCCGCATGGTGTCGGAGCGTCAGCGCGTGGCCAGCGAATTGCGATCCACCGGCGCCGCCGAAGCCGAGAAGATCCGCGCCGATGCCGATCGCCAGCGTGAAATCCTGGTGGCGGAGGCCTATGCCCAGGCCCAGCGCATCAAGGGCGAGGGCGATGCGAAGGCGTCGGCCCTGTACGCCGATGCCTTCGGACGCGATCCGCAGTTCGCCCAGTTTTACCGACAACTGCAGGCTTACCGCGAGACCTTCCGCACCAAGAACGACGTGATGGTCATGGACCCGAGCAGCGAGTTCTTCAAGACCCTGCGCACCGGCGGTCCGGCGGGCGCAGCGCCCAAGCAGTAGACACCGTGCCCGATTGGCTGTGGCCGGCCTTGGGCTTGGTGCTGGTGTGCGAGGGGCTGATGCCCCTCGTCAATCCTCGGGGCTGGCGCGACCTGTTCGCGCGCCTGCTGCGCCTGAACGATGGGCAGTTGCGCTTCGTGGGCCTGTGCTGCGTGGCCTTGGGCGGGGTGATCCTGCTGTTCTCCACCGCCTGAGGCCCTGGTTCAGAAGGGCTCGGTGCGGGTCAGCAGCCAGTCGCGCGCTGCGCCGTCCACCAAGGGCAGCAGGCGCTCGCGCACGGTGGCGTGGTAGCGGTTGAGCCAGTCGATTTCGGCGGCATCCAGCAGGCTGCGTTCGATCGCTCGGGTGTCGATGGGGCACAAGGTCAGCGTCTCGAAGGCCAGCATGTCGCCAAAGGCGCCGCCTTCGGGGGTGCTCAGGGGCACGTTGAGCACGAGGTTCTCGATGCGCACGCCCCAGCGGCCCGGGCGGTACACGCCCGGTTCGATGCTGGTGATCATGCCGGGCTCCATGGCCATGTTGGGCTCCGGGATGGCCTTGGAGATGCTCTGAGGGCCCTCGTGCACGTTCATGTAGTAGCCCACCCCGTGCCCAGTGCCGTGGCCGTAGTCCAGTCCGGCCGCCCACAGGGGCGCGCGGGCGATGGCGTCGAGCATGGGGCTCAAGGTGCCCCGTGGGAACACCGTGCGTGACAGCGCCAGCGTGCCCTTGAGCACGCGGGTGTAGTCGGCCTTTTCCTGGGCACCGACGTCGCCCAGTGCCCAGACGCGGGTGATGTCGGTGGTGCCGCCCAGGTACTGGGCGCCGCTGTCGATGAGGAGCAGGCCATCGCCTTCGATGACGGCATGGCTGTCGTCGGTGGCGCGGTAGTGGGGCAGGGCGCCGTTGGCGCGCCAGCCGGCGATGGTGCTGAAGGACAGGCTGACAAAGCCCGGGCGCTTGGCGCGCTCGGCGCTGAGCATCTCGTCGACCGTCAACTCGGTCAGGCGTTCGCCGCGGGCGCGTGCCGCTTCGAAGGCGGCGTAGAACGCGCACATCGCCGCGCCATCTTGGGCCATGGCCTCGCGCACATGGGCAGCGTCGGCGTCGGATTTGCGGCTCTTGGCCAGGGTGCTGGGGTTGATGGCCTCCACCAGGCGAACGCCGTGGGGCAAGGCCTGGCGCAGCCCGAGCGTGACGCGCTTGGGGTCGAGCCAGACGGTGGCGTCGGCGTGCAGCGTGGCCAGGTCGGCATGGACGCGGGTGTAGGGGGCCAGGTGCACGCCGTCGGCCGCCAGATCTTGCGCCAATGGCGCGTCGATTTGCCCCTCGCTGACGAAGAGCGTGGCCTGCTGGGGCGCGACGAGCAGGTGGGCGACGAACACCGGGTTGTAGGGCACGTCCCGGCCGCGCAGGTTGAGCAGCCAGGCGATGTCGTCCAAGGTGCTGACGAGATGGTGCGTGGCACTTTTGGCGGCCAGGGCCTGACGCAGGCTGGCGAGTTTGGCGGCGCGGCTCTGGGTGGCATGGGGGGCTGCGTGGGCCACAACGGGACGGGCCGGCAGCGCGGGGCGGTCGGGCCAAGCGGCGTCGATGGGGTCGTGGGCCGTGACTACGCGCACGCTGGCGGCCTGGGCGGCGCTGTGCATCTGCTGGGCCTGGGCCAGGCCCAGAACCTGGGCGTCGGCGCCCAGGGCTTGGCCCGTTTTCACCCGAGCCAGCAACCAGGCCAAGGGCTCGTCGAGCCCGGCTTTCATGACCTTGACCAACTCGATGCCGCTGCCCGCCAACTCGTGTTCGGCTTGTTCCCAGTAGCGCGTGTCGGCGAAGACGGCGCAGGCGTCTTGGGTGAGGGCGAGGAAGCCGGCCGAGCCGCTGAAGCCGCTGAGCCATTGGCGCGCTTGCCAGCGTTCGGGCAGGTACTCGCTCAGGTGGGGGTCGGCCGAGGGCACGAGGAAGCCGTGAAGGTCCAGGCGGCGGAGTTCGGCTTGCAGGGCGGCCACGCGGGCGCGGGCGGGGTGGGTGCGGGTGTCCATGGTCGTCAGCCCTTGGGGGTGATCGGAGAGGTGGTCATTGTCCGGCGCCCTGGCGGGCCGCCAAAAAGTCAGAGTTCGGTGCGCACCGACCACAGCTCGGGGAACAGCACCACGTCGAGCATCTTGCGCAGGTAGCTGACGCCGGCGGTGCCCCCGGTGCCGCGCTTGAAGCCGATGACACGCTCGACGGTCGTGACGTGACGAAAGCGCCAAAGGCGAAACGCGTCTTCGAGGTCGACCAGCTCTTCGGCCATTTGGTAGAGGTCCCAGTGGGCTTGGGGCTCGCGGTAGACCTGCTGCCACAGCGCGAGCACGGCGGGGTGGGCGCTGTAGGGCTGGGTCCAATCGCGGGCCAGCACCTCGTCGGGCAGGGCAAAGCCACGCCGGCCGGCCAGGCGCAGCGCTTCGTCGTACAGGCTGGGGGTGTCGAAGGCCGCTTGCACGGCCGCCAGGCGCTCGGGGTGGTGCGCATGGGGCTGCAGCATGGCGGCGTTCTTGTTGCCGAGCAGGAATTCGATTTGCCGGTACTGGTGGCTTTGGAAGCCGCTGCTCTTGGCCAGGTAGGGGCGCAAGGCGGTGTACTCGGGTGGCGTCATGGTGGCCAGCACGTCCCAGGCGTGCACCAGCTGCTCGAAGATTTTGCTGACGCGGGCCAGCATCTTGAAGGCTTCGGGGAGGCGGTCGGTGGCGACGCGCGCGCGCGCTGCCATCAGTTCGTGCAGGGCCAGCTTCATCCACAGCTCGCTGGTTTGGTGCTGCACGATGAACAGCATTTCGTCGTGTGCGGGGGACAGCGGCTTTTGCGCGCCGAGGATGGCGTCCAGGCCCAGGTAGTCGCCGTAGCTCATGTCCCGGCTGAAATCCAGCTGGGCGCCGTGGTGTTGCAGGGTGTCGCTCATCACGTCACCTTGCCCTTGCGCTGGAAGCCGGGCGCTTGCCAGTCGCCGCTGGTGAGCACGTCTTGCAGGGCCGCCACGGCGTCAACGACGTCGGTGTGGCGCGTGTACAGCGGTGTGAAGCCGAAGCGCAGCAGCGGTGGCTCGCCATCGCGGAAGTCGCCCACCACGCCGCGGCTGATGAGGGCTTGCATCACGGCGTAGGTGTCGACCTCGGCCGGCAAGGACAGCGCGACTTGGCTGCCGCGTTGGGCGCTGGCGCGAGGCGACTCCACCCGCACCTGGGGCAGGGCGGCGTCCACGGCGGCGATGAAGGCCTCGGTCAGCGCCACCGACTTGGCCCGGATGGCGCTCATGCCCCCCAGTTGGCGGGCGATGTCAAAGACGTCCAACGCGCTTTCCAGGGCGGCCAGGGCCAGGATGGGGGGAGTTCCGCACTGGTACTGCTGGATGCCGGGTGCCGGCTGGTAGTCCGGTGTGAAGGCGAACGGGGCGGCGTGCCCCAGCCAGCCGGTGAGCGGCTGCCAGACCTGGCCCTGGTGCCGCGGGTGCGCCCACACAAAGGCGGGGGCACCGGGGCCGCCGTTGAGGTACTTGTAGCCGCAGCCGACGGCGAAGTCGGCGGCGCTGCCCAGCAGGTCGACCGGCACGGCCCCAGCGCTGTGGGCCAGGTCCCAGACGGCCAGGGCACCAGCCTGCTGAGCCCAGCGGGTGAGCAGGCCCATGTCGTGCATGCGGCCGCTGCGGTAGTTGACGTGGGTGAGCATGAGCACCGCGCAGCGCTCGTCGAGCAGGGAGGGGATGTCCTCGGGGGTGTCCACCAGCACCAGTTCGCTGCCGTGGGCGCGGGCCACGCTCTGGGCGATGTAGTTGTCAGTGGGGAAGTTGCTGCGCTCGCTGACCACCCGCTTGCGCTGGCCCTGCTGCAGTTGCAGGGCGGCGTGCAGCACCTTGTAGAGGTTGACGGAGGTGGAGTCGGCCACCAAGACTTCGCCGGCGCGGGCGCCAATCCAGGGGGCGATGCGGTCGCCCAGGCGGCGCGGCATGTCGATCCAGCCGGCGGTGTTCCAACTGCCGATGAGGTCTTGCCCCCACTCTTGCTTGATGGTGCGCCGCACCCGATCTGGCGTGGCCTTGGGCAGGGCGCCGAGGGAGTTGCCGTCCAGGTAAACCAAGCCTTCCGGCAGGTGAAAGTGCTGGCGCAGTGGGGCGAGCGGGTCTTGGGCGTCGAGTTGTTCGGCGTCGTGTCGGTTCATGGCAGGCTCCGAAGGATGGCGCGCACGGGGCTGGCGCAGGCGCCCACCCATTTCAGGGGCAGGGCGATGAGTTCGTAGTCGCCCTCGGGCACGTCGTCGAGCACGAGGTTTTCCTGCACGCGCAGGTCATGCTGGCGCAGTTGCTGGTGGGCGTCCAGCGATTTGCTGCTCGCGGGGTCGACGCTGGCCGTGTCGATGCCCACCAAGCGCACGCCCAGGCCCGCGAGCCAAGCCAGGGTTTCGGGGGCGTAGGCGCTGAAGTCGTCGCGCCAATGCCGGTCGGCCCGGCGTGCCGTGCGCACCAGCACGCGGGGTGGCAGGTTCTGGGCCGCGTGGGCGAGGTGCTCGGGCCGCACGAGCGGGCCGACGTCGATGGCGTGGATGACCCGACACGGCCCGAGGTAAGGCGCCAGGTCCACCGCGTCGATGGCGGGCGCGCCGTCGGCGTAGTGCAGCGGGGCGTCGGCGTGTGCGCCCACATGCGGACTGGTCGTCACGGCGCTGAGGTTGACCGGGCAATCGGCGCCCAGGCGGGCCGTCCATTGCAGGGCGAAAGGCTGGTCACCCGGGAAGACGGGCGATTCGGCACAGACGGGGGGAGACAGGTCCCACAGGCGAGGAGAGGGCATGGGCGCGCACCATAGCGAGGGTTGCGGGGGCGTGGTGTCGGTTGTTTCAGACAGTCCGGCGTTCTGCGGCGCGGTGCGTCATTTCAGGCTCTGCACGGCGGCTGCGGCATCGTTGGCCAGCGTGCCCGCCAGGCCTTGCAGCGCCAAGCGCGGCACCAGTTGCGCCCGCAAGAACGCCGACTGGCCGTAGCGTGTGATGCGTCGGTAGTGCCGCGCCGTCACCCGCGCCACCCAGGCGGTGTAGGCGTCGGCCAGTTCGGGGGCGAGGTCGAACTGCTCGTAGTTGACGATGCCATCGACCGGCTGGCCCAGGCCCGCCAGCTTGTCCTCGACGGCGGCTTGCAGGGTCGCAAGGTCGGTGGGCGTGTTCAAGCGCAGGTGGGAGAAGTCGAGGAAGAGCACGCCGTGTTGGGCGTCGAACACGATGCGTTGCGCCAGGGGGCGATGCAGCAGCCGCTCGCGCAGGCCCATGGGCTCGGGGGCGAAGAGGGCGGGGTCCATCGTTTGCCACGTTGCGCTCACCCGCGGTTGGAACGCCATGTGCGCCAGCACATCGCGTTCCAGGTCCAGGCCGGGCGCCAGCTCCACCAACTCCAGCCCCTCGGGCACCAGGCGCAGCACGCAGCGCTCGGTCACGACGAGCACCGGCTGCCCACGGGCCACCGCGTGCGGGCCGCTGAAGGTGCGGTGCTCCACCTGGCGCACGAACTTGCGCAAACCTTCGCCACCGAACAGCCCGGTGAACACCAGGCGCTTGGCCGATTGAGAGATGTTGATGAAGCCCCCGGCGCCGGCCAGGCGACTGCCGAAGCGGCTGACGTTGATGTTGCCCTGGGCATCGCACTGCGCCATGCCCAGCACCGCCAGGTCGAGGCCGCCGCCGTCGTACAGGTCGAACTGATCGGGTTGGTCGATCACGGCCTGCGTGTTCACCGCCGCGCCAAAGTTGAGTCCGCCCGCCGGGATGCCCCCGATCACGCCGGGTTCGGTGCTCAGGGTGATGAGGTCGATCACCCGCTCTTCGGCCGCCACGGCGGCCACGCCTTCGGGCATGCCAATGCCCAAGTTCACCAACTCGCCCGCGCGCAGCGCCAGCGCCGCCCGGCGGGCGATGACCTTGCGCGGCCCGGCCGCCATGGGCGGGAGTTGCGTCAGGGGCACGCGCAGGCGACCGGCGAAGGCGGCCGAGTAGGGCGTGGCGAAGGCTTGTGGGTGCTGCTCGGCGCATTCCGCGCGCACCACGCAGTCCACCAGCACGCCGGGCACCACCACCTCGCGCGGGTTCAGGCTGCCGCGCTCGGCCACCTGCTCCACCTGGGCGATGACGATGCCGCCGCTGTTGTGCACGGCCATGGCCAGGGCCCGGGTTTCCAGCGTGAGCGCCTCGCGCTCCATCGTGAGGTTGCCGTCCAGGTCGGCCGTGGTGGCACGGATCAGCGCCACTTGGATCGGGAAGGCCTGGTACAGCAGGGCTTCTTCGCCGTTGATTTCCAGCAGTTGCACCAAGTCGGCCTGGGTGCGCTCGTTGAGTTTGCCGCCGCCATGGCGCGGGTCCACGAAGGTGCCCAAACCGACCCGCGTGAGGTGCCCCGGCCGGTGGGCCGCAATGTCGCGGTACAGGTGGGCGATGACGCCCTGGGGCAGGTTCCAGGCTTCGATCCGACCCTCGACGGCCAGGCGCTGCAACCGGGGCACCAGGCCCCAGTGGCCCCCGATGACGCGGCTCACCAGCCCTTCGTGGCCCAGGTGGTTGAGCCCGCGCTCGCCCCCGTCGCCCTGGCCGGCGGCGTAGACCAGGGTGAGGTCGCGCGGGTGTCCGGCGGCCAGAAAGCGGCGCTCCAGCGCCAGCGCCAAGGACTCGGCGAAGCCGATGCCCACAAAGCCACTGCTGGCGACCGTGTCGCCGTCTTGCACCAGGGCCAGGGCCTCGTCGGCCGAGACGAGCTTGCCGCCTTCGTAGGCGCGCAATCCGTCGAGCAATTCGCGGGGGGTGGACATGGGGTGGGCTCCTGGTGAGGACGGATCGGATCAAACGAGGGGGCGCGCAGCCAGAAAAGCGTCGCGCAAGACGGCATGGCCGTCGCGGCGCCAGGCCGCGAACACGGCCGAGGGGTCGGGTTTTTCGACCAGCGGCCGGAACACCGCCCCCTGGATGCCCGCGCGCTCGAAGGCGGCGGGCACGATGGAGACCCCCAAGCCCTGCGCCACCAACGACACCACGGACAACCAATGCCGCCCCTCGTGCTGCAGCCGTGGGTAAAAGCCGTGCTGGCGGCAGATGTCGACGATGCGGGCGTGGTAGTCCGGCGAGCCTTTGCGTGAAAACAGGATGAAGGGCTGCTCGGCCAAGGCGCTGAGCGGCACCCGGCGCCGCCGGGCCTCGGGATGGCCGGCTGGCAAACAGGCGAGAAAGGGTTCGGCGTACAGCGCTTGGCAGGCCAAGGCGGGCGGCAGGCGGTCGGTGTGCAGCAGGCCCAGGTCCAACTCCTCGCGCAGCAAGGCGTCGATCTGGTCTTGCGAATTCAGCTCCACCACCACCACCTGCACGCGCGGGGACTGGGCCTGAAACGCCTGCAGCCAAGTGGCCAGCCCGTGTTGCAGGGCCGAGCCCACGAAGCCCAGGCGCAAGCGCCCCACCTCGCCGGCTTGCACCTCGCGGGCGCGCACGCAGGCTTGCTCGGCGCCCTCCAGCAGGGCTTTGGCGCTGGTGCGGAAGGCCAGACCGGCGGGCGTGAGGCGCACGCCTTTGCTGTCGCGCTCGAACAGGCGGGCGCCCACGCTGGCTTCCAGTTGCTGGATGGCCACGGACAGGGGCGGTTGCGACATGGCCAGCCGCTGGGCCGCGCGGCCGAAGTGCAGCTCCTCGGCCAGGGCGGCGAAACAGCGCAGGTGCCGGAACTCCAGCGACCGGGGAAGGGTTTCGATAGGCACGGCGAATCGTCGAAGTGGATGGATGAATTGGACACGAATCGACTGCCTCGCAATACTCGGGCCACCCCTGCACCCGGAGACTCCGCCGTGACCGACCGCGCCAACTTCCAATGGGACGATCCGCTGCTGCTGAACGCCCAACTCAGCGACGACGAGCGCATGGTTCGCGAGGCCGCCGCTGCCTACTGCCAGGGCCGCTTGGCGCCCCGCGTGCTGGAGGCCTTCCGCCACGAGCGCACCGACCCGGGCATCTTTCGAGAGATGGGCGAACTGGGGCTGCTGGGGCCGGTGATCCCGACCGCTTACGGTGGTGCGGGGCTGAACTACGTGAGCTACGGCCTGATCGCCCGCGAGGTCGAGCGCGTCGACTCGGGCTACCGCTCGATGATGAGCGTGCAGTCGTCGCTGGTGATGGTGCCGATCTTTGAGTTCGGTCGCGAAGCCACCAAACAGAAGTACCTGCCCAAGCTGGCGGCCGGCGAATGGATCGGCTGCTTTGGGTTGACCGAGCCCAACCACGGCTCCGACCCCGGCTCCATGGTGACCCGCGCCCGAGCGGTGCCGGGGGGCTACGAGCTGACCGGCTCGAAGATGTGGATCACCAACTCCCCGATCGCCGACGTGTTCGTGGTTTGGGCCAAGGACGACGGCGGCCAAATCCGCGGCTTCGTGCTGGAAAAGGGCTGGCAGGGCCTGTCGGCCCCGGCCATCCACGGCAAGGTCGGCCTGCGCGCGAGCATCACCGGCGAGATCGTGATGGACCGGGTGTTCTGCCCCGAGGAAAACGCCTTCCCCGAAGTGCGGGGGCTCAAGGGGCCCTTCGCCTGCCTGAACAGCGCCCGCTACGGCATTGCCTGGGGGGTGATGGGCGCCGCCGAGGCTTGTTGGCACACCGCTCGCCAGTACGTGCTGGACCGCCACCAGTTCGGCCGGCCCCTGGCGGCCAACCAACTCATCCAGAAGAAACTCGCCGACATGCAAACCGAAATCACCCTGGCCCTGCAAGGCTGCCTGCGGCTGGGCCGCATGAAGGACGAGGGCACCGCGGCGGTGGAGATCACGTCGATCATGAAGCGCAACAGCTGCGGCAAGGCGCTGGACGTGGCCCGGCTGGCGCGCGACATGCTTGGCGGCAACGGCATCAGCGACGAGTTTGGGGTGGCGCGGCACCTCGTCAACCTGGAAGTGGTGAACACCTACGAGGGCACGCACGACATCCACGCCCTGATCCTGGGCCGAGCCCAAACCGGCATCCCGGCGTTTTGATGCACAAGATCGGCCTGATCGGCGCTGGACGGGCGGCGGCGCACCTGGGGCAGGCGCTGGTGGCCTTGGGCGAGCCTTTGGTGGCCCTCGGCGGCCGCGACGTCGAGCGCACGGCAGCCTTGGCGCGGCGTTGGGGTGTGGCCCCCTGCACCCCGGTCGAGGTGCTGGCGCGGGCCGATTGGGTGCTGCTGGCGGTGCGCGACGAGGCCATCGCCCCCGTGTGCGCCGCGCTGCCCTGGGCGCCCAGGCACGTTGCCATCCACCTCAGCGGTGCCAGCCCGCTGAGCGTCCTGGACGCAGCCCGCGCGGCCGGGGCGCAGGTGGCGGGCTTTCATCCGCTGCAACTGCTGGCCGACCCCGAACCCACCGCGGCGGCTGCGCGCTCGGCCTTGGCGGGCATTTGCATTGGCATCGAAGGCGAAGGCGAGGTAGCCGGTGCCCTGGCCGCCCTGGCCCGCAGGCTGGGCGCCCAGCCCCTGACGCTGGACGGTGCCCAACGCGCGGCCTACCACGCCGGCGCCAATGCGGCGGCCAGCGGGCTGTTGGCGCCCTTGGCATTGGCCAGCCACCTGTGCGCTGAGGCCTTGGGGCTGTCGCCCGACGAGGCCTTGCGGGCCCTGATGCCCCTGGCGCACGGGGCCCTGAAGGCCGCGAGCGAGCGGGGCTTGGCGGGCGCCTTGTCCGGCCCGGTGGCCCGGGGCGACGTGCCGGTGCTGCAAGCCCACGCCCAAGCTTTGGCCGCTCGGTCGCAGCCCAACGACGCGGCGCTGTACGCGGCGTTGGTGGAGGCTTTGCTGCCGCTGGCTGCCCAAACCGGTCGCTTGGACGCCGCCGCCTTGGCCCGGCTGCGCGGGTGGCGGCGCAAGCCGCGCCTCAAGGCAGCAAGTCGCGCCGCTCGCCCCCGCTCAGCTTGAGCGAGTCGGTCGGTCGGGTTCTGGGTCAGCGGCTGTGCGACGTGAGCGCCGCCATGGGCGACGCCATGCTGACCCCCGGCGCCGCACCGCGGGCTGCGCGGGCTGCCGGGGTTGCGCGTTCGTCCAGCGCTTCGATCACTTCGCGTTCCACGGTGCCGCGCCGCATGGCCAGGCCCACCGCCAGGATGTCAATCACCAGCAGGTGCAGGATGCGCCCCACCATGGGCAGGTGGGTGGCCACGTCTTCCAGGTGATCGACCAGCAGCGCCACGTCCGCCTTGCGCACCAGCGGGCTTTGGCTGGCGGTGATGGCCACCACCTTGGCGCCGCGTGCCCGGGCCTGTTCGGCCACGTCCAGCAACTCGGGCAACTTGCCGCCACTGGACACGATCAGGGCCACGTCGCCCGGGCCCAGCACCTGACTGGCCAGGTGCGCCAAGCGAGGCTCGGTGTAAGCGCTGGAGGGCACACCGAAGCGCAGGAACTTGAACTGAGCGTCTTGCGCCACCACGCCGTAATGGCCGGCGGCAAAGCACTCGATGCGCCGGGCTTGCATCAGGATGTCGGTGGCGCGGTCGATGGTGTCTCGGTTGAGTTGGCTGCGCACCTGCAAGATGGCGCTGGCCGTGTTGCCCAACACCTTGGCACCCAGCTCCACCATGCTGTCGTCTTCGTTGACCTTGGTGTGGGTGACCGGCACGGTGCCCGTCAGGCCCGAGGCCAGGCGCAGCTTGAAGTCGCTCAGGCCCTCGCATCCCAAGCTGCGGCAGAAGCGGATGACGGTGGGTTGGCTCACGCCGGCGGCCTTGGAGATGTCGGCGATGGGGTCCGACAGCACCGCGCGCGGACGCGCCAGCACTTGTTCGGCCACGCGCTGCTCGGCTGGGGTGAGTTGCGGCTTGGCGCGACGGATCTGCTCCAGGATGGCGGCGCCCGGGCTGGTTTGCAGCTTGCGGAGCTGGCTTTCCAGGATGGCCGAGGCGCCCTTGAAGGTGGCCTGTTCGGCAGTGATGACGTAAGTGGGGATGGCGGCCACGTAGTCGCTGAAGCGGCCGCGCTCTTCGAAGCGGCGGCGGAAGGACGAGCGCTCGAACAAGGGCCCCAGGCGCGGCACGATGCCGCCGCCCACGAACACCCCACCCAGCGCCCCCAGCGTCACCGCCAAGTTCCCTGCGGCAGTGCCGAGCAGGGCGCAAAACACGTCGACCGTCTCTTGGCAGAGCGCGTCGCTTCCGTCGAGGGCCGCTTGCGTGATCTCAGGCGCTTGGCGAGTGGGTGCACTCACCCCGTGCAGCTCGGCCAGTGCGCGGTGGATGAGCGACAGCCCGGGCCCCGACAACAAACGCTCGAAGGAGACGTGCGAGTACTCGCGCCAAGCGTGGCGCAGGATGGCAATCTCGCGTTCGTCGCGGGGGCTGAAGCTGGTATGGCCGCCTTCGGTGCCCAGCGCAATCCAGCCATCGCCCGCCGGAATCAGGCCGGAAACGCCCAAGCCCGAGCCCGAGCCCAGCAGACCGATCACATGGTTGGGCGCGGCTTGCCCACCACCCACCTGCTGGCGCTCGTCGGCCTTGAGCCGGGGCAAGGCCTGGGCCAGGGCCGTGAAGTCGTTGACCACCACCAAGGTGTCCAGGCCGAGGCGGTGGCGCATCTCTTCGATGCTGAACTGCCAGTGGTAGTTCGTCATCCGGACTTGGTCGCCCTCTACCGGGTTGGCGATGGCGACACACGCATGAGCAACCCGCTCGCTCTCGCCTGCCGAGGCGGCACCCGGCAGTCCGTCCAGGTAGGAGCGGACCGCCGCGTGGAAATCCGGGTGGTCGGCGCAGCGCAGCGACTTGGCGTGCAGGAACACGCCGGCTTCGGGTTCCACGGCAAACCGGGCAAAAGTGCCGCCGATGTCGGCCAGCAGGCGAGGGCGCTCAAAAGTCATCACGGCTCCCGTCCCGGTTGAGGTGTTCAACCCCGGTGGGACTGTTGTCGAAGTACACCAACTCATTATCGAGAAGCGTCTCCCTGTGCGGCTTGGGGGTATGCGAGAGGCCGCAGCCCAGCCGCCATGTAGGCCAACTACATGACCGGCGGGTGTTGGGGTGGGAGGCTTGGCGAGCGCATGACGGCGCTATGCCGCGGTCTTTCTCGGTGCAATTGAGCTGCATCAATAACTTGCTGTGTTTTTCGTAAGCTGGATTCGCGTTCCTCGTATTCGGGATGGCAGGTGAAACCGGGTGCAAACGCCATTGCCGACGGCTTGTAGTTTTGCTACCGTGTGGTTCATTGCACTGTTTGCCCGGCTGCAGGAGCCGAGCCGTCATGGTCGAAACTTCCATCGCGTCCGCGCTTTCCACTTCGTTGGCCCCCTTTCCTTGGCTCTTGGCGGATGTCGGGGGCAGCAATGCCCGCTTCGCTTGGATGTCGGGTCCGGGTCAGGCGCCCCAGCACGTGCGCACCCTGTCCGTCGCCGAGTACCCGCAATTGGTGGATGCGGCCCGGGCCTACCTCAATGGCCTGGCCGTCTCGGGCCTCATCGGCTCTGCCGAACTCCCGGCCAGCGCCGCGCTGGCGGTCGCCACGGCCGTGACGGGGGATGTCGTGCGCTTCACCAACAGTGCGTGGAGCTTCTCTCAGCACCAGTTGGCCGACCAACTGGGGGTCCAGACCCTGGTGGTGCTCAACGATTTCGAGGCCCTCGCTTTGTCCTTGCCACGCCTGCGACCCGAGCAGGTGCAAGGCGCGCCGCTGGGCCGCCCGGTGGCGCCCATGGCCGTGGTGGGGCCGGGCACCGGCTTGGGGGTGGCGGGCTTGATGCCGCACCAACGGGCCGGCGGTGGGGCAGGAGTCACTTGGCTGGCCATCCCCGGTGAGGGCGGCCACGCCACCCTTGCGCCCGCGGACGATTTTGAGTGCGAGCTGTTGTCGGCCGCACGTCGCGAGTTCCCCCACGTGTCGGCCGAGCGCTTCCTGTCGGGCATCGGTTTGCCGGTCTTGTACCGCGCGGTGGCGCAGGTGGCAGGTCAGCGCGCCGTGCCGGAGGTGGATGGCAAGTGGATCGTGGAACGGGCACTGGCCGACGACGATGCCTTGGCCACTCGAACGCTCGACACGTTTTGCGCCATGCTGGGCAGCTTCGCCGGTTCGGTGGCGCTGACTTTGGGTGCCCGCGGTGGGGTCTACATCGGCGGTGGCATCGTGCCCCGCCTGGGCGATCGCTTCACACGATCCGCCTTCCGGCAGCGGTTCGAGGCCAAGGGGCGGTTCAGCGCCTTTTTGCAGCCCATCCCGACGCCGGTGATCACCGACACCCTGGCCGCGCTCGACGGCGCGGCTCAGGCCCTGACCCAGCTGAGCTGACCGGCCGCCCGCCTCACCGCAAGGTGAGCGGCCCGATGGCATCCATCCAACGCGGGTCCGCGGGGCTGCGGCGTCCGCCCATGGTGTGCGGTCCGGCGGTGTCGGCCAGCTCGCGGTAGCCGCCATCCCAATCCCAGGTGTTCAGGTACACCCTGGCCCCTTCCAGGCTGGCGCCAGGGGGCAGGGCGGCGGCTGGCAGGGTGATCACCAGTTCCCGCCGCTCGGGGTGGGCCGACACCGTGGCACCAGGGGTGAAGGGCTGCCCCTCATCCTGGGCGCTGGACCCGTCGGCGCTGAACCAGGCATTGGACCAGCCATGGACGCGCAGACGCCGGTGCCACACCATGCCGTCCGGGAGCTCCGCGCCTTGCAACGGCATCGTTCGCTGCCCGCCAGGCTGCCCCGGCAGCTCCAGGAACAGCGTGAAGGCCACGTGGTCGAAACCGTTCGCCGGGTTCCATGTGGTGGTGATCTCGTGCAGCTTCACCGTCAGCCGCAGGGCACGACCGGTTCGCTCCGCGCGCAGGCCCAGCAGGTCCATCTGCCGCGAAGCACCCCAGCTGGGGTCGGTCGGGTAGGTGGTGTGCCCCAGCGGGCCATGGTCGTCGCCCTTCGGGTCGCTGAGCTCGGCGATGGGCTGCCAGCGCACCGGCACCTGCACCTCGTGCGCAGCGGCGCCCACCCACGGCGCGTCGGGGCTGGCCCGGTGGCGCAGGCTCAAGCGGTGCCGCACGCCGGGGTCCAGCCAATCGTCGGTGGGCCAGTGCGCCAGCCAGCGGCCGCGCGCGTCGGGTTTCAGTGGCATGGCGTGGGCCAGGTCGCCGTCGGCCAGCAGTTCGGCCTCGTGGCCAGGGGGCACGAGCCCTTGCAGGGCCAACCGCCCATCGGCGGTGATGCGGGGAGCGGCCATCGTGGCCTTGGGGGTGCTGGGTGCCCCGGAAGGGGGGCTGGGCTCCAGTTGCCACACCTGCCCGCTGCGAGGTGGCAAGAGCACATCCACTTGCCCCGAGGCGTCCGTTTGCAGGGCCGAGGGCTGGCCATGCAAAGCGAAACGCGGCCGCAGGGCCATGGCCCCTGGGCCGACGCGCAAGCGATCGACCCACTGCGGCGAGTCCGACGTGTTGAACACCACGAGCAAGGACTGCTTGCCGTGCGTGGTGCGCCACGCGAGCACGCCCGGCCCGGCCCCGTTGGCGCGCAGCACCTGGGGCGTGCCGCGGCGCAAGGCGGGTTCATCGCGGCGCAAGCGGGTCAAGTCCGCGATCAGCCGGTACAGCCGGTGTTGGGGGTCGAAGTGATCGCGCCCGCCGCTGCCATGCCCCTGAGCAAACATCGAGGCCCGAGGTTCGGTGAAGCCCTGCTCGGTGCCGTAGTAAACGGTGGGGATGCCCGGCAGGGTGAACAGCGCCAACAAGGCTTGCTGCAAGGCTTCCTCGCTGCCCCCGGCCAAGAAGCGGTCCACATCATGGTTGTCCAAGAAAGTCGGCATGCGGTGCTGGCGGGCGCCGAACACGACCGTCTGGGCCTGCAGGCGCTGGGCCAACTCAGCGGGAGCTCGCCCCTGTGCAAACACCGCCTGCAAGCTGCCGTAGAGCGGGAAATTCAGCATCCCGTTCATGCGTCCCGGCGTTTGGTAGGCCTGAATGCGACGCATCTGCCGGGTCTCGCCAGGCTTGTCGATGCCAAAAGCCTCGCCAAACACCAGCAGGTCGTGGCGCCCCATTTGCTGTGCCACGCGCAGCAGGCCGGGCGCTTGTGGGTCGCTGCTGTGCAGCCAGTCCTCGAAAAAGGTGGGCGGCATGTAGAACGCCGTGTCCACGCGCAGCGCGTCCACCCCCACCTCGTGCAGCCAAAAACCGTAGCTGTCCCGCAGGGCGCGGCGCACCACGGCGTTCTCGGTGTTCAGGTCGTCCAGCCCGGACATCTGCCAGTTCAGTTCTTGCTCGAGGTCGGCGTAGTTGCGGATGGCGGGCGTCCAGTGATAGACCCCTGCTGCGCGTTGGATGGGGTCGCGCGGGTCGTTCTGGTCGAAGGGCGCTTGTAGGGGGCGCGTGTGAGGTGCGCTGCCTGCATGGGGTTGCCAGCCGGCCGCTGGGTCGTCCCGCCGCCAGGCGCCCTCCGCATAGCCGAAGAAGTTGCCCATGTGGTTGGGGACCACGTCCTGGATCAGGTGCATCCCGCGGGCGTGAAGGGCTTGCGCCAAGCAGCGGTAGTCGTTCAAAGTGCCCAAGTGCGGGTCGACTTCCTTCAGGTGGCTGGCCCAGTAACCGTGGTAGCCCGTGCCTTGGCCGTCGCGCCACTGGTTGAGTACGGGCGGGGTGATCCAAAGCGCCGTTGCGCCCAGCCCTTGGATGTAGTCCAAGCGGCGCATCAAGCCGGCGAAGTCGCCGCCACTGTAGAAGCGCCCGTCTTGGGGGCGGTACTCGCCCGCGCCTTGGTCGTTGTTGCCAGGGTTGCCATCGTCGAAGCGATCGGTCATCACAAAGTACACGACCTGATCGCGCCAATCGGGGGATGGGCGAGGGGCCGGCGCTGGGCACTCGGCGGCCCCGACCGGGCCACCGACCACCGTGACCACGAGGGTCAGCAACGCGGCGACGGATGGGTGTAGGAAGTGAGTGCGCATGACTGTAGTTTTGCTACCAACATGCATCGTCGCCGGCCCCAATCCCCCTCGCATCCGGGTAAGCCATGTCAGGTTAAACCCTTTGTTTGTGCCGATTTAGCGACGAAAACAGGGGTGAACCCAGGTATCGGAGGCCCTTTCGCGCATGGAATGCAATCTAGTTTTAGTACAAAATTTCCGACGTCATCCCCGTGACAGCGGGCGATCTGGGTGGGCCGGGTCGAGCGCCTGTCGTTTTCACAGCCTAGGAGTTCCAAGCATGAAGAGTTCCCGCAGCGGACGCGAGTTGTTCCGCGTCAACGCCGTCACCGCAGGGTGCCTGGTTTTGGTCGCGGCCACCGGCGCCGCGTACGCCCAAACCGCCCCGCAGACGCAGCAACTCGACACCGTGGTGGTCACCGGTATCCGCAAGGGCATCGAAGACGCCATCTCGGTCAAGAAGAACAAAGACAGCATCGTCGAGGCCATTTCGGCCGAAGACATCGGCAAGCTGCCCGACACCACCATCGCCGAATCGCTCGCCCGCCTGCCTGGCGTGACCACGCAGCGCACCCGCGACGGCAAGGCGTCCACCATCAGCATCCGTGGCCTGGGCCCTGACTTCAACGGCTACCTGTTGAACGGTCGCGAGCAAAGCACGACCGGTGACAGCCGTGGCGTGGACCTGAGCGTCTACCCGGCCGAACTGATCGCCGGCGCCGTGGTCTACAAGACCGGCGACGCCAGCCTGATGGCCGCTGGCCTGGCCGGCACCATCGACAACCGCTTGATCGACCCTCTGGCGTTTAAGGGCCGCGTGATCGCTGGTAGCGTGCAACGCAACGAAGACGGGCGTGGCCTGGAGGGTGTTGAGCCGGGCGAGGGCGATCGCTACAGCCTGACCTACATCGATCAGTTCGCTGACCGGACCATCGGCGTGGCCATTGGCTGGGTGCGTGCTGACGGCGTCAACAACCAAACCACCCAAGGTGGTTGGGGCACCAACGACAACGTCAGCGGTACCCTAGCCTCCGGTGGCGCCTTCACCGGCGGCAAGGTCTCGAACTTTGGCAACGGCGTTGACTTCATCAACCGCCGCATCACCGATCATCGCTATGGCACCGCCGCCATCTTGGCCTACAAGCCGAACAAGAGCTTCAGCTCGCAGCTGGATCTGTTCGTCTCGGAAATCCTGAACGTCAAGAAAGAAGCGCGCATCCAGGGCGGCTTGGGTGGCCCCGTCACCAACGCCGTCATCGGCGCGGGCAACGAGCTGACCAAGGGCACCTACCAGCTGGGCGCCAGCCCGAACGGGTTGATCAACCGCCACGAAACCGTCTACGACGACGACAAGCTGTTCTCCCTGGGTTGGAAGAACAAGTGGACCCTGTCGGACAACCTGAAGGCAGTGTTGGACATCAGCCGCAACACCTCGAAGCGCGTGGAGCGCAACATCGAGGCCTACGGTGGCATCCTGAACGCCGACACCCTGACGTTCGAAAAGGTCGGCACCGGCACGCCCAAGTTCACGCTGGGCCGCGCGGCCGACTACACCAACCCCGCCACGGTCTTCATCCGCGACCAGACCGGCTGGAGCGGTGTGACCGATCCGGCTTCGCCGACCGGCGCCCCCGTGCCCCAGGCTGGCTACTCGAAGGGCCCCACGATCAACGACAAGGTGGAAGCCGTTCGTTTGGACCTGGAGCAGGCCTTTGAAGGCGGCTGGTTCAACACCCTGCAGTACGGCATCAACCAAACCCGCCGCACCAAGGACCGCATCACCGACGAAGGCGTGATCGCGTCGGCGGCTGGCGATGGCCGCGTGCCGTTCGCTTACCCGGCGGGTTCGTACGTCGAGCGCAACATCGGCGGCACGGGCTTTGACATGCTGACCTTTGACCCGACCGCCGACCTGTGGCCGGGCGCGAAGATCATCCGCAAGTACAACGACGACATCCTGTCCAAGTCCTTCGGCATCAAGGAAAAGGTCACGACGGCCTACGTCAAGGCCGACATCGACACCGAATTGGCGTCGATCCCGGTGCGCGGCAACATGGGCCTGCAGGTCGTCAACACCTACCAGTCGTCGACCGGCTTCCGCGCCAACGTCGGCAGCGACGTGACCTTGACCAACCCCGCCGTGGGCCTGAGCCAAGACGGCACGAAGTACACCGACGTGCTGCCTTCGCTGAACCTGTCGGGTGACCTGGGTTCGGGCAACGTGCTGCGCTTGGGCGTGTCCCAGCAGATCGCTCGCGCCACGCTGACCGACCTGCGCAACTCGCTGGCCGTGGGCGTCGACAACTTCTGCAACGGCACCACGGGCGGCACGCCGACCAACCCGACTTGCACGGGCGACTCGACCTTCGGCAAGTTCGTCGGTTCGTCGGGCAACCCGCAACTGAAGCCTTTCAAGGCTTGGGCGCTGGACCTGTCGTACGAGAAGTACTTCGGCACCAAGGCCTACGTGAGTGGCGCGCTGTTCTACAAGAAGCTCGACACCTACATCACCCAGTCCATCAACAACGCCTACGACTTCACCAAGGACGCCCAAGCCCTGCGCTTGGCCACGCCTCCTGGTGGCCTGATCGGCCAGATGACCCGGCCCGTGAACGGTGACGGTGGCCGCATCAGCGGTTACGAAATCGCCGCCTCGATGCCCTTCGGCATGTTCACCGACTGGCTGGATGGCTTCGGTGCGAACTTCAGCTACGCCGGCACGAGCAGCTCGGTCGACCTGCCGAACGTGTTGGGCCAAAACCCGACGCAGGCGCCGCTGACCGGCAAGATGCCCATGCCCGGCCTGTCGAAGAAGAACGCCAAGCTGATGATCTACTTCGAAAAGTGGGGCTTCAGCGCCTTCGTCGCGCAGAACTACCGCTCGACGTACGTCGGCAGCGTGGCGGCCGGTGTGGGTGGCTACCCCACCCTGCAGGAAATCTTGGGTTCGAGCTGGGTGTCGGCCCAGGTTGGCTACGAGTTCCAGTCGGGTCCGGCCAAGGGTCTGTCGTTCCGCTTGGAAGGCAACAACCTGAACAAGCCCGAGTACAAGGAGCGCACGGCCACCGGCGTGAACACGTACAAGACGGGCAGCTCGGCCATCTTGCGCGTGAACTACAAGCTGCAATAAGGCCTGTTCGGTCGCTCGCTCCCCCGGGGGCGAGCGGCTCGACGATCC
The DNA here is from genome assembly GCF_027532025.1 of Inhella sp. GTDB lineage: Bacteria > Pseudomonadota > Gammaproteobacteria > Burkholderiales > Burkholderiaceae_C > Inhella. Next base: position 40,963 of record NZ_JAPZSY010000107.1, on the reverse strand, counting down.
CTTCAACCCCCAGCCCCGGCCGGGGGTTTTTCATTGGGTGAGAGCACAGCGCCGAAACCCGCAAGAATGGCGCTGCCAGCGGGCTTCCGGAGGGCGGACGCCCCAAGCATCACAGCAGGACCTGACGTGGAACCAGACAAAGTCAAACAAGTGGTCATCGTGGGCGGCGGCACCGCCGGCTGGATGACGGCCTCGGCCCTCGCGAAGGTGCTCAAGGGCAAGTACGCCATCCGCTTGGTGGAGTCGGACGAGATCGGCACGGTCGGGGTGGGCGAGGCGACCATCCCCATGATCAGCCTGTTCAACCGCATGCTGGAGTTGGACGAAGACGAGTTCATGCGCAAGACGCAGGCCTCGTTCAAGCTGGGCATCGAGTTCGTCAACTGGGGCCGCTTGGGCGACCGCTACATCCACGGCTTCGGCGTCATCGGGCAGTTCAACTGGACGGTGGACTTCCACCATTACTGGCTGAAGCAACGCTTGGCCGGCAAGGCCCAGGACCTCGCCCACTACTCGATCAACACCGCGGCCTGCTTGCAGAACAAGTTCATGCGGGCCCGGCCCGACATGCCGAATTCGCCGCTCGGCCAGATCGCCCACGCCTTTCACTTCGACGCCTCGCTCTACGCCAAGTTCCTGCGCGAGTACAGCGAAGCGCGGGGGGTGGTGCGGACCGAAGGCCGGATCGTGGACGTCAAGCTGCGCGACGCCGACGGCCACGTTGAAGCCATCGTGTTGAACGACGGCACCGTGGTGGAAGGCGACCTCTTCATCGACTGCTCCGGCTTCCGCGCGCTGTTGATCGAAGGTGCGCTCAAGACGGGCTACGAGGACTGGTCGCACTGGCTGCCCTGCGACCGGGCCTTGGCGGTGCCTTGCGCCTCCACGCAAGAGATCACGCCCTACACGCGTGCCACGGCCCGCACGGCCGGTTGGCAATGGCGCATTCCGCTGCAGCACCGCGTGGGCAATGGCCACGTGTACTGCAGCAAGTTCATCAGCGACGACGAGGCCAGTGCCCAGCTGCTGAGCAACTTGGACGGCGAGCCCCTGGCGGCCCCCCGGCCCATCAAGTTCCTCACCGGCAAGCGCAAGCAGGCCTGGAACAAGAACGTGGTGTCCATCGGCTTGTCCAGCGGTTTCTTGGAGCCCTTGGAGTCGACCAGCATCCACCTCATCCAGATGGGCATCGCCCACCTGCTGACCTACTTCCCCTCGGCCGGGTTCGCCGAGTCCGATCGCAAGCAGTACAACCGCATGATGGACGCGGAGTACACCTGGGTGCGCGACTTCATCATCTTGCACTACAAGGCCACCGAACGCACCGACACGCCCTTCTGGAACCACTGTCGGACGATGGACGTGCCCGACTCCTTGACGCACCGGATGAAGCTGTTCGAAACCAGCGGCCGCATCTTCCTGGAGGGCGAGGAGTTGTTCCGCCCCGTGAGCTGGCTGCAGGTGATGTACGGGCAGCGCATCCAGCCCAAGTCCTACCACCCCTTGACGGACCTGCTGAACGAGGAAGAAATTCAGACCTACCTAGACGAGATTGCGGGGGTCATCAAGGCCTGCGTCAATGTGATGCCCTCGCACAGCCAGTTCATCGCCGACCATTGCGCGGCGCCCCGGATGTGATGCGCCAGCAATAGCCTGAAAGGATGACCATGAAGCGAATTGCTCGAGTGTGTTGGACATGGCTGTTGCCATTGGGCTTGGTGGCGTGCGCCACCGACGGCACGCCCCAAGCCATGCTCACCTACGAAACCAAGCCCGAAGGCGCCACGCTGTACCAAGGCGGTGTGTCGCTGGGCGTGGCCCCCCAGACCCAAACCTACCGGGGGGCGGCCGGGGCCACGGACATCACGACCCCAGAAGTGACTGCCGTGTGGCCCAGCGGCGCGAAAGCCGTGTTCTGGACGCGCCTGAAACCTCGCGCCGACGAGGTGGCGCTCATCGAGCGACCGGCGAAAGCGCCCGGTCTCGAGGTGGACTTGGCCGCCGAAGCCAAGCTCTTGGAGGCGCGCCGCAAGACCGACCGTGACAAGGCCGAGGAGTTGCGCCGGGAGGCGGCGCGCAACTCGCCCGAGTGCCGTCGCCAAATGCTGCAGGGGCCCAATGCGCAGACGCTCACCGCCTGTCAGTGAGGCATGGTGAGGCCGCTGCAACTGCCGGCCGCGGGCCGATTCTTCAACGCCCAAGCGGTGGTGCAGGATCTGCACCTGGGCCGTGGCCGCACGGTTCACGTCATTGACGATGCGCTGGTCGACCCCCAAGCCGTGGTAGATTGGGCGGCGCTGGTGCGCTTTGACCCGCCCCAGACCAATGCCTACCCCGGCGGGGTCACGGGGGTGCCGGAGGCGCTGCGCGACGCCCTGGACGGCTTCTTCGCCCAGCACCTGCGCACCCGCATGGGAGCCAGGCGCACGCTGGACATGTACGCGCGACTGAGCATGGTGACGCTGTCGCCGGCGCAGTTGCGTCCGGGGCAGTGGCTGTGCCACAAGGATCGCACGGCCTTGGACCCCTCGGCGGTTCTGATGGCCGCCTCGGTCCTGTACCTCTTTCACGATCCGGCGCTCGGTGGCACGGCCTTCTTCGAGCCCCGGCGATCGGCCGCCGAAATCCAAGCGTTGGTTGACGACGCGCAAACCCTGGACAACGCCCGTTTTGCCGATCGCTACGGCGTGGCGCCTGGCTATCTCACCGAGAGCAACGACTACTTCGAGAAGGTGGCCGAGGTCCCCGCCCGCTGGAACCGTCTCATCTTCTACGACGGTGGCTTGTTCCATTCCGGCTGCGTTCGGCAGCCGGTGCGGCTCACCGACGACCCACGCACCGGGCGGCTGACCCTGAACGGCTTCTTCGGTTGTCGTCGCGTGGCGCGTTGAAGGCGGGACCTCGCCGATGCGCCTGCTGATCACTGGCCTGAGCGGCACTTTGGCCCCGGTGCTAGCGAGCGCGGCGCGGGCGCGGGGGCACCGCGTGCTGGGGCTGGACCACCGCCTCCTGCGCTCCCTGGGACCGACCGCCGCCGCGCGCTACTTGGATGCGCAGCTTCCGGACGCCGTCGCGCACCTCGCCATGGCTAACGCCCAGGCATCGGGGGAGCTGGCCGCCTGGGCCGCTCGGCGGCGCTTGCCTTTCGTGATGACCAGCACCGCCATGGTGTTCCACCACGAGCCCGATGGCCCCCATGCCGTGGGTGATGCCCGCAACGCGGTGGACGACTACGGCCGTGGGAAGGCCGCCACCGAGGACGCCGTGGTGGCCGCCCACCCCAGCGCCAGCATCGTGCGCATTGGCTGGCAGATCGACCCCGAGGCGACAGGCAACAACATGCTGCGGGCTTTGGATGGGTGGCAGGCCGAGCAGGGCGAGGTGGCGGCCAGCACCGCCTGGATTCCGGCGTGTTCCTACATGGCGGACACCGCGCGGGCACTGTTGCGCTTGGTCGACCAGCCAGGCGTGCATCACGTGGACAGCAATGCCGACGAGGGCTGGACGTTTGCGGAACTTGTTGCTCGCCTAGCGCGGGCGCACCAGCGCTCGGCGTGGCGCGTGCGTCCGCACGACGGCTACCGGCATGACCAGCGCTTGGCGGGTGGTGGGCGCTGGGTGCCCCCCTTGTCGGCCGTGCTGGGGCCTCGCTGAACGCGACGGGGGTTCAAGCGGGCTGGGGTGTTGCAGCCCCCCGATGGGCCAGCACCCGCTCGTCCACGTCCACCAATTGCCGGTGGCCGCAGAAAGCCATGGTGAGGTCCAGTTCTTTGTGGATGATCTCCAGGCAGCGGGTGACGCCGGCTTGCCCCATGGCCCCCAGTCCGTAGAGGAAGGCCCGCCCGATGTAGGTGCCGCGTGCGCCCAGCGCCCAGGCTTTGAGCACGTCCTGCCCCGAGCGGATGCCGCCGTCCATGTGGACTTCGATGTCGCGGCCCACGGCCTGCACGATGCGGGGCAGCACGGCGATGCTGCTTTCGGCGCCGTCCAACTGCCGCCCGCCATGGTTGCTGACGATGAGCGCATCGGCGCCGCTGTTGACGGCCAGTCGGGCGTCTTCCTCGTCGAGGATGCCCTTGAGGATGAGCTTGCCGCCCCAGCGCCGCTTGATCCATTCGACGTCGGCCCAACTGAGCGCGGGGTCGAATTGCTCGGCCGTCCAGCTGGACAGGCTGCTCAAGTTGCTCACCCCCTTGGCGTGGCCCACGATGTTGCCGAATTGGCGCCGCGGCGTGTGCAGCATGTGCCAGCACCAGCGCGGCTTGGTGGCCAGGTTGATGAGGTTGGCCAGCGTGGGCTTGGGCGGGGCGGAGAGGCCATTTTTGAGGTCTTTGTGGCGCTGCCCCAGGATTTGCAGGTCCAGAGTGAGCACCAGGGCGCCGCAACCCGCGGCTTGGGCGCGTGCGATCAGCGCTTCGACAAAGGCTCGGTCCTTCATCACGTAGAGCTGAAACCAGAAGGGCTGGGTGGTGACGGCGCGCACGTCCTCGATGGAGCAGATGCTCATGGTGGACAGCGTGAAGGGCACGCCAAAGGCCTCAGCGGCGCGGGCGGCGAGCATTTCGCCGTCGGCGTGCTGCATGCCGGTCAGGCCCGTGGGGGCCAGGGCCACGGGCATGGTCACCGGCGTGCCGACCATGGTGGTGGCGGTGCTGCGCTGCTCCAGGTTCACCGCCACGCGCTGGCGCAGCTTGATGGCGTGGAAGTCGCTCTCGTTGGCGCGGTAGGTGCCCTCCGTCCAACTGCCCGCGTCGGCGTAGTCGTAAAACATGCGCGGCACACGGGCTTGGGCGAGGCGGCGCAGGTCTTCGATGCAGGTGATGACGGGCATGACACGGGGCCTTCGGGTGGCAAGATGGCCGGATGTTGCCGCAGGCGCCTGACGGCGCGCTGAACGGGTGCCCGCTGTCGAGGGCTGGAGAGCGAATGGGGGTCGTGACGATGGCTTGGAACACCTGCGATGTGTGCGATCGCTTCAAGGCGGCCGACCCGGCTGACTTGCGCGTGTGGCCGGGCAGCCGCTGGATGCACTTGGGTGGCACGCGCCGCATGGCCGGCGAGGTGAGCACGGTGCGTTGCTTCGAGGACAACTCCCGCGTCAAGGAGGCGGTGGAGAGCCCGGGCGGAGGCCGTGTGTTGGTGGTGGACGGCGGTGGCAGCCTGCGCCGCGCCTTGCTGGGTGGCAACTTGGCCGCCGCCGCCGCCCGCAACGGGTGGGCAGGCTTGTGGGTGCATGGCGCGGTGCGCGACTTGGCGGAGTTGCGCGAGCAGCCGATCGCCATCTTGGCGCTGGGGCATGTGCCCTTGCCGACCGAGCGCCAGCAACAAGGGCTGCGCGACGTGCCCTTGCTGCTGGACGGCAGCCCCGTCCGGCCGGGCGAGTGGTTGCTGGCCGACGACGACGGCGTGGTGGTGCTGCGCCAGGCCCCGACGGACGGACCTGGATGATCTTTGAAGGGGTTTGAAGGCCGGGGCTGCGGGAACAGGCTGGGGTCGGCGCCGGCTGCAGCAGTTGCAGCGGCCTCAGCGGCCTCAGCGGCCGCAGCGATGCGATCAGGGGGCGGGCACCAACGGCACCGGTGGCAGGGCGCCCGGGAACGGGCTCCATGGCGGCGGACCGGTGCGTGCGCCCCGCTCGTTGAAGCGGCCCGCGCCAGCGGTGCGCTTTTTCAACGTGGGGCTGCCGAAAAAGTCCACGGTGCCAATGCCGGAGATGCGCGCATCCAGGCTTTGATGCACCCACAGCTTGGCTTTGCCCAAGCCCGTGATCCGGACCTTGGCCTGCTGAGTGTTGAGGTCGTGGCCTTCGAAATCGCCACGCCCGGAGATGTCCACGAGGAGCGATGGCGCGCGCCCGGTGAATCGGCCCGAGCCAGCGCCGGCCACCTTGAATACCAGCGATTCGGTGCTGATCTTGTCGAACTGGGTGTTGGCGGAGCCGGACACGTCGATGCTGAGTTGCTGGAGCAGCACCGGCTCGGGGGCCTGGAAGTCGGTGGCGCCGGACAGCGTGAGCTCCCGCAGGTCGCGGGCCACCACGATGAGGCGCAGGCGTTGTTGCGGGGTGCGCCAGAACATCCAGGAGCCGGCCGTGCCCACGGTCAGGCGCGTGCCCTTCAAGCTGATTTCCACGCTGTCCTGGGCGTCGGTGGGGCCTTCCACGAAAACCTCGTCGCGGTCGCCTTGGAAAAAGCGCACCGTCGCCGCGCCGTTGAAGTTCAAGCTGTCGAACGGCCCTGGTGCGTAGGTTCTGCCGGGGACGGGCGAGAGCGTGGGCTGGGCGCTGACCGAGGCTGCCCACAAAGGCAGCAGCAGTGCCGCACAAACTCGGCGTCGTTTCATAGCGACTGCGCCCTCAACTCTTTGGACACCTCGCGGCTGGCGGTGAAACGGCTGCCGTCGCGCAGTTGCACCACCAACTGCGAGTTTTCGTCGGGGGTCATGGCGTCAACGAAGTCCAGGTTGACGATGCAGCTGCGGTTGACCTTGAGGAAGCGCTGGGGGTCCAGGCGCTGGCCAAAGTGGGTGATGGGCAGGCGCACCAGGTAGGTTTTGCCCTGCACCGCCAGGGCGGTGTATTTCGTATCGGAGCGCAGGTGCTCGATGTGCTCGACCTGGATGGGGATGATCTTGCCCATGTCCCGCACCAGCAGCCGGCGCAGGGGTTCGGTGTCGACGGGGGTTTGCGCGGCTTCCAGGGCCTGGAGCGTGTCGTCGCCCAGCGCCGATTGACGCCCCATGGCGTGCTGCACGGCTTCGAGGAAGCGCTCTTGGGAAAAGGGCTTGAGCAGGTAGTCCACCGCGTGCAGTTCGAAGGCGGTGAGCGCGTGTTCGTCGTAAGCGGTGGTGAAGATCACGGCCGGCCGGTGCGCCTCCGGGTCGTCGGCCAGGGCCCGCAGCACTTGCAGGCCGGTCAGTCCGGGCATTTGGATGTCCATCAGCACGAGGTCGGGCCGCTGCGTGCGAATGGCGTCGAGGGCGCTCAGGCCATCGCCCACGGCGTCGAGCAGCTGCAACTGGGGCAGGGCTTGCACCCACTCGACCAGGCCGTCGCGGGCCAGGGGTTCGTCTTCGGCGATGAGGGTTCGCATGAGGCAGCGGAGTTCAGGTCAAGGGCCAGGTGATGGTGACGGCGAAGCCCTGGCCCGGGGCGGTGTCCACCTCGAAGCGGGCGCGGCCGTCGTGTTCGAGCTCGAAGCGGCGTTGCAGGGCCGACAAGCCCACGCCACGCCGACCGTTGGGGTCACTGGGCGGCGGCCAGGCGCAACCGGCGCCGTTGTCGCGCACGCTGAGGTGCAAGGTGTCGTCGAGCACGCGGGCGCTGATGTGCAGGTCGCCCCCGTTCACCTGCGGCGACAGGCCGTGCTCTACCGCGTTTTCCACCAGCGGCTGCAGGGTCAGCGGGGGCACCAGCGCGTCTTCGGCGGCGGGCTGGATGTCCCAGTGCACGCGCAGGCGTGGGCCCAGCCGCAGTTGTTCCAACGCGAGGTGGTCGCGCACGAAGGCGATTTCGTCGGCCAAAGGCACGTGCGCATCGGGCTGGCGGGTGCTGTCGAGCACGTAGCGCATCATCCGCGAGAAGCCGAGCAGGGCGTGTTCGGCGCGGGCGGCGTCGCGGCGCACCAACATCAGCAGGGAATTGAGGGTGTTGAACAGGAAGTGTGGGTTGAGCTTGCCGCTGATGGCCGCCAACTCGGCGCGAACCAGGGCCGCCTCGGCCTGTGCCGCTTGCAACGCAGCGGCATGCGCCCGTTGGGCGTTGATGACGCCACCGAAGCCGAACACCAACACGCCATAGACGAAGCAGCCCCAGGCGGCGCGCCAGACGAGGCCTTGCTCGAAACTGGCCCAGGCATGGGCCGCGCCGAAGAAGAACCACGCCGTGAGGGCATCCAAGCCTTGCCACAGCAACGCGAAGCTCAGCGCGCCCAGCAAGTGCCAGCCCAAGCGACGGGCGAGCCGCCGCGGCCGGCCGAGCAGCCAGCGCGTCCAGGGCCAGGCCAGGGGGCCGAGGGCGAAGGCCGGCCCCAGGTTCCAGGTGGCTTCGTACAGGCCAAACCAGAAGGCGCCGGCATCGCGGTGCCATTCGGTGCCCGCCAAGGCGTACAGCAGCCAGCTCATCAAACACAGCAGGCCGTAAGACAGCCACAGGCGCTTGAAGGGGCGCTGGGGGCTGGGCAGGGGAGCGGCGACCGTCATGAGGCGGATGCTAGGTCGCCGAGCGGACGAAGTGCCAGTGCCCGGAGACGAAGTGCGGTTTGGGGGCGCAGAACCGCGGCTGCGGGATCAGTCGAGCGCGAGCAGCAGGCGGTCCAGCCCACCGTGGTCGATGGCGACGGTGGCTTGTTCGCGCACCCTGGGCTTGGCGCAGTAGGCCACCGAGAGGCCGGCCACGCCCATCATGGGCAGGTCGTTGGCGCCGTCGCCCACGGCGATGGCCTGGGTGCTGGCCAGCCCCAGGCGCGCGCAGTGCTGCTCGATGAATCGACGTTTTTCGGCGCCGTCCACCACGTCGCCCCAGTCCTGCATGCGCACGCGGCCGGTCAGGCGGCCATTGACGATCTCCAACTCGTTGGCGCGCACGACGTCGATGCCGAGCGCCGCTACGACGTGGCGTGTGAAGTGGGTGAAACCGCCCGACACGAGGCCCAAGGTCAAGCCGGCGGCCTTCAGCGCGGCGCAAAGCTCGCGCGCACCGGGGTTGAGGCGCAGGCGTTCGTTCAGCACGCGGTCCAGCAGCGCTTCGGGTTGGCCTTCGAGCAGGGCCAAGCGCCGGGTGAGGGACTCGCGAAAGTCGGTGATCTCGCCGCGCATGGCGGCTTCGGTGATGGCGGCCACCTGCTCGCCCACCCCAGCCAGCGCAGCTATCTCGTCGATGCACTCGATGGCGATGAGCGTGGAGTCCATGTCGAAGGCGACCAAGCCGAAATCCCGCAGCCGTGGGCGCGGACCGCGCAGCCACAGGCCCGGGGCGATTTCGAAGGCAGGGGGGATCGCAGGGCTCATCACTTCAGTTCTTTGCGGATGTCGGCGGGCAGGCAACCCCAAGCACCCGTGACTGGGCCGAAGACGGTGCGTTGCCCGTCGGGGCTGCGGGCGGCCACGATGAACACGTAGCCGTCTTTGGCGCGCCAACCCACGCGGTACCAGTGACCGCGCCCCACGGTGACGGGCTCTTGCAGAAGGATGTTGACCTCCAATTCGCCGACATTGGCCGGTGCCACCGGGAGGTTGGGCAGCACTTCAGGATTGGGGCGAATCAAGCAAACGCGCAGCAATGGCGCGATTTCGTTCAGCGCCGAGTTGCGCCAGGCGTTGTCGGCCACGACCAGGGGTTTGTTGGCCCAGGCCGGTGCACTCAGCACGAGCAGGGCGGTGGTGATCCAAACTTTCATGCCATTTCCTTCGGCGGGCCGATGAGGCGAAGCACCTCGCGCACGCAGTGCGCGCGGTCGGCGGGGTCAGACAAAGACTTGTCGATGCGTAGTTTGTCGTTGCCCACCAGTTTGATGTTGGGATTCTTCTGAACAAGCTGGATCACACGAAGGGCTTCGATGGGCGGGTTGGGCTTGAACAACACATTGATGACGCCGGGCGCCGCGTCGATGCGCACCACGCCATAGGGCTGCGCCAACACGCGCAGGCGGTGGGTGTCGAACAGGGTCTGGCCCTGCGCCGGCAGCTTGCCGAAGCGGTCCGTGGTTTCTTCCAGCAGCGCGTCGATCTGCTCGGCTTTGCTGGTGCTGGCCAGTCGCTTGTACAGGCTCAGGCGCACGTGCACGTCGCCGCAGTAGCCGTCGGGCAGCAGGGCGGGGGCGTGCAGGTTGATCTCGGTGGTGGCTGGCAAGGGGTTGGCCAGATCGGGCTCGCGGCCGCTCTTGAGCGCGCGCACGGCCTCGGCCAGCATGTCGTGGTAGAGCTGGTAGCCCACCTCCATCATGTTGCCGCTCTGCTTCTCGCCCAGCACCTCGCCGGCGCCGCGGATCTCCAGGTCGTGCATGGCCAGGTAGAAGCCGCTGCCGAGCTCCTCCATGTCCTGGATGGCCTGCAGGCGCTGCGCGGCCTGTTTGGTCAGGCCTTCGATTTCGGGCACCAAGAGGTAGGCGTAGGCCTGGTGGTGGCTGCGGCCCACCCGGCCGCGCAGCTGGTGCAGCTGCGCCAGGCCGAATTTGTCGGCGCGGGCGATGACGATGGTGTTGGCGCTGGGCACGTCGATGCCGGTCTCGATGATGGTCGAGCACAGCAGCAGGTTGTGGCGCTGGGCCACGAAGTCGCGCATCACGCGCTCGAGCTCGCGCTCGGGCATCTGGCCGTGGGCCACCGCGATGCGCGCCTCGGGCACCAGCTCTTCGAGCTTTTGCCGGCGGTTCTCGATGGTGTCGACCTCGTTGTGCAGGAAGTAGACCTGCCCGCCGCGCTTGAGCTCGCGCAGGATGGCCTCGCGGATGACGCCGCTGCCCTCGTTGCGCACGAAGGTCTTGATGGCCAGGCGGCGCTGGGGCGCGGTGGCGATCACCGACAGGTCGCGCAGGCCTTCCATGGCCATGCCCAAGGTGCGCGGGATGGGCGTGGCGGTCAGCGTGAGCACGTCCACTTCGGCGCGCAGGGCCTTCATGGCCTCCTTGTGGCGCACCCCGAAGCGGTGCTCTTCGTCGATGATGACCAGGCCCAGGCGGGCGAACTTGGTGTCGGGGCTCAGCAGCTTGTGCGTGCCCACCACGATGTCGATGGTGCCGTCCTCCAGGCCTTGCTGCGCCGCCTTGATTTCCTTGGCGGTGCGAAAGCGGCTCATCTCGGCCACCTTCACCGGCCATTGGCTGAACCGGTCGGCGATGTTCTGCGCGTGCTGCTCGGCCAGCAGGGTGGTGGGCGCCAGCACGGCCACCTGCTTGCCGCCCATCACGGCCACGAAGGCGGCGCGCAGGGCCACCTCGGTTTTGCCGAAGCCCACGTCGCCGCACACCAAGCGGTCCATGGGCCGGGGGCTGATCAGGTCTTGGATCACGGCGTGGATCGCGGCGCGCTGGTCCACGGTTTCTTCGAAGCCAAAGCTCGCGGCGAAGGCCTCGTAGTCGTGAGCGCTGTAACGGAAAGCGTGACCTTCGCGTGCCGCGCGGCGGGCGTAGAGGTTGAGCAGCTCGGCGGCGGTGTCGCGCACCTGCTCGGCGGCCTTGCGCTTGGCCTTCTCCCACTGGCCGCTGCCCAAACGGTGCAGCGGGGCCTCTTCGGCGCTGACGCCGGTGTAGCGCTGGATCAGGTGCAGTTGCGCCACGGGCACGTAGAGCACCGCCTCGTCGGCGTAGGTCAGGTGCAAGAACTCGCTCGCCCCTTGGCCGATGTCCATGTGCTTCAGGCCTTGGTAGCGGCCGATGCCATGGCTCAGGTGCACCACCGGGTCACCGACCTTGAGCTCGCTCAGGTCCTTGATCAGGGCCTCGACGTTGCTGGCCTGCTCCTGCCGCCGCCGGCGTCGCGTGCTGGGCGTGGTGGCAAACAGCTCGGTCTCGGTGACCAGCTGCAACTGGCGGTCGCCCTCGATCCAGATGAAGCCCTGCGCCAGGGGCGCGGCCAGCAAGGCGAACTTCTCGCCGCTGGCGTCGAACTCGGCGAGGTCTTTGACGCTGGGCGCGTCCAGCTTGTGCTCGCGCAGCAGGTCCAGCAGGCTTTCGCGGCGGCCTTCGCTTTCGGCCAGCAGCAGCACCTTGTGCGGCGTGGTGTCCAGGTGCCGGCCCAGGCGCGCCAAGGGCTCTTGCGCGCCGCGCTCGATGCTCACGTCGGGCAGGGGGCGGGCGTAGTCCACCGCGGATGTGGGCCCCCAGGTCTCGGCGGCGCCGAGCCCGCCCCCCGAGGGGGATCCGGAAGCTTGGGGCAGTCCTGCGCTTCCGGGGCCCCGCACCGCCAACGTGGCCAAGGGCTGGGTGCAGGCGAACAGCTGTTCGGTCCGCAGGAAGATGGACTCGGGCGGCAGGATGGGCCGCTCCGGGTCGGTCACCAAGAGCTTGTGGCGCTCGCGCGTGTCTTGCCAAAAGCGCTGTAGCGCCTCGTCCACCTCGCCCAGCAGCGCCACGCTGGCGCCGGGGCCCAGGTAGTCGAAAAAGGGCACGGTCTCGTCGAAGAACAGCGGCAGGTAGTACTCGATGCCCGCGCCGGCCAGGCCTTCGCCCATGTCTTTGTAAAGACGCGCCTTGCTCGGGTCGCCGTCCAGGTGCTCGCGCCAGCGGCCCCGGAAGGCCGTCCGCGCCCCCTCGCTCATCGGGAACTCGCGGCCGGGCAGCAGGCGCACCTCGGGCACGGGGTAGAGGCTGCGCTGGCTGTCGGGGTCGAAGACGCGGATGGAGTCGATCTCGTCGCCGAACAGGTCCACGCGGTAGGGCACCAAGGAGCCCATGGGGAACAGGTCGATCAGGCTGCCGCGCACCGCGTACTCGCCCGGGCTCACCACCTGGCTGACGTTCTGGTAGCCGGCCAGCACCAATTGGGCGCGGAAAGCCGCTTCGTCCAGCTGCTGGCCCTTCTTGAAATGGAAGGTCGTGGCGGCCAAAAAGCTGGGCGGCGCGAGGCGCGTCAGTGCCGTGGTGGCCGGCAGCAGCACCACGTCCAGGTCGCGCTGCTCGCGCGACTTGCCCTGCGCCTGCAGCAAGCGCCACAGCGTGGCCAAGCGCTCGCTGATCAGGTCGTGGTGGGGGCTGAAGCGGTCCCAGGGCAGGGTTTCCCAGTCGGGGAACACGGCCACGCGCAGCCCCGGCGCAAACAGCGGCAACTCGGCTTCCAGGCGCTGGGCGTCGCTCGGGTCGGCGCACACGATGGCGGTGACGCTGCCTTGCTGCTGCGCAAAGCGCGCGAGCAGCAGCGCATCGGCAGAGCCCAAGGGGCGGGGAGTTTGGTGGCGTTTGCCGGGGGCGACGAGGGGCAGCAGGGGCATCACAAAAACGACGAAAGCCCCGCGGTGGGGCCAGGCGATTATCTGAGGCCACCCTTCGCCCGCTTGAGCGCAGGGCTTGCACGGGGCGGCAGAATTCGCGCTTTGCCCAGTGCCCCAACCCTGTGATCCCATGAGTTTGCGCCGCCGCCACCTTGTTGCCAGTGCCCTGGCCCTGCCCGCCGCGGGTTCGGCCTGGGCGCAGTTCCGCGTCGAAGTCTCGGGACAGGGCGCCACGCAATTGCCCATCGCCATCCCGGAGTTCCGCGAGGAAGCGCGCGCCCCTCAACCCATCTCGGCCATCGTGCGCGCCAACCTCGAGCGCTCGGGTCAGTTCCGCATGGTGGACACGGCCGGTGCGGGCGCTCACTCGGAGCTCAGCAGCCCTGTCTATGCCGACTGGCGTGCGAAGCAGGCCGATGCCTTGGCCGCGGGCTCGGTGACCCGGCTGGCCGACGGGCGCTTCGATGTGCGCCACCGCTTGTGGGATGTGGTGGCCGGCAAGGACTTGGGTGGTGAATCGCAACCCGTGCCGCCCGACGACCTGCGCCTGGCGGCGCACCGCATCTCCGACAACATCTACCAGCGCCTGACGGGTGAGCGCGGTGTCTTTGCCACCCGACTGGCCTATGTCGCCAAGTCCGGCACCCGCTACCAACTGCTGGTGACCGATGCCGATGGCGAGGGCGCTCGTGTGGCCGTGACGAGCCCAGAACCCATCATCTCCCCGGCCTGGTCGCCCGATGGCCACAGCGTGGCCTATGTGAGCTTCCACACGGGCAAGGCCGTGGTCTATGTGCAGGACATCAGCTCGGGCGCGCGCCGCACCCTGGCCGACTACCGCGGCACCAACAGCGCGCCCGCGTTTTCGCCCGACGGCCAGCGCTTGGCCTTGACGCTCAGCCGCGACGGCGGCTCGCAGCTGTTCATGGTGCGCAGCGACGGCAGCGGCCTCAAGCGGCTGACCCAATCCCTGGCCATCGACACCGAGCCGGCCTTCAGTGCCGACGGGCGAACGCTGTATTTCGTGAGCGACCGAGGCGGTGGCCCCCAGATTTACCGCATGTCGGCCGATGGCGGTCCGGCGGAGCGCGTCAGTTTCAACGGCCCTTACAACGTGAGCCCCAGCGTCAGTCCCGATGGCAAATGGTTGGCCTACGTGAGCCGCCAAGAAGGGGCTTACCGCACCTGCCTGATGGACCTGCTGACGGGGGCGGTGCGGGTGATCAGCGACACCGCAGACGACGAGTCGCCCAGCTTTGCGCCCAACAGCAAGCTGCTGGTGTATGCCAGCCGGGCCCAGGGGCGCGACGTGCTGGTCACGTCCACCCTGGATGGTCGCGTCAAGGCCAAGCTGGTGGTCAGCAATGCCGACATCCGAGAACCCGCTTGGGGGCCCTTAACCCGCTGAAAAGAACCCGCTGAAAATGAGCAAATACCCGGGGGGAATGGCGCCCTCGGCGACAATCGTGCTTTTCCCACCCTTTAAACGTATCTCTCCACCATGACGCTGCATCGTTTTGCCCTGGCCGCCCTGGCCGCCGCCGCTCTGGCCGGTTGCTCCACCACCAAGCTGGAGGAGCCCAAGGCCACCCCCGCGCCGGTCGAGACCCGTCCGACCGTGCCGCCCACCACGCCGACCCAGCCTGTGGCCGAGAGCCGCGTGGCCCCGGTGGACCTGGGCGCTGAGCTGACCAAGGCCGTCTCCGACAAGCGCGTCGTCTACTTCGACTTCGACAGCTTCGTGGTCAAGGACGAGTACCGCGGCTTGGTGGACGCCCACGCCAAGCGCCTGCTGCAGATCAAAACCCAGAAGTTGAGCTTGGAAGGCCACGCCGACGAGCGCGGCAGCCGCGAGTACAACTTGGCCTTGGGCCAGAAGCGTGCTGAAGCCGTGTTGCAGCAATTGACCCTGGCTGGCGTGCCCGCCGCTCAAGCCGAGCCGGTCAGCTTTGGCAAAGAGCGTCCTGCCGTGCAAGGCACCGGCGAAGCCGTTTGGGCCAAGAACCGTCGCGTTGAGCTGAAGGACAAGTGATGGCCCTGGCCTTGCGCAGCTGGGTGGCGGCCGTGGCCCTGGGCGCTTCGGCGTCCAGCCAGGCCGCCTTGTTTGCCGACGACGAGGCGCGCAAGGCCATCCTCGACCTGCGCGCCCGCGTGGTGGCGCTGGAAGAGGCCAGCAAGAAGATGGCCACGGCGCAGGACCTGCAGGATCAGCTGGCGGTTTTGCGGCGCAGCCTGTCCGAACTGGCCAACCAAAACGAAATGCTGCGCGCCGAAGTGGCGCGCCTGCGCGGCACCAACGAACAGTTGGCACGCGACTTCGCCGACACGCAGCGCCGCCTGTCGGACAGCCTGCAGGGCTTCGATGCCCGCCTCAAGCCACTGGAGCCGCTCAAGGTCAACCAAGACGGCAAAGAGTTCCAAGCCAGCCCCGAAGAGCGCAACCAGTACGAAGCCGCCATGGGCCTGCTGCGCCGGGGCGATTTCGACGAAGCGGCCACCGCCTACCAAGGTTTCTTGCGCCGCTTCCCGGCCAGTGGCTACAACGACGCGGTGCGCTTCTGGTTGGGCAATGCCCAGTACGGGCAGCGCCAGTACCGGGAAGCGATCGCCACGTTCCGGGCGTTCTTGAGCGCCAACGCCACGCACCCTCGCGCGGCGGAGGCGGCTCTGGCGCTGGCCAACTGCCAAATCGAGTTGAAAGACACGAAGGCCGGCCGTCGCAGCCTGGAAGACGTGGTCAAGACCTACCCTGGCACCGAAGCCGCACAAGCCGCCAAAGAGCGATTGGCGGCCTTGAGGTAAGCCTGCTGTGTTGCCCCCAACGGCCCGCCAGTCGCGGGCCGTTGTTCTTGTGGATGAGCCCATGACCGACGCCGAACTCGCCGCCCTTCGCCACATGGTGCTGTGGGGCGCCTTTGCGCTGTCGGCGGTGCTCGGCGCCGTGAGTCAGCGCAGCCACTTTTGTGTGATGGGCGCGGTGAGTGATGTCGTGAGCATGGGCGACTGGACCCGTGCGCGCATGTGGCTCTTGGCGGTGGCCGTGGCCATGGGCGCCTTCGCCCTCATGCAATCGATGGGCTGGGTGAGCGCAGCCCAAACGCTTTACGGCAGCCCGCGCCTCTTGTGGGCATCGCATGCCTTGGGCGGGCTGCTGTTCGGGCTGGGCATGGTGTGGGCCTCGGGCTGCGGCGCCAAGACCCTGGTGCGCCTTGGCGGCGGCAACCTCAAGGCCCTGGTCGTGCTGCTGGTGATGGGGCTCAGTGCCTCGATGACCCTGCGCGGCGTCACCGCAGTGGCGCGCGACGCCAGCGTGGACCGCTGGGTGCTCACGCTGCCGAAGGCACAAGATGTGGCCAGTTTGACCGGATGGCCGTGGATCGGTTTGGCTGTGGCACTCGCCCTGGCCGCTTGGGCTTTGGGGCTGCGCGGGGAGCGACGCCGCATCGCTTGGGGCGCGGTGGTGGGGCTGGTCGTGGCGGGCACCTGGGCCTTGACCAGCCGATTGGCCTTCGTGGCGGAACATCCCCACACGTTGGAGCCGGCCTACCTGGGTACCGTCAGCAACCGCCCTGAGGCGCTGAGCTTCGTCGCGCCGATGGCGCAGACCCTCGAGTGGCTGCAGTTTTTCAGCGATCGCTCGCGGGTGTTGCAGTTGGGCATCGTCACGGTGTTGGGGGTCGTGCTCGGCGCGGCGGCGATGGCGTTGTGGCGTCGCGAGTTCCGCTGGGAAGGCTTTCGCCGAACGGACGATTTGGTGTTCCACCTCGTTGGCGCCGTGCTCATGGGTGTGGGTGGGGTCACCGCGCTGGGCTGCACTGTGGGACAGGGCTTGAGCGGTGTGTCCACGCTCAGCCTGGGCAGTTTCATCGCCGTGGCTGGCATCGTGGCGGGCGCCGTGATCGGCCTGCGGGTGCAAATGGCCTGGGTCAACCGATGAGCGCGGATCTCGACGGCGAGATGGACGCCGAGCGTCGCTTTGGTGGACTGCGTCGGCTGTACGGTCCGGAAGGCTACCAGCGGCTCCGGGGCTTGCACGTGGCGGTGGTGGGGTTGGGCGGCGTCGGCTCTTGGGCGGTGGAGGCCTTGGCCCGCAGCGGCGTGGCAGCGCTCACGCTGGTGGACCTCGACCATGTGGCGGAGTCCAACATCAATCGCCAGGTGCAAGCCACCACGCAGACCCTGGGTCAGCACAAAGGCGAAGCCTTGCGCGAGCGCATCGGTGCCATCCACCCGGCCTGCGCCGTGCGCGTGGTGGATGCATTCGTCGAGCCCGACAACTGGCCCGCCGTCTTGGGCGATGGCCTCGAGTCGCCGCAGCTCGACGGTGTCATCGATGCCTGCGACCAGTCGTCGGCCAAAGCCGCCATGGCCGCGTGGGCGCGGCGAACCGGCCTGCCCTTCGTGTGCGTGGGCGCGGCGGGTGGCAAACAACAGGCGCAGGCGGTGGACGAGGCCGATCTGTCGGATGTGACGCACGACCCGCTGCTGGCGGGCTTGCGCGCCCGCTTGCGGCGCGAGCACGGCGCGCCCCGCCAGGGACGGCTGGGCGTGCGATGCGTCTTCAGTCGCGAAGCGGTGCAGCGACCTCGGGCGGAGCAGGGCGATGCCTGCGAGGTGGATGGCAGCCTGAACTGCGCAGGCTATGGGTCCAGCGTGATGGTCACGGCGAGCTTTGGCCTGTGCGCCGCATCGGCCCTGGTGGCCCAGTGCTTGCGCAATCACCAGAAAGGCTTGCAGAAGCAACCTTGATTGTCTATACTCGCGGGCTTTCCCGGGCGGGTCGGTAGCTCAGTCGGTAGAGCAGCGGACTTTTAATCCGTTGGTCGCGAGTTCGAGTCTCGCCCGACCCACCAGCCGACACCGGTGGCAAGCGCCACAGGCCGGCACGGAAGCAAAGAAAACGGTGCGCTAACATCTGGCGCTTCGCTTTCGGGCTCTTAGCTCAGTTGGTAGAGCAGCGGACTCTTAATCCGTTGGTCGTAGGTTCAAATCCTACAGGGCCCACCAAAATCGTTCAGTCAACCAAGCACTTGGCTTGGTATCCAAAACCCGCCGCGTGCGGGTTTTGTTTTGGACGTCCATCGTTGCCGGTTTCAGGCCGACGATGGCTGGAAATGGCTGGAAATGGCTGGACCGGCTTCAAACTCGGCAAGAACCGTTCTCGCTGGGGCCGATCGGGGTGAGGAAGCCTTTGCGTTTTCGGGGGCTTGGGCAGTGTCGGATTTCACGCTCCCTCGGCTTCCTCGCCACCGGTGAGCAGCCGGGTGATGAGGGTGTCGCGCATAGTCTCTCTGACCATGACGGCTCCCATCAGTTCCAAAGACCAGCGCAAGGATCGGCGGCGTCTGCTCAAGACCACGGCCAACGTGGTGGTGGCTGGGCACGCGCCGCTGGCGGTTCGGACGATCGACATCAGCCGTGGTGGGCTGGGTTTCGTGGCCGCGGCCAATCCGCCGGCCAACTTGGTGATGACGGTGCGATTGACGCTGCCAATGCCTGGCGCCAGGTGGGTGCCGATTGAGGTCACGGGCAAGGTGGTCTACAGCGTGCTCAGCGGTCGGCATGATGGCTTCTCGATCGGCTTGGCTTTCACGTCGGCCAGCACGCAGACCATCGAGGCGATCGACGCTTACGTCAGGTCGTGAAACGAGGTGGCTTGCGCCGCCATTGCACTCGGGTCACGACACGCTGGGGTGCAGCATCTGCAAGGTGCCGGCGTCGGCATCGACCTCGGCCACCGCTCCCACCGGCAGGGTGAACTTGCGCTTGATGTGACCGACCATGGCCCCGCGGTACACGGGCACATTGAGGGGCAGCAGGTATTCGTCGAAAACCTCGTCCAGCGTCAGCGTGCCGTGGCCCTCGCCAGGGTTGCAGTTGGTGAACTGACCCAGCACGACGCCCGCGACTTGGCTGAGAGCGCCGGTCAGGCGCAGGGTGCTCAGCATGCGGTCGACGCGGTAGATGTACTCGTTGACGTCTTCCAGGAACAGGATGGCGCCTGGGAAGCGGGGCCAGTAGGCGCTGCCGGCCATGGCGGTGAGCACGGTGAGGTTGCCGCCCACGAGCGGGCCGCGGGCTTTGCCGCTGCGCAGGGTTTGCGTGCGCCATTGCGTTTGCACGAGGTGGTCGCCCAGTTCGCGCTGGGGGTTGCGCAGCAGGGGGCTTTCGCCGCGCATCACCAGGGCTTTGAAGTGCTCCACGCTGAAAGCGTTCCACTCGCTGCCGGCCATCGGGCTGTGGAAGGTGATGAGGCCCGTTTGTTGGTGGATGGCATTGACCAGGGCGGTCAGGTCGGAAAAGCCGCCAAAGAACTTGGGCGTGCGGCGGATTTGGGCGTAGTCCACCAGCGGCAGCATGCGCGTGCCGCCGCTCCCCCCGGTGAGCGCGATGACGCCTTGCACGTTGGGGTCGGCGAACATGGCGTTGAGGTCGCCAGCGCGCTGGGCGTCGGTGCCGCCCAGGTGGCCGTGGCGGGCGCGCACGTGTTGGCCGAGCTTGACCTTGAAGCCCAGGGCCTGCAGGGATTCGATGGCGATTTGGAGCGGCTCGCGCTCGAAGGTGGCGTTGGCCGGGCTGATGAGGCCCAGCGTGTCGCCCTCCTTCAGGCCCGGCGCGCGAAGAGTGCCCACAGGACCCATCGGGGACGCAGCCTGTGACGCCAGCGGAAGGGCGGCGGCGGTGGCCAGCAGGTGGCGGCGGTCCAGCTTCATCACAACACCCTCGGGAGGTCGCGGCGCACCGCGACGCGGTCGCCAAAGTCAAAGTGCCACCACTCGCTGGCGATGCCGTGGAAGCCGGCCTCGCGCATGGCGCGGCGCAGCCAACCGCGCTCGGTCAGGTGGGCGGGGGTGAGTCGGCCCAGGGCCAGGTGCTCGGCTTCGTATTCGGGGTGGGAGAGGGCGCTCATCTCGTCAAACCCGCTGCCCATGTCGGCCTCGCGGCCGTGGGGATCAAGCAGTGTGAGGTCCACGGCCATGCCGAAGCTGTGGATGGAGCCACGCTCTGGGTGCGCCAGGTACATGGCCAGCGGGGTGCCGTCCAACTCGGCATAGAGCCGTTCTTGGACGCGCTGGGGGCGCAGTGCGTCCAGCACGCGCAGGCGCCAGCCGGGGCGGGCGGCGGCCAGCCATTGGGCGGCGGCCGAGAGGGCCTCGGCAGCATCGCGGCGGAGGTAGGCGCAGTCCAGCGCGCCGTAGACATGGCGGCCCACGAAGTTGTCGTCGCTGGCGTAGCGCAGGTCCACGTCGATGCCAGGCAATGTTGCGAGGGCAACGAAATCGGGGTGACCGGGGATGGCTTCGCAAGGGATGCCAGGGATGGCGCTCATCAGGCGTTGAGTGCGGCCAAAGCCGCTTGGGTGCGCTCGGCCAGGATTTTGACCAGCTTGCGCCCGACTTGCGGCAGGGGCGCTTTGGCCGAGGTCAGCAGGTGCAGGTGCACGGGGATGCTGGGCTTGAGGGGGCGTACGCGCACGAGTTGGCGGTCGGCGCTGGTGGCGGTGAAGGGGTCGACGACGCTCAGGCCCAAGCCGGACTCGACCAGCGCACGGGCCAGTTGGTAGGTTTGCACCGTGATGCGGGTGCGTGGCTGCACGCCCTGCGCGCCAAAGGCGTTCATCACCTGCGCGCCGAGTGGATCGTCTTCCACCATGGCGATGAGTTCGGTCAGGATGTCGGCCACGGGCAGGGCGCCGTCGTGGCGGGCTTCGGGGCTGCGCAAGGGGCACAAGGCCATCATGGGGCCGCTGGCCAGCACCTCGGCGGTGATGCCGGGGTGGTGGGGGTCTTGCAGGGACAGGGCCATGTCGGCTTCGCCGAGCAGCAGCGCACTGACGATTTCCTTGGTGTGGTTGGTGGCCAGCACGCAGCGGCTGTCGGGGAAGGCCTTGGCCCAGACGGTCATGGCGCCGGGCAGCAGCGAGGCGCCCAGCGTGGGCGTGGCCATGACGCGCAGTTGGTCTTGGTCGCCCGCTTTGAGCTGGGCCGCGAGGCGGCGGATGGCGACCAGGTCGCGGTTGAGCTTGTCGATCTCGACGAACAGGCGGCGCGCTTCGGGCGTGGGGTGCAGCTTGCCGCGCACGCGGTCGAACAGGGGCATGCCGAGTTGCAGTTCGGCGTGCTGCAACACCTTGGTGACGGCAGGCTGAGAGATGTGCAGCAGGTGCGCGGCGCCACTGATGGAGCCGGCCTGCATGATGGCGTGGAAGACCTCGATGTGCCGCAACCTCATGGTCGCCTCCAGTCTGCGTCCCGGCGGGTCTCCGCCACCCTCCGAGGGGGGCGCAGCGACCCGTTCTCGGGATTGGGGCGGCCCGGTGCCCGTTCGCGGGCCGCTGTGCGCAAGTGCATGATGGTCATTCCCGCACGACCCCTTCGAAGTCCACACTGCCATTGGGTGCCATGACGAAGCCTTTGACGCCCTCGCGAACTGGGATGTAGACCGTGCTGTGGGCC
Organism: Inhella sp.; assembly: GCF_027532025.1. GTDB lineage: Bacteria > Pseudomonadota > Gammaproteobacteria > Burkholderiales > Burkholderiaceae_C > Inhella. The sequence goes on along the minus strand of NZ_JAPZSY010000107.1, from coordinate 19,585 downwards.
ATGGGCATCCAGGGGCGCTCGCGCTTGAAGACGACTTGGGCTTGCTCGTAGAGCGCGATGCGTTTGGCCTGGTCGGTGGTGACGCGCGCCTCGTCGATGAGCTTCTCGAACTCGGGGTGGCAGAACTTGACGCCGGTGCGGTTGGCGGCGCAGCTGAGGTTGGGCGTGAGGAAGTCGTCGGCGTCGCCGGTCTCGCCGCTCCAGCCGCTCATGTAGACGTGGTGCTCGCCGTTGTTGGCGCGCTTGAGGTACTCGCCCCACTCGAAGGTCTTGATGGTGGCTTTGACGCCGATGCGCGCCCAGTCCTGCTGGATGAGCTGGGCCATCAGCTGCCCGTTGGGGTTGGTAGGGCGGGCCAAGGGCAGGGCCCAGAGGTCGATGACGAAGCCGTTGGGAAAGCCGGCCTGGGCCAGCAGGCGCTTGGCCTTGTCGGGGTCGTACTCGTTCTTCAGCGCCTTGTTGAAGCCGGGGATGGCGGGCGGGAAGGCGCTGGTGGCTTGCAGCGCGTCGCCGCGCGGGAACAGGGCCTTGAAGATGGCGTTGCGGTCGATGGCGACGTCCAGGGCTTCGCGCACCTCGCGCCGGTTCACCGGCTCGCGCTTGAGGTTGAAGGCGAGGTAGCTGATGTTGAGCGCTTGCTGGCTCAGCAAGGTGATGCCCTTGCGGCCTTGCAGTGCGGCCACGTCGACGTCGCGCAGTGGGGCGGTGATGTGGCACTCGCCCGCCAGCAGCTTTTGCACGCGCACGCTGGGCTCGCGGCTGATGGAGAAGATGAGCTTGGGCGTGCGCTGCACGCCCCGCCAGTACGCCGGGTGCGGCTCCAGGCGCAGCACATCGTCTTTGGCGTAGCTGCGGAATCGGTAGGGTCCCGTGCCCACGGGGCGGCGGTTGAGCAGCGCGCCTTCTCCTCGCTTCAGCAACTGCTCGGCGTACTCGGCCGAATGGATGCTGGCGAAGGACATGGCGAAGGCGCTCAGGAAGGTGACATTGGGCTGGCGCAGCGTGAAGCGAACCTCGTGGTCGCCGAGGCGTTCGATCTTTTCGATGGCCTGGGCCAAGCCCAGGCTTTGCGGGTAGATGTAGTTGGAGGGAACGGCTCGGTTCCAGGGGTGCTGCGGCTCGATGAAGCGCCGGAAGCTGAACAGTACGTCGTCGGCATTCATGGGCCGCGTGGGCTTGAAGTCGGGCGTGGTGTGGAACGGCACCCCGCGGCGAAGTTGGAAGGTGAACACCCGCGCGTCGGGTGACACGGTCCACGACGCCGCCAACAGCGGCTCCAGTTCGGTGCCACCGCGCCGAAAGGCCACCAAGCCTTGGAACATGGGGCTGGTGGCGTTGCTGGTGCTGCTGCTGTCCCACAGGCCGGGGTCAAAGCCCTCGGGGCTGGCGTCGGCGCAATAGACCAGGGGCAGCGCGGCGCGCGCAGGCGCCAGTGCCAAGCTGGCAAGCATCAACAGAGCGGAAAGCAGCGGTCGCAAGGCGGTGACGCGGTCGGCAGGGAGGGCGTCCCATTATTGGAACGCGACCGCCGGGTCGGGGCGCGTTTGCTTGGGTCGGTAATTACCCTGGGTTATGGCTCTTGAGCCGTCCGCACAGGTAGGTCCAGACGAAGTGCGCCGCGGCTTGGCTGCTCAGCTCCGCGTGGTCGTAGGGGGGCGACACCTCCACGCAGTCCATCCCCACCCAGGGCAGGTCGGCCAGGTCTTCGAGCACCGTGAGCACCTGGCTGCTGCTCAGGCCGCCGGGCTCGGGCGTACCGGTGCCCGGGGCGAAGGCGGGGTCCAGGCAGTCGATGTCCAGGCTCAGGTACAGGGGGGGGTGGCCGGCGGCGGCCACGCGCTGGCGGATGTCGTTCAGCACCGGGTCCAGCAGGGCGCTGCCGTCGAGGCCGCGCAGGCGGCGGGCTTCGTAGATCAGGCCGCCGCGGTCGCGCACGAACTCGCGCGCGGCGCGCTCGGCCGAGGAGCGGATGCCCATTTGCACGAAGCACTCCGGCAGCACTAGGCCCTCGTTGAAGGCTTCGGCCACCCAGGTGCCGTGGCCGCTGGGTTCGCCGAAGTGGTTGGTCCAGGTGTCGCAGTGGGCGTCGAAGTGCAGCACACCCAAGGGCCGTCCATGGTGGGCGCGGTAGGCGCGCAGCAGGGGCAGGGTGATGGAGTGGTCGCCCCCCAGCCACACCATGTGGTGCGCGGCCAGCAGTGGGGGCAGCATGGGGGCCAGGGCCTGCCGCATGCCGGTCAGGCTGGTGTTGGGCAGGGGCAGGTCGCCCAGGTCGACGGCGCGGCCTTGGGGGCTGGTGTCGAACAAGGGGTGGTGGGCGTCGCACAGCATGGCGCTGGCGCGGCGGATGGCGGCCGGGGCCATGCGGGCGCCGGGGCGGTGGGTGGTGGAGCCGTCCCAGGCGATGCCGGCGATGGCAAAGGGCGCCGCCGAACTGCCTGGTTGGGCCAGCGGCAATTGCAAGAAGCCAGGGTGGTGGAGGTAAGCGAATTGGGTCAAGGCAGGGGCCGGGTCGGATCAGTCGGCAGGGAGCAGCGCCCGGGGTTTGAAACGGTCCCAAAAATCCGCCGCTGGCAAGGGCCGCGACCAGTGGTAGCCCTGGCCCGTGCGGCAGCCCAGGGTCTGGAGCGACTCCGCCCAACTCGGCTCTTCGACGCCTTCAGCCACCGTGTCGAGCTTGAGTTTGTGGGCCATGGCGATGATAGTTTCCACGATCGCCCGGTCGGGCGGGCTGGTGACGAAGCGGCGCACAAAGCCTTGGTCGATTTTGAGTTGCTGCACCTCCAGCCGCGACAAGTAGGCGAGGTTGGAGTAGCCGGTGCCGAAGTCGTCGATGGACAGGGTGACGCCCAGCGCCCTCAGGCGGCGCAGCGCGGCGTGCAGGGCGTCGGCGCTGTCGACCAGCACGGATTCGGTGAGCTCCAGCACCAGGGCCGAGCCGGGCAAACCGGTTTCGGCCAGGCAAGTGAGCACGTCGTTGGCGAGGTCGTCGCGCCGGCATTGCACCATCGACACGTTGACGGCGACGGTGAAGTCGGTCCAGCCCGCTTTGCGCCAACTTTGGGCCTGCTGGCAGGCTTCGTGCAGGCCCCAACGGCCGAGTTCGACGATCAGGCCCGAGCGTTCGGCCAGCGGAATGAATTGCGCCGGGGACACCGGCCCGTGCACCGGATGCGTCCAGCGCATCAGGGCCTCGGCGCCCACGACCGTGCCACTGGCCAAATCGACCTTGGGCTGGTAGTGCATCTGGAAGCCCTCGCCGCGCTTGAGGCAGTTGCGCATGGAGGTCAGCAGGTCGAGTTGGTAGGCCTGGTCTTCCTGCAGGTTGGGCGCGAATCCAGCCACGCCATTGCGGCCGCGGTCCCGGGCCAGCCGCATGGCCGCGTCGAGGTGACTCAGCAGCTCGGCATAGCTGTGGGCACCGCGCGTGGCCGCGATGCCGCCGGACACGGTGCAGCGCACCTCGATGCCCACCAGGTCGATGGGTTCGCCCGTGGCGTTGACGAATCGTTGAGCCCATTCCAGGCTTTGCACATCGTCCAGACTGGCCGTGGTGGTCACCAGGAATTCGTCGCCACTGAGGCGGTAGAGCGTTTCGTCGGGGCCGAGCATTTGCCGCCAGCGCTCGGTGAGAGCCACCAAAAGGCGGTCGCCCACCTGGGGGCCGAAGGCGTCGTTGATGGAGCGAAAGCCATCGACGTTGAAGAGGGCCACCGTTGCCTCGCCCGAGCGCGGCAGCATGCAAGCTGGCACCAAGGCCTCTTGGGCGGCGTGTCGGTTGGGCAGGCCGGTGAGGGCGTCTTGGCGCCGATTGGCTTCCAGCGCCTGCATGGAGGAATGGGCCTTGGATTGGCCATCCAGCGCTTGCTTCAGGGTCACGCGCAGGTCGTACACCAGGTTCCACACGGCATAAGCCGTCATGCCCAAGATGGCCAGCAACGTGGCGGTGAGCACGGTGTTGGAGGCGGGCGGTGCGGCGTTTTGCGGCGCGTAGGCCAAGCCGACGCCCACGATGATCAAACCTTGGATCACCGTCAGCCAACGCAAGGTGCTGGCAGACCGCAACATGCCGGCGAAGACCAACAAGGCGGGCAGGGCAAGAAGGGAGGTGTCGCGCAGGCCATGACCATGGAGAGCCAGCCCGCCGACCATGCAAGACGTCACCAACAAGAACCAGTCGGCGGCGGCGTCGGGGCGTTGACGCCGAGACAGCAGAAAACAGGGCAGCAAGGACGCGATGCTGACGGCGATGATGACGGCGGTGGTGCGGCGTCCAATGGCGGTGTACAGCCCCGCCATCAGCCCCAAAACGACCACGCTCCACAGCAACGTGCGCAGCATGCGCTGGCTTCGCGCAGGCACGCTGAGGTGGGCGGGGGCTTGGTAGTTCATGGGCGGCTGTCGAGGCAGTGAGTCGAACCGGTCCGGCGCCATGGGGGTGAACGCAAACCATCTCGCGCGGGGCGGGCTGGCGCGCGATGACAGCCAATTCGCTCGATGCGGCTGCCGACGGGGGAGCTTTCAGGCGCTGGTTGGGCGGACATCAGCGGTCGATTGAACCCCAAAACCAGCGCGTGAACCACCTTCTTCCCGGCAGAAAGTCACCTTGAAGCCCGCTTCGTGCCCACCCAGGGCCTGGGTTAGCGCAGTTCGTCACAGGCCACCAGCCTTCCGCCCACCTCGCGGAGCGCGGGAAGCACCTCGGCGCAGCGGGCCGTGGCGCGCGGGCAGCGTTGGTGGAAGGCGCAGCCGCTGGGCGGCTTCAGCGGGCTGGGCAGCTCGCCTTTGAGCACGATGCGTTCTCGCCGGTCTGCGGCGTGCAGGGCGGGCGTGGCGCTCATCAGGGCCTGGGTGTAGGGGTGCAGGGGCTGGGCAAACAGCGTGGCTTTGGGGCCGCGCTCCACCACGCGGCCCAGGTACATCACGGCCACCTCGTCGGCCACGTGCTGCACCACGCTGAGGTTGTGGCTGATGAAGACGTAGGCCACGCCGGTCTGCTCTTGCAGGTCCATGAACAGGTTCAGCACCTGGGCCTGGATGGAGACGTCGAGCGCGCTCACGGGTTCGTCGGCCACCACCAGGCGGGGCTGGAGCATCATGGCCCGGGCGATGGCCACGCGTTGGCGCTGGCCGCCGCTGAACATGTGCGGGTAGCGGCCGGCATGCTCAGGGCGCAGGCCCACGCGCGACAGCGCGGCGGCCACGCGCTCGCGGCGCTCGGCCGCGCTCCAGGTGGTGTTGATGACCAGGGGCTCGGCCAGGGTGCGCCCGATGCTGTGGCGCGGGTTCAACGAGGCGTAGGGGTTCTGGAACACCATCTGGACCTGCTGGCGCAGGCGCTTTCGCGTGGTGGCGTCGGCCTGGGTCATGTCCTGCCCGTCGAAGCACAGGCGCCCGGCGGTGGGCGGCTCGATCAGCGTGAGCTGCCGCGCCAGGGTGGACTTGCCGCAGCCCGACTCGCCCACCACGGCCAGGGTGCGGCCGGCGTGGACCTCGAAGCTCACGTCTTGCAGCGCGCGCACCGTGGCCTTGCCGAACCAGCCTTGGCGCACGCGGTAGTGGCGCGTCAGCGCCTCGGCTTGAAGGAGCGGTGCGGTCATGAGGGAAAGAAGCAACGAACGCCCTGCACCAGCGCCGGGCGTTCGGCGTGGCAGCGGGGCTGGACCTTGGGACAGCGAGGGCTGAGCAGGCAGCCCGCCGGGCGGTCGTGCGCGCCGGGCACGATGCCGCTCAAGGCCTGCAAGCGGCGCGCGCCTTGGTTGTGCTCGGGCAGGGCGGCCAGCAAGGCCTGGGTGTAGGGGTGCTGGGGGGCGTCGAACAAGGCGGGCACGGGGCCGGTTTCGACGACCTGGCCGGCGTACATCACGGCCACGCGCGCACCGCCGACGGGCCGCTCCCGAGGCGGTGCAGCCCCCTCGGGGGGCAGCGACGCCTGCAAGGCGTCGCGTGGGGGCTGGCGTGATGCGAGCTCCGCCACCAGCGCGAGGTCGTGCGTGATCATGATCAGCGCCATGCCCTGCTCGCGCTGCAGGCGCAGCAGCAGGTCGACGATTTGCGCTTGGATGGTCACGTCCAGCGCCGTGGTGGGCTCGTCGGCGATGAGCAGCTTCGGGCCACAGGCGATGGCCATGGCGATCATCACGCGCTGGTTCATGCCGCCGCTCAGCTCGTGCGGGTAGGCCTGCAGGCGGCGTGCGGCGTCGGGGATCTCCACCTGCTCCAACAGGGCCACGGCGCGCTCCCGCGCGGCGCGGCCTTTCAAGCCCAGGTGCAGCTTCAGCACCTCCTCGATCTGGAAGCCCACGGTGTAGCTGGGGTTCAGCGCGGTCAGCGCGTCTTGGAACACCATGGCCACGTCGCGGCCCACCACGCGGCGGCGCTCGCGGTCCGACAGCGTCAACAGGTCGTGGCCGAGGAAGCGGCAGCGGTCGGCGGTGACCACGCCGGGGGCGCTGATCAGCCCCATCAAGCCCATCATGCTGACGGACTTGCCCGAGCCGGATTCGCCCACGATGCCCAGCACCTCGCCGGCGTCCACGTGCAGGTCCACGCCGTCCACGGCCGGGAAGGCGCCGAAGCGAACGCGCAGGTTTTGGATGTCGAGCATCAACTCACCCGCTTCAGCTTGGGGTCGAGCGCGTCGCGCAGGCCGTCGCCCATGAGGTTGATGGACAGCACGGCGGTCAAGATGGTCAGGCCCGGCAGGGTGACGACCCAAGAGGCGCGCTGGATGTAGTCGCGGGCGCTGGACAGCATGGTGCCCCACTCGGGCAGCGGCGCTTGCACGCCCAAGCCCAGGAAGCCCAGGCCGGCCGCGGCCAGGATGGCGCTGGAAAAGCCCAGCGAGGCGTTGACGATCAGCGGCGCCATGCAGTTGGGTAGCACGGTCACCAGCATCAGGCGCAGGGTGCCGGCGCCTGCCACGCTGCTGGCGGTGACGTACTCCTTGGGCAGCTCGGTCAGGGCGGCGGCGCGTGTGAGGCGCACGAAGCCGGGCAAGGCGCCGATGGCGATGGCCAGCACCGTGTTCACCAAGCCCGGGCCCAGCACCGTGATGACGCAGATGGCCAGCAGCAGGCTGGGCAGGGCGAGCAAGATGTCCATCACCCGCATGACCACCGGTCCCAGGCTGCGGGCGTAGAAGGCCGCCAGCAGGCCGAGCAGCACGCCGGGCACCAGCGACAGCACGACCGCAGCCAAGCCCAGGCCCAGCGAGGCACGCCCGCCGTGCAGCAGGCGGGACAGCAAGTCGCGGCCCAGCTCGTCGGTGCCGAACACGAACTGCCAACTGCCGCCGTCCATCCACACCGGCGGCGCCAGCAGGTGGGCGCGGTGCTGTTGGATGGGGTCGTAAGGCGCCAGCCAGGGCGCGAACACCGCCGCCAGCACCAGGGTGGCGAACACCAGCAGGGCCACGAAGGCGCCGCGGTTGGCCTTGAAGCCTTGCCAGAACTCTTGGAAGGGGTTGTTCATGTCAGTGGCGCCCGGCCGCCCGAAGCCACTGAGCGCCCCCTCGGGGGGTGGCGAGCGAACGCGAGACTGGGGGTTGTTTCATGTCAATGCCCTCCGCCGCGCAGGCGCGGATTGACGATGCCGTTGAGCAGGTCCACCAGCAGGTTCACGGCGATGAAGGTCAGCGCCGTGACCAGGATGCCGGCCTGCACCACGGGGTAGTCGCGCCGGGCGATGGCGTCGATCATCCATTTGCCGATGCCGGGCCAGCTGAAGATGGTTTCGGTGAGCACGGCGCCCGCTAGCAGGCCGCCCATTTGCAGGCCGATGACGGTGAGCACGGGGATGAGGGCGTTGCGCAGCGCGTGCACGCCCACGATGCGCGCCATGGGCAGGCCTTTGGCGCGGGCGGTGCGGATGTAGTCCTCGCGCAGCACCTCCAGCAGGCTGGAGCGCGTCATGCGCGCCACCACCGCCATGCTGGCCGTGCCCAGCACGATGCCCGGCAGCAGCAGGTGGCGCACGGCGCTCCACCAGGCACCGCTCTCGTCGTGTAGCGCGGCGTCGATCAGCATGAAGCCGGTGACGCGCTGCACCTCGTACTCGATGGCCACGCGGCCCGACACCGGCGTCCAGCCCAGGTTGACCGAGAAGGTCATGATCAAGAGCAGCCCCCACCAGAACACGGGCATGGAGTAGCCCACGGTGGCCAGTCCCATCACGCCTTGGTCCAGCCAGGTGCCGCGCTTCAGCGCTGCGGCCATGCCCAGCAGCAGGCCGACGACGACGGCCAAGAACAAGGCCATGAAGGCCAGCTCGATGGTGGCGGGGAACAGGGCCGCGAATTCTTCGCTGACCGGCGCCTTGGACACCATGGAGCGGCCCAAGTCGCCTTGCAGCAGCTGGCCCAGGTAGTCCAGGTACTGCACGGGCAGGGGCTGGTCCAGGCCGAGTTGCTTCACCAGCGCGGCGTGCGCCTCGGGGTCGAGCCGGCGCTCGCCCATCATGACCTCGACGGGGTCGCCCGGCACCAGGCGGATCAGGCCGAAGGCCACGACCGTGATGCCCAGCACCGTGGGCACCAGCATCAAGAGCCTTTGCAGCAGGGCCTTCATCACCAGCGGCTCGTGTAGGGGCGGGGCTCTGGCGGCTGCTTGATCTTCATGCCGACGGGGTCGTTCACCACGTACAGCAACGCGGCGGTTTCGGCGTCCGGTTGCCCGTCGTACTTGGCCGGGCGGAAGCGCATCTGGAAGGCGGTGAGCACGTCGCGCGTGTAGGCGTCCAGCTCGCCGGTGCGGCTAGCGGCGAAGCCCCACTGCGCCAGCTTGTCTTGGAACCAAGTCAGCTCAGGCAGGGCCTGCTCGTACTGCGCCTTCTTGGCGGCCACCATGGCGTCGTCGGGCCAGGCGATCAGGCCGGCGTCGGCCAGCTGGCGCCAGGGGAAGAGCGGGCCGGGGTCTTGCTTGCTGCGGGGCTGGATGTCGCTGTGGCCCACGATGCGCTCGGGGCGGATGTTGTGGCGCTTGACGATCTCTTTGCTCAGCGCGATGACCTCGTCGATCTGCGCCTGCGGGAAGGGCTTGAACTGCATGACGCCGTCCGGGCCGCGCGTACCGCCGGTGTTGACGATCTCGATGCCGATGCTGCTGGCGTTGAGCTGCGTGTGCCCGCGCCAGTAGCTGGGGCCGGCGTGCCAGGCGCGCTGGCTCTCGTCCACCAGGCGGTAGGTGCGCACCGGGTTCTCGCTCACCAGGTAGTGGCTGCTGACGGGCGCGGCGCTCGGCTTGGTGAGCGTGTGCAGCGAGCTCTTGAAGTCGCCCACGGTGTAGTGCATCACCAGGAACAGCACGCGGCTGTCTTGGTTCTCGCTCGTGTACGTGGTGTCGACGCGCACGCCGGTGGTTTGGCAGCCGGCCAGTGCAAGGGCAGCGAGCAGGGGGAGGAGCTTGGTCTTCATGCGGCGAACGCGTTCAAGGCCAGGCGGGCGGCGGCGTGGTGCGACGCGAGCTGGCGGGTTTGCAAAGGGCAGTCGGCGGGCAGCGCGGCGCGCAGGCCCTCGGTGACGAGCGGGTGTAGCAGCAGCACGCGGCCGGCGGCGACCACGGGCTGGGGACCCAGGCGCCGGCGCAGCACGGCGCCCAGGCGGCCCAGCTCTTGGCCGGCGCGGTGCAGCAGCGCGCAGGCCTCGGGGTCGTGCCGCTCGGCCGCCTCGGCCACGGCCAGGGCCAGGCGGCCCACGGCGCCACGGTCGCTGGCGTAGACGAACTGGCGGGTCAGCGCCCAATCGGGGCCGCCCAGGGCGTTGAAGACGGCCCGGGCCAGGCCGCTGTGCGGCCAACTGCCTGGGGCCTCGTCCTCGCGGCGCCAAATGGCGGCCAGGGCTTCCTTGGCGATCCAGTAGCCGCCGCCTTCGTCGCCCAGCGCGAAGCCACGACCGCCGGCGCGGTGCAGGGTGCCGGCCGCGTCCAGGTGGGTGGCGATGGAGCCGGTGCCGGCGTAGACCAAGACGCCCTCGCCGGGCTGAAAAGCGGCGTGGAAGGCCACGTGCATGTCGCTGTGGCAGGCCACGCGCGGGGTGCCCAGGGCCTGGGTGATGAGGCCGTTGAGTTCTTGTGTGGGTGCAGCGGCCGGGTCGCTGATGCCCGTCACCCCGCCCACCACCGCCACCGCGTGGCCGTGTGGGCGCAGTTGCTGGGCCAGCGCGGCCAAGGTGTGTGGCAGCTGTTGGCGCGGCTCGGGCTGCGACAGGTGCAGGCCGCTGAAGCCGTCCACCTGCCCCTCGGCCACCAGCGCGCCGCCAGCGTCCACGGCGGCCCAGCGGGTGGCCGTGCCGCCCGCGTCCAGGCCGACGAACAAGGCGGTGCTCATTTCAACCAGCCTTGGCGCGGGCCCTCGAGCCCGTTGCGGCCGATCGCGCTGGCCACCAGCGCGTCGGCGTCGGCCGGCCAGGCGAACAGGCCGGGGCCCGCCAACTCGCCGCGCCATTGCCCTCGAACCCGCCACCAGCGCCACACGCGCGGCGGGGGGCTGCCGTCGTCGGCCAGCAAGGCGGCGTGTTGGCGGTCCACCCAGGCCAGGCGCAGCGCGGGCGCCGAGGGGGCGGGCAGCCAAGGCGTGGCGGGCGGCACGGCGGGCGCGGGGTAGCTGAAGCGCAGCAGGTCGGCGATGCCACGGCGGTTCTGCGTCAGCGCGGCCATGCTGAAGTGCACGTGGCCGCTGGCCGGGTGCAGCTGGCGGGTGAGGTCGATTTGGCCAACGATCTCCTCGGGCTGCCAGCTGGTGGGCTCGGCGTTGATGCGGCTGGTGAACAGGCCCGGCCACACGTGGCGGCCTTGCGGGTTCAGCGCCAGCCAGCCCTGCAGCAGGGGGCCGAAGGCCTGCGCGGTTTGCGCGCGCGGCCAGTAGAGCTGGGGCACGAGGTAGTCCAGCCAGCCCTCGCGCAGCCAGCGCTCCACGTCGGCGTACAGCTTGTCGAATTGGCTGAAACCGGCGATGCCCGGCGGGCGGGCGTCGGGCCGCATCAGGCCGAAGGGGCTGATGCCGAGTTGGGTGCCGGGGCGCACCTCGCGGGTGAGCCGGAACATCGCTTCCACCAGCCGGTCGACGTTCTGCCGCCGCCAGTCGGCGCGGTTCAGGCCGGTGGCCAGGCCGAAGCGTTGCCAGCTAGCCTCGTCGGGGAAGTCGACCTCGTTGCCGGCGGCGTCTTTCTCCGGGTAGGGGTAGAAGTAGTCGTCGATGTGCAGGCCGTCGAGCGCGTATCGGCTCAGCACGTCGCGCATCACGGCCAGGGTGTGGGCGGCGGCCTCGGGTTCGCCGGGGTCGATCCACAGCTGCTTGCCGTAGGGCTTCACCCAGGCGGGTCGGGTTTGGCTCAGGTGGCTGGCGTGCAGCGGGCTTTGCGCCGCGCTTTGGCGGGCGCGGTAGGGGTTGAACCAGGCGTGCAGCTCCAAGCCGCGGGCGTGGGCCTCCGCGATCCACAGGGCCAGCGGGTCGTAGGCCGGGTCGGGCGCCTGACCTTGCGTGCCGGTGAGGTACTCGCTCCAGGGCTCCAGCGCGCTGGGGTAGAGCGCGTCGGCGCTGGTGCGCACTTGCAGAATCAAAGCGTTCAAGCCCAGCGAGGCGGCCAGCGCCACCGTGGCGCGCACCTCGTCCTGCTGCTCGGCCGTGCTCAGGCCCTTGCGGCTGGGCCAATCGATGTTGGCCACCGTGGCCACCCAGGCGGCGCGGAACTCGCGCGGGATGGCGGGGGCTTCCAGCGTTACCGGGCCGGCTGGCTGGGGGAGCGTGGTGCAAGCGCTCAGGCCCAGGGCGCCTGCGGCGCCGAGCCAGCGGCGGCGGCTGATGGGGGGCATCAGACTTTGATGAACCATTGCCGCTTGAACAAGAACAGGCCCACGCCGTAGAACACGGCCACGAACCCCACGGCGAACAGCAAAGAGGCGTTGACCGGGGCCAAGCCCGAGGCCGCCAAGGGCGCGTACAGCGCCGCCTTGAGGCTGGCGTCACCGACCTTGACGGTGTACAGCAGCTTGGCCACGAGGCCGGAGAGCACGAACAGCGCCAGCGCGTTCATGCCGAACACCACCAAGGGCTGCGCCAGCCGCCGCGCGCCTTGGCGCAAGGCCTCGTCCGGGGCGGCGTCCAAGAGCCAAAAGCTGGCCCCGAACAGCAGGCAGGCCCAGCCGGCGGTGGCGGCAACAAACGCCGGCGTCCACAGGTTTTTGTTGATGGGCATGTTCCAGGCGTGCAGCACCTGACCGGCCCACAGCAGCACGAGGCCCGCGAGGAAAAAGCCCACGGTGCGCTCGGCCGCGCTGCGGCGCGTGGCGAGCCAGTGGCCCGCCAGCAGGCCGGCGATTTGGCTGGCCACGGCCGGCAGGGTGCTGAGCAGGCCCTCCGGGTCCCACACCTTGGACTTGGCCCACAGGTGGCCGTCCATCAGCGCGCGGTCCAGCGCGCTGGCGGTGTCTTGCCCTGGCAGCAGCGAGCCGGTGCGGATCACGCCGTCGGCGCCGGTCACGGGCACGGCCAGCATCAGCACGCTGTAGAGGCCCAGGAGGCCCAGGCCCACGGCGGCCTGGCCGCGCCATCCCAGGTACACCGCCAGCGGCGCGGCCACCATGGTGCACAGGCCCAGGCGCTGCAGCACCCCGGGCCAGCGCAGGGTGTCGAGGTCCAACGCAGGGATGAAGTTCAGCGCCAAGCCGATGAGCACGATGACGGCGCCGCGCCGCACCGTCGTCAGCGTGAGCTTGAGCTTGTCGTCGCCCAGTGCGGCACGGCGGCTCAAGCTCATGGTCATGGCCATGCCGCTGATGAAGACGAAGAAGGGGAAGACCCAATCGGTGAAGGTCCAGCCGTGCCACTCGGCGTGCGCCAGCGGGCCGTACAGGTGGCCCCAGTCGCCGGGGTTGTTCACCAAAAGCATGGCGGCGATGGTGAAGCCGCGGAAGGCGTCGAGCGATTGCAGCCGGGCGTTCACGCGGCCTCCTTCTTGCCGAAGCCTTCGGGCACGCGGACCAGGGCCGTCACCAGGAACGAGGGCACGGTGGCCACCAACACCCAGGCGAAGAACGCGAGGTAGCCGATCAGGTCTTGCAGCCAACCGCTCCACATGCCCGGCACCATCATGCCCATGGCCATGAAGCCAGTGCACAGGGCGTAGTGCGCCGTCTTGTGCGGCCCGTCGGCTGCCCAAATCATGACCATGAGGTAAGCCGTGAATCCAAGTCCGTAGCCGAACTGCTCGACCGCCAGAGCGGCACTGACCCACCACATCCCAGGGGGCTGCAGCCATGCAAGCAGAACGTAAACCACGTTGGGCAGGTTGATCGCGAAGGCCATGGGCCACAAGGCGCGTCGCAGCCCATGGCGAGAGATGAGCCATCCCCCGACGATGCCGCCCAGCGTCAGCGCCGAAATGCCCACCCAACCATACGCAATGCCCACTTGCTGGTTGTCCAGCCCCAAACCACCCCTGTCGATGGGGTCGAGCAGGAACGGCGAGACCAGCCGCAGCAACTGAGCCTCTGGAAATCGGTACAAGAGCAAGAAGGCCAGCACGACGCCGACGCCCGGCTTGCGAAAGAAGGCAATGAAGACGTCGACGGAATCGCGCGCAAACACGCGCCAATTGCGAATAGAAGCTGGGCGATCGGCAGTGGGAATGGGAAGTGCCATCAAGTGCCAGGTTGCCCCTAGCCCGAACATGACAGCGAGTAAAGCCATCACGCCTTGCCATGCCTCAACCGGGTTGCCCGAGTGCTTGATCCAAACTCCGGATAGGTAAACCAATCCACCTTGCCCGAGGATGTTGGCCGCCCGATAGGCTGCGGACCGCACGCCAACGAAGGCGGCCTGTTGATGGGTTGGCAAAGCCAGCATGTAAAAGCCGTCGGCTGCGATGTCGTGGGAGGCCGAGGCGAACGCCATCAGCCACAGCACGACCAAGCTCATCTGGAAAAAGCTGGGCAGGGGCAGGGTGAGCGCCACACCGGCCAGCAGTGCCCCTACCAGGAACTGAAGGGGCCAAATCCAGCGCCGCTTGGTGCCTAGGAGCTCGATCAAGGGACTCCACAGCGGCTTGATCACCCAAGGCAGGTAGAGCCAGCTCGTGTAGAGAGCGTTTTCGGTGTTGGACAAGCCCAAGTTTTTGTACATGGTGACGCTGAGCGACATCACCACCATGTAAGGCAAGCCCTGGAGTAGGTACAGGCTCGGGATCCAACCCCACGGGCCAACGCGGATCGGTGCGGCGCTCATTCGCCCAGCGCCTTGCGCAGGCTGCCGTCCACCCGCGCCAGCGCCTGCGCCGAGCTGTGCGCGTCCAGACCGTGGCGCAGCATCAGAACTGCGCATTTCACCGAGCCGTCGGCGGCGTCCACCGCGGCCGTGGCCTCGGCCTCGCTGCGGCCGGTGGCGGTGACGGTGAGCGCCACCGAGCGGCGGCGCAACTTGGCGTTGGTGGCCTTCACGTCCACCATCAGGTTGCCGTAGACCTTGTGCAGCTTCACCATCAAGCTGCTGCTGAAGGTGTTGAGCGCGATCTTTTGGGCCGTGCCGGCCTTGAGGCGCGTGCTGCCGCTGATGACCTCGGGGCCGGTGTTGAGGGTGACGCCCACGTCGGCCTGCTCGGCCACGGGCGCGCCCTCGTTGTTGGCAAAGCCCAGGGTCAGGCTGCCGATGGCTTTTGCGGCGTGCAGCGCGCCCATCACGTAGGGCGTGGCGCCGCTGGCGGCGATGCACAGCACCACGTCCTGCGGCGTGGGCTTGAGGCTGTGCAGGTCGCGCGCGCCCATGTCGGCGTCGTCCTCGGCGCCTTCCACGGCGCGGTACAGCGCGGGCGGGCCGCCGGCCAGCAGGGCCTTGGCGCGCTCGGGCGGCCAGCTGAAGGTGGGGTAGAGCTCGACGCTGTCCAGCAGGCCCAAACGGCCTGAGGTGCCGGCGCCGACGTAGAGCAGCCGACCGCCGGCCTGGATGCGCGGCAGCGCGGCCTCCACCGCGCGGGCCAGCGCCGGTGCGGCGGCCTGCACGGCGCGCACGGCCTCGAACTGGTCGTCCACGAAGGCGTGCACCAGGGCCTCGCTGGCGTAGCGGTCCAGCTCGGGGTGTCGGGTGTCGGGTTGCTCGGTGCGGGGCGGGGCGGGCATGGTGGGGACTCTAGGAGTGGCGTGGTGCTGGGCGCATGCCGGGTGATCGTGGGGCCATCACTGCAGGTTCTCGGAAGCGCCGCCTTGGGTCGCGAGCAGGGCGATCAGGGCGTCGAGCACCGGACGCCCCTTCGCTGCGGCTTGCGGGTGGTTCAAGAGCGCCACCACCACCCAGGGGCGGTCGCGTGCATCGGACACCACGCCGGCCAAGCCGACGACGTTGTTCAGCGTGCCGGTCTTGAGCCGAGCGCGCCCCTCGGCAGCCGTGCCGCGCAGCCGGCGACCCATCGTGCCGTCCACACCAACCAGGGGCAGGCCGGCCAACCAATCGGGGGCATGCCGACCGGCCAGTGCCGTCGAAATGACCTGGGCCAACAGCGTGGGGCTCAGTCGTTCGCTGCGCGAAAGGCCCGACCCGTTGTCCAGCACCAAGCTGCGCGTGTCGATGCCGTGCCGCTTCAGCCACGCTTCAACCCGGGCTGCGGCGCGTTCGCGCGTGCTGCGGCCCGCCCCAGGGGTGGGCGCGGTGGCACCCAACTCCAGGTAGACGAGCCGGGTCAGCGCGTTGTCCGAGCGCTTGATGGCCCCGCGCAGCAGCTCCGCCAGTGGGCGCGCTTGGTGGGAGGCCAGCACGCGGGCCTCGGCAGGCGTGCCGCCGAGCCCGGCCTGCTCGGCCTTGCCGCCCAGCTGGCGCCACAGCTGCAGCAGCGCCTGCGGGTCGAGCCAGTCGCGGTCCACCAGGTTCAGCGCCTGCCGCACCGTGCAGCCGCGCGGGAAGGCGCCTTGCAGCAGCACTTGCAGACCGTCGGCTTGAGGGCTCACGATGGGTGGGCGCCAGTGGGCGTTCCAAGCGTTGCAGGGCGCGTCCACCAGAGCGACCTGGCGGCTGTCGACCGTCAAGCCGGCCCAAGCGGGCGACCAGCGCGCCGTGAGGCTCTGCTCATCGGCCTGCAGGTGCAAGTCCAGCAGATTGCCGTTGAGGTGCAACGCGTCGGGAATGACGTTGTAGGGGAACTCGGGGGCCTCGTCGAAGGGGGGCACCTGGTCTTCCCGCGCAGGCTCGAAGCGGCTGCGGTCCACCCACAGCCCGCCGCGCACCTCGCGCACCCCGGCCTCGCGGGCCTGGCGCAACAGGTTCCACAGAACGCCCCAGTCGAGGTCGGCGTCGGCGGCCCCGCGCAACACCAAAGGCCCGTGCAGCACCCCATCCACCAGCGTGCCCGATGCCAGCAGGTCGGTGCGCCCGCGCCACTGGGGGCCCAATTCGTCCAGCGCCACGGCCGATGTCAGCACCTTGATGGTGGACCCCGGCTGCATGACCTGGTCGGCCTGCCAACGCAGTCCCGTGTTGGGTCGGTGCACCGGAAATGCCACGACCGCCAAGGCCTCGGCGGGCAGGTCGGCGGCCGACAAGGCAGCGTGAACGGGGCGGGGAAGGGGGTCGGTCAACGTGCTGCAGCCCGCCACAACCAGGGCCAAGCTCAGCACGCCCGACAGCAGGCCGATGCGCATGCCGTCAGCCTAGCGTCTGCGCGCGGCTTCGGCCATTGGCATGAGTCAGGGTTATGGTTCAGGCCCAAGCATTCATCGTGGCTAGGGCAGGTCCCGGGTGCCCAGTGCCCTGTCGTCCGGCCATGATGCGCCCTATCGTTGTCCCACCCGCCGAGGAACCCTTATGCGATTGAACCGCCTAGCCCTGTGTTTCCTGACCCTTGGAATGGGGGCCCACCTGGGGGCACAGGCCCAAGGCACCACCGGCAGCGGCGGCGATACCGCCAAGCTGGAAAAAGTGGTGGTCACGGGTTCCAGCATCAAGCGGCTCCGCGACGAGGGCTCGCTGCCGGTGCAGGTGTTCACGCGAGCCGAAATCGACCGCGCCGGCATCAGCAGCGCCGAGCAACTCGTCGGGTTGCTGACCAGCAATGGCAATGGCGTGGACAACATGGCCAGCCAGTCGGATGTGGTGGCGGGTGATGCGCGAGGCAACAACGGCGCTTCGTTTGCCAACCTGCGCGGCCAGGGCTCGCGCAACACGCTGGTGTTGCTCAACGGCCGTCGTGTGGCCTCGCACGGCCTCAATGGCACGGCGGTGAACCTGAACACCATCCCGATGAACGCCATCGAGCGGGTCGAGGTGCTGAAAGACGGTGCCTCGGCGATTTACGGCACGGATGCCATCGGTGGCGTCATCAACTTCATCACCAAGAAGGACCTCTCGGGCTTGCAGCTCGAAGGCTTCATGGATGTGCCTTCGCGCAAGGGCGGCGAGGTTTACGGTGTCAAGGTGAGCGGGGGCCTGGGTAACCTAGCCAAGGATGGCTACAGCCTGCTGTTTGCTGCCGCCCACACCGACAACAAGATCCTGACCGGTCAGCAGCGCGATTTCGTTAACACCTTCCAACCCGATCGCGGTTTGTCGGTGGACACGCGAGGCACGCCCATCGCCACGGTGTTTGCCGTGGGCACGACGGCCACGGTGACCAACATCTTTTCGCCCATCGCGGCGCTCGGCGCGGCTGGCCCGTCGTCGACCGGCGTGCTGCGCCCCGGGGACACGGTTCGCTACAACGGGATCAACACCCTGGACTTGCCCGGGGGCGCAGGTTGTGGCTCGATGCCGAACTCGGCCCCGTACGACGACCGGCTCTGGAACAACCCGGCCACGGCCTTTGGCTGCGCCTGGGACACCGGGGTGTCGGCCACCTTGCAGCAGCCCGTGAAGAACACCAGCTTGGTGTTGCGTGGCTCGTACAAGCTGGGCGAGCACCAGATCAGCGCCGAGTTGGTGGGCGCCAAGGTCAACTCGTACAAAGCCTTCTCTGAAGTCCAGTTGATTGGCAACAACAGCACGGCGCGCTACCGGATCACGACGGCCAACAGCTCCTACAACGACGTCTTCAATGCGCTGGTCGGCGCCTTCCCGACGCTGGAGGGCAACCGCGGCCGCGACATCTACTTCCGTTGGCGCTGCCTGCCCTGCGGTCCGCGCGAGATCGAGACCGATACCGAGTCCCGCCGCTTCTTCTTGGGTGCCGACGGCCCACTGCCTTTCGCCGATTGGGACTACCGCGTGGGCGTGTCCACGGGCTACAGCGAGGACAAGTCGGCGCTGCGCAACGGCTACTACTACCGGGATGGCATGGTCAACATCCTGGCGAATGGCTCGCTGAACCCGTTCACCTTGAGCCAGACGAGCGCGGGTTTGGCGGCGCTGGAGGGCATCAACGCCCGCGGTTTGCCGCTCTACGGCGGCAAGTTCGAGGTCAAACAGGCCGACGCTTCGGCTTCGGGCCCCATCATGAAGTTGCCCGGGGGCACCGCGATGGCGGCGGTGGGCGTGGATCTCCGGCGTGAGACCTACCGCTTCCGCGGCTTGCCAGCGGCCAGCGCGCCGGGCGGCATCATCATCGCCGCGCCCTTCGACGAGTCCAACAGCGTCGATGGCAAGAGCCGCGACGTGAAGGCCGTGTACGGCGAGCTGCTGATGCCGGTGCTGAAAACCGTCGAGGCCACCCTGGCGGTGCGCACCGACCAGTACACCGGCTTTGGCCGCACCACCAACCCGAAGCTGGCGGTGCGCTGGTTCCCCAGCGAGCAAATCATGGTGCGCAGCAGCTACAGCACCGGTTTCCGCGTGCCGACCTTCAGCCAGCAGCTCAACGGCGTCACCCAAAGCCCGTTCTCGGGCGTGTCCACCCTGGTGGACCCGGAGAAGTGCCCCAGCTTGGTCGTCAGCGGCCTGCCTGGCTGCACGTCGATTTCGCCGGACACCATCGACGGTGGCAACCCCAACTTGCAGCCTGAAAAGGCCAACATCGCCTCTGTCGGGTTGGCGTTCTCGCCCACGCGCGACCTGCGTGCCTCCATCGACTGGTGGTCGATCGAGCTCAAGGATTCGATGCGCAAGCCCGGCATCTCGGAACTCACGCGCTACTACGACCTGTTCAAGTCGCGCTGGGTGCGAGACAGCGCCGGCAACGTGACCGCCATCGACCAACGCTGGTTCAACACCGGTGGCTCCAAGACCACCGGCCTGGAGTGGGAGGTCGAGGGCCAATTCCGCGTGGGCGACGGCCGTTGGAAGGCCAACGTCAACGGCACCTACTTGCTCAGCAAGAAGTCGCGCGCGCTCGACGTGCTGCCATACGGCCCGAGCGAGATTGGGCAGTTCAACCGCTACGGCGATCCCGGCATCCGCTGGAAGCACACCGCCACCTTCAGCTACACCGAGGGCGCATGGACCAGCAGCCTGACCCAGCGCTACAGCAGCGGCTACAACGACAACGTCTTGCCCGGTGTGGTGGCTGGGCGGGTCAGCCCGCCAAACTGGAGCCCGAAGGTGCAGCCGTACACCGTCTACGACGTGTCGGTTTCGTACAAGGGCTTCAAGAACATGGAGGTGATCGCCGGCATCAAGAACTTGCTGGACGACGCACCGCCCTTCAGCGCCTACTACGACGACAACTTGGGCTCTGGCAGCA
>NZ_JAPZSY010000030.1 GCF_027532025.1 Inhella sp. | reverse complement strand
TCGCCCTGTCGGGCCTGTTGGCCGGCGCGCGGAAAAAGCTGGACGCCGTGGGCCTCATCGTGGTGGCCGGCCTAGCCGCTTTTGGCGGCGGCACGCTGCGCGACGTGCTGCTGGACCGCCGCCCCTTCTTCTGGGTGGAGCACGCCAACTGGCTGTGGGCCTTGGTGCTGCTGTGCCTGGGGGCGATGCTGTTCTTGCGCAAGCGGCACCTAGGAGTCGACGCGGCAGAGGGTCAGGCGGCCCCTCAGCCGCGCCGACTCCTTGTCGTGACCGAGCGCGCCATGCAATGGCCCGACGCCCTGGGCCTGGGCCTGTTCACCGCCACCGGCACGCAGCTGGCGCTGGCCATGGGCCAGCCGGCCATCGTGGCGGTGGTGATGGGCGTGATCACCGCCGTGTGCGGCGGCGTGCTGCGCGACATCGTGTGCAACGACATCCCCAGCGCCTTCCACGACCACCGGCCCTACGCCGTTTGCGCCTTCCTGGGCGGCTGGGCCGTGGTGGGCGCCCAAGCCCTGGGCTGGCCCGAAGGCGCGGTGCTGCTGATGGGCGCGGGGCTGGCCAGCGGGCTGCGGCTGCTGGCGCTGGCGACGGACTTTCGCTTGCCGTCGTGGGAGTGAGTCGAAATCGATGACGCGGCGCCGCCGAGGCCCCACCTGATTCCAGACCCCATGAGCCCTGACATGCCTGCCCAACTCCGCGCCGCTCAAGCCAACATCACCACCCTGGCCGTCGACGCCATCGTCAACGCGGCGATGTGGTCGCTGCTCGGGGGGGGGGGCGGGGCGGGCGCCCCCCCCCGCGCCGCGGGGCCTGACCTCTTGCACGAATGCCGCTTGCTCGGCGGCTGCAAAACGGGCGAGGCCAAGCTCACGAAGGGGTACCGCCTGCCGGCGATGTTCATCGTTCACACGGTGGGCCCGGTGTGGCGCGGCGGCGAGCACGGCGAGCCCGCGCTGCTGAAGTCTTGCTACGAAAAGTCGCTGGCCCTCGCCGCCCAAAAGGGCTGTCGCTCGATCGCCTTCCCCAGCATCAGCACAGGCATCTACGGCTACCCGATCGAGCTGGCGGCCGAGGTCGCGGTGTCAACGGTGAAGGCCGCGGTGGCGGAGATCGACTCGCTGGAGGAGGTGGTGTTTTGCTGCTTCTCAGCGGGGGATTTGCAGGTGTACCAACGCGTGCTGAGCCATGGTTCGAACTAGCACTGGACGGCAAGGGGCTGCCCTTGGTCCTAGCCTGGCATTGCGAGCCGGCGGGTTCATCGCGCTGCTGCTGGCCTTGCACCACCGGCCGGCGATGGCCGACGAATGCCCGCTCGCAGCGCCCAGCCAGTTGATCACCGCTCAGCCGCGCTCGGTTGTGTCGCACACCTTCGCGATGCCCAGCGCGCGGGAAACCCGCGAGGTCGTGCAGCTGAAGGGCGGTGGCAAGCTGCAAGTCAACCTCAGCGGCTGTGAGTACGTCGTGATGGCGATTCGCTATGAAACGAAGGGCCCATGGCTCGCGACCGCTGACGCTCGCGGCGCCTACCGACTGGCGGCCGATGCGCTGGCGGCGCTGGCTTCGACGAGGGCAGCCACAGTGTTCGACTTGGTGAAGGCCGAGAAGGCGCTGCGGCGGGCCGCCGCAGGGAGCGCGACGCCAAAGCCGTCCGAAGAGATTCCCGTCCCGGATGGCATGGAGCCGCCGCCTTACGTATCGGTCGAGCGTTGGGGAACGGAAGCGAGCCACCGGCGGTTTGTCGAGGTCCGGCTCGTGTGGGGCCCCGCTTAGCGACCAGGAGCACCACGCTCGTCACCGACAACGCCAAGTGCAAGTCTCGAAGGCTCGCTGCGAATGCCTCGATGCTGGCTCGTCAAAATGGTGGCCATTGAAGGGCAATCCAACGCGGTCTCGACTCGCTGACCCCCAAGCCGCGAGGGGTCACATCCATCGCCATCAATGCGACCAGGTCCCATGAACACTTCCAGGCGCACCGCACTTGGCGTCATCACAACGAGCGCGACAGCTTCCTTGCTCACCAAGACCACCATGGCCCAGCAAGTGCCCGTCACCGAAGCCATCTTCTGCATCCCTGGGGGATGGGCCGACCGTTCCGATTTCATTCGACGCGTGGTCACTCACGAGCCCAAGGGACGGTTCATGTTTGCCGGCATGGTGTTGGCGGACATGCAAGAGAAGGAGCAGGTCGGGCTCGAAGTGCACCCCCGAGATCCGCAGATCAGGCGCGCCTTTGAGCTGGCCGGGCAAGGCAAGCTCACGGAGGCGGTGCTGGCGGCCGTCGACCGCCATGTCAGCGTCGCTTACCTCCGCGCCCCTCCGCGTCTGTTGGAGGAACGGACTAAGGTCGCCAAGTTCACCAAGCTCTTGGAGGGCGTGGGGGGCCTGGCAATCAAGGTCGAATCGGCCGGCGTTGCCCACACGTGGGAGCGCTGGCGCGAGTTGGTGTCCGGGACCGCTTTCGACTTGTACGCCGCCGCCGTCACACTGGTCGCAGACCGCGACCACTACTACTCGTGCGGCATGCACAACTTCTCCCTGCCGGACTGCGAGGTGCCGCGCACGCTGCCCCCAGAGGCCGCCGCTGAACTGATGAACCAGTTCAACCATTGGCGCCTGACCGACACGCCCGTGCTCGCCGACCAACACACGTTCAGCCTCACGAGCACCGCCCCGCGCTACCGCATCCAGTTGGAGGCAGACGCAAGACACGCGGCCGATGAGCCCTTCTTCAATCCGCACGGCTTGTGGCGGCTGAGTGCGGCATAGGTTCCCGCCCTCTGCCCGCTACGTGTGACCTTGGGCCGGCGCCCGAACTGTTGATGCATCAGCCCAAGGAGAGCACCCTGCCAGCTGAGTTCCTGCGATTCACGGCACCTGACCCCATTGCGCTGCCGCACCGAATGGACGAGGCCGCGATTTGCTTGGCTGCGACTAGCACTGCCGCTGGCGACGGACTTTCGACTGCCGTCTTGGGAGTGAGGCCGTGCTGAAGTCGGGGCGTCGAATCCACCGGCATGGCGCGCCATGCTCGTCACCAGCCGCCACTGGACAGCAGGACGGAGTACCGCGTGCAGCGACCCCACGGCTCATCACCAAGTCAGGCCCCATTGCCTGGCAACTCGTGATGACGCGCATCCTTACTCCGGGGCTGTGACGCGCGTCAACGATCCGCCACCAACACTTAGGAACTGGAATGACACGAACCAAAGCCTTGGTCGCTGTGCTCACTCTTTGGCTGGCTTCGGTGCTGCTGTACGGCTGGTACGACATCAGCAGAACGATGGCTTCATTGGCCACAAATCCATTGCCTGATCTGTATGCCAACGATCTTGATCTCCAGGTGCTTGCCTTTGTGCTCACAAAGGGTCTTGCCTCTGTGCTTGTACTTGGCGTCGCACTGGTTGTGGTCGCCTCTGTGCGCCGCCAGCCAGACCGCTCGGTACGGAGCAACCTCACTTCCGCAGGCCAGGATTGAAGTGGATGGACCTTCGGTCATCGCGGTCGTGCTGATGGAGATGGTCACCACTGCCTAACGTGGCGCGCTGTGCGACATCGTGTGCAACGACATCCCCAGCCCCAATGCGCCTCTTGCCGTCTTGGGAGTGACCTAAGCGTGGCCTGAGGTTCCGCTGTCAGCGCCTAGGCGGCACGCAAGGGTCGCACAGCACACCCTGCACCGCCGGCTCCGGCGCCACCGGCGCCTGGGCCTGCGGCGGCCACACGCCCACACGGTCGGCCGGGGGCCGTTCGCGGGCGGCTTGGGCTTGCCGCTCGGGCGTGGCGCTGGCGGGGCGGGTGGCCAGCACCTGGGCGTAGAACTGCGCCAGCGCGGCGCGCTGGGCGGGGCGGCTGGTGTCGTCCAGGTAGCTCATGTGGCCGCCGGCGTGGTTGCTCACCTGCACGCGGTCGGAGGCGAGGCGGGCCAGGTCGAGCTCGGTGGTGTGGAAGGGCGTGGCCAGGTCGTGCACGCCGTTGACGGCCAGGATGCGCAGGCGGGGGTTTTGCGCCAGCGCGGCGGCGAGGTCGGGCACGGTGTCGGGCAGGTTGCGGCCGGCGTGCCGGAAGTCCCACTGCTGGATGGCGTTGCTGAGCACGACGTAGGTGGACGCGTTGCGGTAGCGAAGCTCGTCGCGCAGGTAGCGGTCGATGCCGCGGGCAAAGCCGCCGCTGATGAAGGTGCTGCTGGGATCGCCCTCGGCGGCCAGGAAGCTGCCACTCGGCGCGGCCATGCGGGCGTCGTAGCGGCCCAGCAGTTGGCCGGGCAGCAGGCGGCTGCGGTAGGGGCCGGGTGGCAGGTTGAACTGGCTTTGCCACTGGGCGGCGGGCAGGCCGGTCCAGTCGGCCAGCAGCGGCGGCAGGTCGGCCGGCACGCTGCCCTGGCTCAGGAAGCTTTGCACCGCTGGGGCGTAGCGGGTGCTGGCGAACTGGCGGACTTGGGTGACCCAGGCGCCGAGGTCGGTAGGCACGGGGCGGCTGAGGGCGAACCAAGCACCCGTGGCGGCGTAGCTGGGCACGTAGCCGGTGCAGGCGATGGTGGGCGCGGTGCCGATGTCGCAGTTGCTGTTGTAGTCCAGGGCCGGGGACTGGAGCACCAGGCCGTCGAGCAGCACGCCGGCGTCTTGCAGGCGGCGGGCCAGCACGGCGGTGCGCGGGCCGCCGTAGCTTTCGCCGAAGAGGAACTTGGGCGAGGCGTTGCGCTGGTTCACGTCGAGGTAGCGGCGCACGAAGTCGCGGAACACGGCGGCGTCGGCGTCCACGCCCCAGAAGCTGCGGTTGCTGAAAGGCGCGATGGCCTGCGAGCGCCCGGTGCTGATGGCGTTGACGAAGACGAGGTCGGTCTGCGGCAGCAGGGTGTCGGCGTTGTCGACGAGGGGGAAGTCTTGCGGGCCCGTGGTGCTGGGCGCGCCGGTGGCGAGGCGCCTCGGGCCGTAGGAGCCCAGGTGCAGCCACACGCTGGCCGAGCCGGGGCCGCCGTTGTAGAAGAAGGTGACGGGGCGCGTGGCGGGGTTGGCGCCGTTGAGCGTGTAGGCCACGTAGAAGAACTTGGCCTGGGCGCGCTGCGCGCCGTCGGGTTCGCGGGCGATGAGGTGGCCGGCGGTGGCGGTGTAGTCCACCCGCTGCCCGCCCAGCACGAGGTTGCGCGGCGTGACGGCCGCGGCTTCGAGCGCACTGGCCAGCGAGGCATCGGCCCCGCTGCTGTAGACCGTGGGGTCGTCCAGCGAGCCCTCGGTCTGCTGGACTGGCGGCGGCGCGGGCGTGGGAGCCGGCGCGCTGCCACCGCCCCCGCCGCCGCAGGCGGCGAGAAGGAGTGTGAGCAGCGCGGCAGCGCCGAGCGTTTTAGTGCTTACACACGTGCCCATAGCCCGACGCGTCGTCCAGCGCGTGCTCGTCCACCGCCACGTCGCGCGCCGCACCTTCGAAGAAGAAGGGCTTGCGGGCCTTGGGGCGCGCGCCGACTTCGTTCATGGTGGGCACGTCGAACAGGCGGCCGCCTTGCATGACGTAGCGGATGCGGTCGCTCTGGCGGATGTCCTTGAGTACATCGCCGTCGATGACCACCACGTCGGCCAGCTTGCCCACCTCGAGCGAGCCCAGGTCTTTGTCCAGGCCCAGCACCTGGGCGGGGTTCAGGGTGGCGGTGCGCAAGGCTTCGATGGGGGTCATGCCGCCCAGGGCGAACATCCAAATCTCCCAGTGGGTGCCCAGGCCCTCGCGCTGGCCGTGGGCGCCGATGCTGGTCTTGATGCCGGCGCGCTGCATCTCGGTGGCGGTTTTGGCCACTTGGATGATGTTGAAGTCCTCGGCGGGCGCGGTCAGCCGGCGCACGGCGCGCGGCTCGAGCACGCTGCGCGGCACGAACTGGCTGAGGATGGGGTGCTTCCACACCTCGGTGTTGGCGTACCAGTAGTGCTCGCCGTCCAGGCCGCCGTAGCCCACGTTCAGCGTGGGCGTGTAGCCCACGCCGTTCTGGCCCCAAAGCTGCTTGACGTCGTCGTACACCTTGGCCACAGGCAGCGCGTGCTCCACGGTGGTGTGGCCGTCGACCACCATGGTCATGTTGGCCTGGAACAGCGAGCCGCCCTCGGGCACCACCATCATGTTGGTTTGGCGGGCGGCCTCCAGCACCTGCTGGCGCTGCTCGCGACGCGGCTGGTTGTAGCTCTTGACGCTGATGGCCCCGGCGGCCTTGAGGCGCTTGAGGTGGGTGAGCGCGTCGTCGAGGCTGTTGACCACGGCCGTGATGTCGGCCTTGGCGCCGTACAGGATGGTGCCGGTGCTGAAGATGCGCGGGCCGTTGATGCGGCCGGCGCGCTGCATCTCGGCGGCGGTGTGGATGTCGCTGGTGCGGTTGCTGGGGTCGTGCAGCGCCGTGACGCCGAAGGCCAGGCTGGCGTAGTTGACCCAGCTTTGCTGCGGGATGAACTGCGTCTCGGCCATGGCGCCGTGCCAGTGGGCGTCGATGAAGCCGGGCACCAGGGTCTTGCCCTTGGCGTCGACCACCTGCGCGCCGGCCGGGATGCCGACCTCGCCCTGGCGGCCCACGGCCACGATGCGGTCGCCCTAGACCACGAGCACGCCGCCGTCGATGACCTCGTCGCCCTTCATGGTGACGATGCGGCCGCCCACGAAGGCGGTGGCGCCTTGGGGCTTGTCGGCGGCCTGTTGGAAGCCGATCTTCAGGCCCTGCTCGGGGCGCTTGAAGTCCTTGGCGTAGGCGGCGCCCACGGGGATGCTGAACAGCTCGTCGCCCAGGCTGTAGCGCAGGGTGCCGCTGTCGCCCGACCAGTGCAAATACTCGCCGGCGTTCACGTCCAGCTGGCGCACGGGCAGCGCGTCCATCTTGGGGCCCACGCTCACCAGCTTGGCCGTCTGCGGCATGGGGGTGACGTAGGTGTGGAAGCGCTCCACAAAGCCCAGCCACTGGCCGTCGGGCGAGACGGCGTACTCGCTGGCGAAGTCGCTCTTGGCCACGGGGGTTTCTTCGCGCGTGGCCAGGTCGATGCGCACCAGGGTGCGCAGCATGTCGACCTCGCTCGGGTAGGTGGTTCGCGTCAGGTACAGGCTGCTGGCGTCGGCGCCCCACTGCGGCGCTTCGCCGTCTTTGCTGATGCGCGTGAGCTTGCCGCTGCCATCGGCCGCGACGGTGAACACCCCGGTGCCCAGCCCTTGCCAGGGCGTGGTCAGGTAGCCGCCGCGGGCCTTGACGTAGGCGACCTGCTGGCCATCGGGCGACAGGCGCGGGGCCACGAACTTGCCGCGCTCTTGCGTCACCACCACCTCCTTGCCGGTGGCCAGGTTGCGCACGCGCACGTCGCCCAGCTTCTCGTCGTGCCAGGTGCTGTAGACGAGGGACTTGCCGTCGCGCGAGAACGAGGGGAAGAGCTCGAAGTGCTCGTTCTGGTTCGTCAGGCGGCGGGGCGTTCCGTTGGGCAAATCCTTCACGTAAAGCTGCCCCAGGGCCGAGTACACGGCCTGCTTGCCGTCGGGCGAGGTGTTCACCCAGCGCAGCTGGCGCACGTCAAAGCGATCGGGCGCCACGTCTTGCTGCACGCGCAGGGGCTCGCGCACCTCGCGGGTGTCTTGCACATGGAAGGGGATGGCGGCGGCCGTGCCCTGGTTGACGTCCACGCGCCAGATCTGGCCGCGGGCCCAGACGACCATCTCGCGGCTGCCCGGCATCCAGGCGATGCCGGGGTACACGCCCTGCACCGACCAGGCCTCTTGCATGTCCCGCTCCAGCGGGCCCCACACGGCACGCTCGGCGCCGGACTTCAGGTCCTTGAGGTACAGCATGCTGGCCTGCGTGCCGTCGGCCTGGCGCTGGCGGCGGATGAAGGCCAGGTGCTTGCCGTCGGGCGAGGGCGTGGGCCGGATGGCGCCGCCGGGGCCGGTGACGAAGGGCTCGCTGCTGCCGTCCTTCAGGTCTTGCCGCACGATGCGGAAGATCTCTTTGTTGCTGTCTTTGTTGTACTCAAAGGTGCGGCCGGGGGTGGCGTCCATCGAGTAGTACAGGTGGCGGCCGTCGGGCGAAATCGCCGGCTCGCCCAGGTCCTTTTGCCAGTTGGGCTTTTCGTTGAGCTGCACGCCCTTGCCGCCGTCCAGGTGGTACAGCCAGATCTCGCCCGAGCCAGCCGAGCGGGTGCCGGTGTAGTGCTTGCGCGCCGCGATGTAACGCCCGTTGGGGTGCCACACCGGGTTGTTCATGAGCCGATAGTCCTCGGTGCTGATGGCGCGGGCGTTGCTGCCGTCGGCGTCCATCACCCACACGTTCTCGCCGCCGCCGGCGTCGCTCACAAAAGCGATCTGCTTGCCGTCGGGGCTGAAGCGGGGCTGCATCTCCCAGGCGATGGAGTGCGTGAGCGCCTTGGCCGGGCCGCCGGTGATGGGCATCACGTACAGGTCGCCCAGCAGGTCGAACACCACCGTCTTGCCATCGGGGCTGACGTCCACGCTCATCCAGGTGCCGGTGCGGGTGTCGAGCGTCACCGTCTTGGCGGTGCCGGGGGGTTGGTTGACGTTCCACTTCTTGGCCGCAGCCGCTTCGTTGGCCCAGGCGGCGGGGGACAGGGCGAGCAGCAAGGCCGCGCTCAGGGGAACGAGGGTGTGCAGAGGCTTCATGCCCGCAGGATAGAAACTCGCCGCCCGCCCTGACGAAAGCGACCCCAGGCAAACCCCGAACCGCCACCGCGCGACGGGCATCGCGGTGAGAACATGCGCGCCCCACCGTCCAGACACCCACAAACCCGCATGCCCTCTCGCCCCTGGATCCTGCGCCTGCTCTTGTTGGTGCTGGCGGCTGTGGCGCTGGCCTGGCTGGCGTGGCTGGGCCGCCCGGCCGAGCCCGCCCGCGCCACCCCCGATGGCGCCTCGGCCACGCCCCAGACGCCCGGCCCGGCCCAACAAGCCGCAGTCGCCGCGCACGGCGACCGACCGGAAGGCATGGCAGCGGCGGCCGAGCCAGCCAGCGCTGCCCCCGCCAGCCAGCAGCCGCGCCTGAAGCCGGTGATGAGCGAAGCCGATTGGGCGGCCTTCGACCGCGAATGGTGCGCGGCCATGCAGCCGGCGCGCGAGGCGCTGCGCCAAGGCGGGCTCGCCGCGCTGGAGAAGCTCCCCCCTCGCCCGCTGGTGGACGACGACATCCAAGCGGCGGCAGGCAGCCAGTTGCTGCGCCGCCTGAGCCAAGCCTTGTCCGCGCGCGCCAGCCCCCGCGAGCGGGCCGTGGGGCTGTGGCTGGCGGGCCGCGAGGCCGAGCTGCTGGCCGAAGCCCAAGCCACGCGCGACCCGGTGATCGTGGCGCTGGCCGCCCAGCGGCTCCGCGGCGAAGCCTCGGCCCAAGCCACGCGCTTGTGGCGCGAGCTGGAACCCACCAACATGGTGGCCCTGCTGCACGCGCAAGCCATCGACCCGCGCCCCGCCGCCGTCTGGCTGGAGTCGTTGGCGAGCGCCACCGCCTACGAGCCCCACCTCACCACGGTGTTCCAAATCCTGCACAGCGTGCCAGCGCCCACCGAGGGCAGCCCCGCCGCCTTGGCGCAAGACATCGCCCTCGTGGGCCTTCATGCCGCTTGGCCCTTGTTTGAGGTCGGCCAGCTGCTCAAGCCTTGCCGGCGACCCGAGTCGGCCCCTCTGGCGCGGCAATGCGCCGCCGTGGCCGAGCGCCTTTGGGCCCTGAAGCCCAACGACACCTTCTCGCCCCGCATCGCCTTCGCCCTGGTCCGCGCCCAGCCCGCCCTGCGCCCGGCCTGGGAGGCCCGAGCGCGGCACGCCGAGGCGATGGCGCAGTTGGAGATGGACGGTATCGACGACAACATCGAAGAACTGATGCTGAGGTCGGCCTGCCTGGCGCCCCCGGCGCCCAAGGGCATCATGAGCGAGCGCCTGCGCCTGGGCGATGCCGTGTATTGGTCGGGTCGGCTGCCCACCGACCCAGCAGCGCTGGACGCGCTGGTGAGCCGCCACCGCGCGGCACGCGGCGGCAAGAGCCTGCTGGATGCCCCGCCTGCGGCGCCCACGGCCGCTTCGGCACCGGCCCGCCCTTGAGCCGCGCCCCCAATCAGGCTGGGGCGCTCTGGGGCTCAGTGGCGGGAGGGCCCGCCACCGGCACCCACACCCGGAAGCGGGTGCCGCGGCCGGCCTCGGAGTCGAGCTCGATGCGTCCACCGTGCTTCTTCACGATGGAAAACGACAACGACAGCCCCAGGCCGGTGCCTTGCCCCACCGGCTTGGTGGTGAAAAACGGCTCGAAGACGCGGCGCTGCACCTCGGGGCTCATGCCCGCGCCGTTGTCCTGCACGTCCACCCACGCCCAGGCGGCCCCATCCACGGTGGCGGTGCCGGTTGTCAGGGTGATGAGCCCGTCGCGCTCGATGGCCTGCGCGGCGTTGACGATGAGGTTCATGAACACCTGGTTCAGTTGCCCGGCCAGGCAGTACACCAAGGGCAGGGCACCGTACTGCTTGTCGACGCGCGCCTTGTACTTGACCTCGTGCATCACCATGTTGAGGGTGCTGTCCAGGCCCGCGTTGAGGTCGGCGTCCTGCCAATCGGACTGATCCACGCGGCTGAAGTCTTTCAGGTCCTGAACGATCTTCTTGACCCGGGCCAAACCGTCGTCGCTCTGGTCCAGCAAGTCGGGCAGGTCTTGCGCCACGAAGTCCACGTCGGCCTCGTGGCGCAGCGCGGCCAACGTGGCCGGGTCGGCGCCCGCATCCTGGGCCTGCAAGAGCCGGATCAGGCCCAGGGCATAGCGGCGCAGCGACACCAAGTTGCTGGCCACGAAACCCAGGGGGTTGTTGATTTCGTGCGCCAAGCCCGCCGCCAACTGGCCCAGCGAAACCATCTTTTCCGACTGCACCAGTTGGTTCTGCGCCTCGGCCAAGCGCTGGTTCGTTTGCTGCAGCAGCCGGAAGTTGTGCACCAACTCGCGCTGGGCTCGCATCACGCCGGTGCGGTCTTGCAGCAGCCACCACACCCGGGCCGGGCCGTCCAAACCGTCCGCCAAGTAGGCCATGCACTGCACCCAAAGGTCGCTGCCGTGCACCGTGCGAACCCGCACGTCGTGAACGAAGGACTTCCCCTGCGCCAAGGCGTCCCGGGCCAAGCGGACGAAACCTTGGAAATCGGCCGCCGTGGGGAACAAGCGCCGCAAGCGCCAGGCCTGCGGCTCGTTGTCGGGGAGGTCGAACATGCGGGCAAACATGCGGTTGCTGCGCACCACCCGCACCCCCCGGGTGGCCACGATGCCCACCGGGGCATTGGCCATGAAGGCCTCCAGTTCGTGGTGGGTCACCAGCAATTCGGCGGTGCGATCGGCCACCCGCTGCTCCAGGTCGGCGCGCTGACGCTGCACATGGTCTTCGGCCCGCCGCCGGTCGCCCACGTCGAGCAAGGTTTCGACCACGCCCACCACCTCGCCCTGCTCGTCGCGCAGCGCCGCCGCCGTGGCCTGCAGCCAGCGCCCACCCACCCCCAGGCGGGGAAAGTGCGCCTCGAACTGCCAGGCGTCGGCGTCGCCGGGCGATCGACGCAAGGTGGGGCCCAAGATCGCAGCGGCGCGGCTGCCCACATCGCCCGCCAGCACCCACTGGGACAGCATCGCCTTGGGCCCGGCATGAAACGCCCGCCAGGGCTCGGTGCCGCCCAGCATCTCGCTGGCGCCCACGCCGGTCAAGCGCTCGCAGGCGGTGTTCCAGTAGGCCACCCGACCCTGGACATCGATCACGAAGGTGGGCACCGGGTCGCGCTGCTGCAGTTGGTGCAGCAATTGGCCGGGGTCCAGGGCCGCTGGGGGCAGGGGGGTGCAAAGGCCCAGGTCGAGGCCCGTCAACAGCACCCAATCGCCCCCGCCGTGGCGCCAGGGCCGCCCCCGGAAGGCCATGCGGCGCCAATCCCCCTGGGCGTGCCGAACCCGCAGCTCTACCGCCCGCCCCGCCCCCGCTTGAGCCGGCACCACCGCGTCGGCGTAATCGGCCAAGCGGCGCTCGTCGGCCAAGTCCATGCAATCGGCCAACACCGAGTGGGCGGCCACCTGGGCATCGGCCCCCACCCCTTGGTGCAGCGCCGCGTTGGCGTACAGCCAATGCCCCTCACCGCGCAACAGCACCGGTCCGTCCACCGCGTCCAACAGGGCCTTCACCGCCTCCGGCAGGCGGGTCGGTCCGCGCGGATCGCGCAGCACACCCTGGGGGACGCCGGTGTTCACGCGGGCGGGCGGTTGGCGTCGGGATCGGACACCGCCGCCGCCTGCTGCTGACCGGCACCGGGCGGCGCCGATGGCGGCGCGGTGGAAAGGGCCTGTTGGCACTCGGTTTGGTGGTGCGCCAGTCCGGCCTCCAGCGCCGCCATCAACTCGGCGTCGCACCAGGGCTTCACCAGAAAACGATGGACTTGGGCGGCGTTGATGGCGGCGGCCAAGCCGTCGCGGTCCACCTGCCCGGACAGCATGACCCTGGCGGCCGTGGGCAGGCATTGGCGGGCCTCCGACAGGACCTCCACCCCGGTCAGCCCGGGCATGCGGTAATCGGACACCACCACCGCGTACGGACGGCTGCGGATGAGTTCAATGGCGCGCCTCGGATCGGACTCGACATCGGCCTGGATGCGCGGAGACCAGGCGCGAAAGTGATGGCGGACTTGTCTCAAGACCGCCTGCAGGATGTGGGGCTCGTCGTCCACGAAGAGGAATCTCAAGCCCTCCATGGCCACCTCCTAGTGGAACGAAGCCCTGGCTCCGACCGGCCCCAAGCGCAGGCCGGCCCACCCCCAAGCGCCGCGCGACCGCGACCCGCCGCTCGCCTCTGTGTGACGTTCACTTCGCCTCCTCCGGGCCGCGCACGGGGAGCCAAACCCTGAACCGCGTGCCGTCGCCCGGGTTGGAGTGCAGGTCGATGTGGCCGCCGTGCTTCTTGATGATGGAAAAAGACAGCGACAAGCCCAGGCCCGTGCCCTGCCCCACAGGCTTGGTGGTGAAGAAGGGCTCGAAGATGCGGCGCTGCACCTCGGGGCTCATGCCGCAGCCGTTGTCGCGCACCTCCACCCACGCCCAATCCGCGCCCTCGCGCTGTTCGGTGCCGGTGGACAGGGTGATCACCCCATCTCGCTGGATGGCGTGGGCGGCATTGACGATCAGGTTCATGAACACCTGGTTCAACTGCCCCGCCAGACACCGAACCGGCGGCACCGCACCATAGGCCTTGTCGATCCGGGCCTTGTACTTGACCTCGTTCAGCACCATGTTCAGCGTGCTGTCCAGCCCCGCATGCAGGTCGGCGTCCTGCCACTCCGACTGATCGACCCGGCTGAAATCCTTCAAGTCCTGGACGATCTTTTTCACCCGCGCCAAGCCGTCCTCGCTCTCCTTGATGAGTTGCGGCAGGTCTTCGGCCACGTAGTCGATGTCGGCCGCCTGGCGCAAGGGCGCCAGTTCCTCCGGGGGACGCCCGGCTTCCTGCGCCTGCAGCAGGGCCAGCAGGCCCTCAACGTAGCGCTTCATCGACCCCAGATTGCTCGTGACAAAGCCGATGGGGTTGTTGATTTCGTGCGCCACGCCCGCCGCCAACTGACCGATGGAGGCCATCTTCTCGGACTGCAGCAACTGACCCTGGGCCTCGGCCAGCCGTTCGTTGGTTTCCTTGAGCGCGCGGTAGTTCTCCACCAGTTCGCGCTGGGTCCGCATGACGTCGGAGCGGTCCTGCAAGATCCACCACACCTTGCGGCCGCCGTTCATGTCGGGAATTGCGTAGGCGATGACCTGAACCCACAGCGCCTTGCCGTCGAGCGCGCGCATCTGCACCTCGTGGCTGAGCGATTGCCCGCGCGCCAGCGTCTCGCGCGCCAGTTGAACGAAGCTGGCGTACGCCTCGTCCGAGTCGAACAACTCCCGCGTGCTCAGGCCCGTCGCGCCGCCCTCGGGGATGGCGAACATGCGCGAGAACATCAGGTTGTGACGCCCCACGCGTTTGCCCTCGCTGGTGGCGATGCCCACCGGCGCGTTTTCCATGAAGGCGTCCAGGTCGTGGTTGGACACCAACAACTCGGCGGTGCGCGACGCCACGGTCTCTTCCAGGGCCTGTTGGTGGCGGCGCAGCGCCTCCACGGCCTCGTGCCGGTCGGTCACGTCCTGCACGGTTTGGATGGCCCCGAACACCCGGCCTTCCATGTCCACCAGAGGCGAGGCCGACGATTGGATCCACCGCTGGAGCTTGGGCACGTAAGCCTCGGCCTCCCAGCCGCCTTCGGTCAGGGCGCTGGGTCGAAGCGGGTGCTCGTACAGGTCAGGCCCCTGGGTGATGGCCACGCCGTCCATCACCAAGTCGCCCAACACGGGCCGAGCCTCGTCGTAAAAGGCCCGCCAGGCTTCGGACCCGCCCAACACCTGGTAGGCCTGCAGCCCGGTCAGGCTGGCGCAAGCCCGGTTCCAGTGCGTCACGCGGTGGTTGGCATCCAGCACGAAGGTGGCCACCGGGTCGTTGTCGACGATCTGGTGCAGCATTTGACTGACGTCCATCAGGCTTTGCTGAACGAACTGCATGTCGCTCAAGTCCTGGGCCGTCATCAGCACCATGTCGATGCCGTCCTCTGACAAACGCTTGACCGTGAGCTCCAGCGTGCGGATGGCCCCGCTGCCGCTGCGCACCCGCACCTCCAGCACCGGCTGCTCGTCGCTGCTCTCCAGCGCCCGCAGCCCGTACTGGCGCAGGGCCGCCTGCTGGTCGGACTCCGCCCAAGCCTCGAACGGCATGGCCTGCAACTCAGCCAAGCTGTAACCCAGCAAGCGCTGCATGGCGGCATTGGCCAGCAGGGTCTTGTCGCCCGCGTGAAGCAGCGTCGGCGCACCGACGGCCTCCAGCACCCGGGCGCAGCGGTCCAACGAAGCCGGCATCGCCGGAGGCAGGGCCGCCGCTTGCGCGGGCCAGGGATGAACGTTGGCGCTCATGCTCAGGCCTTCAACACGTAAGCCCCGTCGCTGTCGAACTCCACTTGCGTCAATCCAGGCTCCAAGCGCTCCAGGCGCAGGCGCTCCGCCTCTTGCGGGCTCATGTGGCCCGCCTCCACCTTGGCCGCTTCGAGCAGTTCTTGGTCTTGGCAGGCCACCCGATGCTGCTCGAGCGCTTCATCCACGGCCTCCATCAGGGCCGACTCGGTCCACGGCTTGGCCAGGAACCGATGCACGTGCGCGGCGTTGATGGCCCGCGTCAAGCCCTCTTGGTCGACTTGGCCGGAGAGCATGATGCGGGTGCAATGCGGCTGGGCGGTGCGCATGCGGCTGAGCACCTCCACCCCCGTGATCTCGGGCATGCGGTAGTCCGACACCACCACCGCATAAGCGCGCTCTTCCATCATCGTCAGCGCGGCGGCGGGGCTGTTGGCCGTCTCCACCACGATGCCGCGCGGGTCGTTTCTGAAGTGGTAGCGCAGTTGCCGGGCCAACGCACTGAGGATGTGCGGCTCGTCGTCCACCAACAGCAGTCGCAGGGGGTCCATGCTCGACTCCTTCATACCGTGGTTTCGGGTGCCGCCACACCACGCGCCGCCCCTGGGGCGGCGGCGGCGTCGAACGGCTTGATGTACAGGCTCAGCCGGCTGCCCTCGCGGCGCACGTACTCGTGAATCTGCCGGACCACCCGCTCGTCGAAGCGATAGCCCGCCGCCAACAACAGGTTGCCCTTGGCGCTGAGCAAGTCGCGGGCCAGCACCATGCCAGGCCGCAACTCAACGGCGTCGATCTGACGATCGTCATCGGCCGTATTCATCGACTCCACGACCGCCAGGAAGGCCTCGGTGACCTCGGCCCGGTAGTGGGTGCCCTTGAAACCAGCCACGATGCGCTGCGCCTCCTTGGGCGAAGGGGGCTTGACGCTCAGCCGACCATGGACCATGGCCTGGTACTCAACCGCCACGCCCAGCGCCTGCGCGGCCAGCGGCAGGTCGTCGCCCTGCAAGCCATCGGGGCCGCCATGCCCATCCACGCGCTCGTGCTGCATGCGCACCAAGCGGGCCACGCGCTGCAAAGCGGCCAGCGGCATCAACGCCGACTCGGCCGCTAGCACATGCCGCCTCACCCGGGTCTGCTCTTCGGCGTTGAGGGTCGACAACGGCCGGCCGAGCAGCTGGTCCGGCAGGCTGATCTTGCCCACCTCGTGCAGCAAGCCGGCCACGAACACATCTTGCTGTTCCGAGGGCGACAACTTCAGCGCCGCCGCCACCGCCTTGGCCAAGTTCGCCACCTTGCGGCAATACCCTGCGGCGCCCTGCTGCCGCAATTCCAGCAAACCGGCGAACACGTCCATCGAGAGCAGGAAGTTCCGCTCCAGCTCGCCGTAGGCCTGCTCCAGCATGGCGTTGATCTGTTCGATCTCGGCCGTGCGGGCCTTCACGCGGGCCTCCAGGCTGGCATTGACGCGCGTCAGCTCCTCGTTCTGCTGCTGCGTCAGCGCCTGCAGGCGCTCGTTTTCGCGCTCCAGCTCGCGGCGCGCCAAGCCCTCTCGCAGGGCCAGCAACAGCTCCTGGTCGTCCCACGGCTTGGCGATGTAGCGGTGAATCTCGCCCAAGTTGATGGCCGCGATGGTGGAGCCGATGTCGGCATACCCGGTCAACAACACGCGCTGAATCTTGGGCCACCGCCGGCGCACCTCTTGCAGGAACTGTGCGCCGTCCATGCCGGGCATCCGCATGTCGGACACCACCAAGTCCACGGACTCTTGCGCCAGCAGCGCCAGACCGGCCTCGCCGCCCTCGGCGATCAGGATGCGGTACCCCGCGGGCCGCACGACCCGACGCAACGCGTTCAAGATGGAAGGCTCGTCGTCCACGAACAGCACACAGGGCACGGCCGGAACGGGCGCCACCGGCGCCGTCGTTGAGGGTTTGTCCGGGTCCATCCTCACCTCCCGTTTTCGTCAGTGCAGTGCCCCGCGGCCGGCCATCGACACCCTGGGCGCAAGCCAAGGATGCCCGATCCGTCTCCCACCCGACCGGTTGGCCTGCAGTATTCAGTGATTTATTGCGCCCATCAAGCGCTTTCGGAGCCCCGCCGAGCCGCGGGACCACGGCCCGTCAAGGCGCCCAGGAATCGCTGTCCACCCCGTAAAAGCCCCGCAGCACCGCGTACAACGCCGGGTGCCGCGCCGCCATCGCCGCCCCTTGCTCAAAAAACACCTCGCTGGCCACGGCAAAGAACTCG
>NZ_JAPZSY010000043.1 GCF_027532025.1 Inhella sp. | reverse complement strand
GCTCGACGAGCTCTACCGCACGCTGTCGACGCATCCGATGGTCAAGGTCGTGCTCTAAATAAGACAGAGAAGCGCCGCCATGCAGGTCGACATGTCCCCCCCACGCTCCGCCGTTGCGCGGGTCGCTGCCCCCCGAGGGGGCTGGCCTTGCTTGGGGCGGCCCGGCGCGGCGGCCGGCCTATGTTGATGCGCGCCCTGGGTAGGGTCGACTACCTCCCGACCTACGAAGCCATGCAAGCCTTCACGGCGGCGCGCAGCGCCGCGGTTTCAAGCGAAATCGGCCTGCAGCCCGCACAGGATATGGGCGACCAGCTATGGATTTGTGAGCACCCGCCGGTTTACACCCAGGGGCTCGCGGGCAAAAGCGACCATGTTTTGAACCCCGGCAGCATTCCGGTGGTGCAGACCAACCGCGGCGGCCAGGTGACGTACCACGGCCCCGGCCAGGTGGTCGCCTACCCGCTGATCGACCTGAAGCGCGCGGGCTATTACGTCAAGGAATACGTCTACCGCATCGAAGAGTCGGTCATCAAGACCCTGGCGCATTTCGGCGTCACCGGGCATCGCGTGACGGGCTCGCCCGGCATCTATGTCCGGCTGGACGACCCGGCTTCCCACTCAGTACTCAAGAGCCCCCACGCTCCGCCGCTGCGCGGGTCGCTGCCCCCCGAGGGGGCTGATTCCCCTTGGGGCGGCCCGGCGGCGAATCCCGGCCCCGTCAACCCGATAGACCCCTTCCGCGGCCTGGGCAAGATCGCCGCTTTGGGCATCAAAGTCAGCCGGCATTGCACCTACCACGGGGTGGCGCTCAACGTGGCGATGGACCTGGAACCCTTCTCGCGCATCAACCCTTGCGGTTATGTGGGGCTGAAAACCACAGACCTTCGTACAATTGGCGTATCCGTGACGTGGCAGGAGGCTGCGGACGTACTGGGGCAGAAACTCGCAACGTATCTGGCACCCTGATCTTTTTTCCGTTCGGGCTGAGCCTGTCGAAGCCCCCGGCCTCAGCCGGCAATGAGCGGATTTCCAGCCCTTCGACAGGCTCAGGGCGAACGGCATTGACCCATGA
>NZ_JAPZSY010000025.1 GCF_027532025.1 Inhella sp. | reverse complement strand
CAACGCCATCAACATCATCGACGGCTTCAACGGCTTGGCGTCCATGTGCGCCATGATCATGCTGGCCGGATTGGTGGTGGTGGCGCTGCAGTTGGGAGACAACTGGATCGCCGCCGCAGGGCTGTTGCTTATCGGCGCGACGCTGGGTTTGTTTACCCTGAACTACCCGATGGGCCTTATCTTCTTGGGGGATGGTGGTTCCTATTTCTTGGGCTTCATGGTGGCCGAGTTGGGCATCTTGCTCATCGGTCGGCACCCTGACGTGTCACCGTTGTTCCCCTTGGTGCTGTGCGCCTACCCGGTGGTGGAGACCCTGTTCACCATGTACCGCCGCAAGGTGCTGCGGGGTCGCCCAGTGCACGCGCCCGATGGCGTGCATTTGCACAGCTTGATCTACCGACGCTTAGTCCGCTGGGCCTTGGGGTCGCGCAATGCGCGGTTGCTGGTGCGTCGCAACTCCTTGACTGCACCCTACCTGTGGGTGGCCTGCAGCCTGAGTGTGGTGCCCGCCATCATTTGGTGGGATTCGTCGGCCGTGCTGGCGGGCGTGCTGTTGGCCTATGTGGCCGGTTACATCGCGCTGTACCGCCGGATCGTGCGCTTTCGCACCCCGCGCTGGCTGTTGCGTCGCTGAGTCGGGCTGTGCTCAGGGCAGAGGCGACAATGGCACCATGATTGACGTTTCCCCGCCGGCTGACAGCGCCGCCCCCGCGCCGCGCTTCGACACCCTCCCGCTCGACCCCAAACTGCTCCGCGCCGTGGCCGACTCTGGCTACACGGCGATGACGCCCATCCAGGCCAAGGCGATCCCGATCGTGTTGGCGGGCAAGGATGTGATGGGGGCGGCGCAGACGGGGACGGGCAAGACGGCGGCGTTTTCGATCCCGCTGCTGCAGCGCATGCTGAAACACGAAAACGCCAGCATGTCGCCAGCCCGTCACCCGGTGCGGGCCGTGGTGCTGGCGCCCACGCGAGAGCTGGCCGACCAGGTGGCGCAGAACGTGTTGGCCTATGCCAAGCACACCAACCTGCGCGTGGCCTGTGTGTTCGGCGGGGTGGACATCAAGCCCCAAGCCGCGCAGTTGAAGGCGGGCGTGGAGGTGTTGATTGCCACGCCGGGTCGCTTGCTGGATCACATCGAAGGCAAAAACTGCGCGTTGCACCAGGTCGAGTACGTGGTGCTCGATGAGGCCGACCGCATGCTGGACATCGGCTTCTTGCCGGACTTGCAGCGCATCCTCAGCTACTTGCCCAAAACCCGCCAGACGCTGCTGTTCTCGGCCACTTTCTCGCCCGAGATCAAGCGCTTGGCGTCCAGCTACTTGCAAAGCCCCGAGCTGGTGGAGGTGGCGCGCCCCAACGCCACGGCCAGCACCGTGGAGCAGCGCTTTTACGCCGTGGGCGATGACAAGAAGCGCGCGCTGCTGTTGCAGCTGTGGCGCGAGCGGGGCAGCACGCAGGCCATCGTGTTCATGAACAGCAAGCTCGGCGCCGCACGCCTGAGCCGTGCGCTGGAGCGCGAGGGCATCAAAGCCAGTGCGCTGCACGGCGACAAGAGCCAGGACGAGCGCCTGAAGACCTTGGCGGCCTTCAAGGCGGGCGAGGTGGACCTGTTGATCGCCACCGACGTGGCAGGCCGTGGCTTGGACATCGCCGAATTGCCGCTGGTGTTCAACTTTGACGTGCCGTTCAACGCCGAGGATTACGTGCACCGCATCGGTCGCACCGGTCGTGCGGGCGCGTCGGGTGTGGCCATCACCTTTGTGTCGCCCAGCGACGCGCGCTTGGTGGCCGACATCGAGAAGCTGATCAAGCGCAAGATGGACTTGGAGCCGGTGTCGGCGGGCCTGGTGGGCGACGACGAGCGGCCGCGCCGGCCCCGCCGCGACGCGG
This sequence comes from Inhella sp., assembly GCF_027532025.1. Taxonomy (GTDB): domain Bacteria; phylum Pseudomonadota; class Gammaproteobacteria; order Burkholderiales; family Burkholderiaceae_C; genus Inhella. Next base: position 93,310 of record NZ_JAPZSY010000025.1, on the reverse strand, counting down.
ACGAGGCCGGGGAAGCGCCGCGCCGCGAGCGCACGGAACGCAGCGACCGCGGGGAACGAAGCGAAAGGGCCGAACGTGGCGAGCGTGGCGAACGGAGTTGGGGCTCGGCGGCCGGCACGCGGCGCGGCCCGGCCGACCCGTTCTTCGACCGCCCTTACGAGCCACCGGCCCACGCCGGCGAGCCGCCCGCTTGGGAGCAGGCGGCGGCCAAATCGCTGAAGCCCTCGGGGCCGTCGAAGTACATCAAGCCCAAGCGCCAGACCGCGGCCTTGTTCGGGCCGAAGCGCGTGGCCGAACCGTTGCCCGCTTCGCTTCAGCCCGAAGCCGCAGCCAGCCAGGAAAACATCGCCGGCTGATCGGTCGGCAGTTCGCTGGGCTGTTGACGCCACTGCGCCACGGTGGCGCTGCGCGTCCACTCTTGCGGGGTGGTCAACGCCCGGCTCACCGCCAACACCGTGCTCGGTTGCAAAGCCTGCACGAGGGCTTGCAACAGCGCTGGGTTGCGGTACGGGGTTTCGATCAGCACCTGCGTTTGCTGCAGTTTGCGCGATTGGGCTTCCCACTCGCGCAAGCGCTGCAGGCGTGCGGTCGACTCGGTGGGGGCATAGCCGTGGAAGGCGAACGACTGGCCATTCAAGCCGCTGGCGGCCAAGGCCTGCACGATGCTGGAGCTGCCCGGCAGACCGTGAACCGCAAAGCCCGCGCGATGCGCGGCGGCTACCAGCGCGGCGCCCGGGTCGGCCACGGCGGGCAGGCCAGCTTCGCTGAGCAAGCCCAGGTCGTGCCCGGCGCGCAACGGGCTCATGAGAGGGGACAGGTCCACGCTGGTGCGGGCTTGCCCCTTGGGGGGGCGAGGCAGCTCGACGATGGCCAGTTGCTGCAGAGGCAGGGCCAGGGGGATCACCGCGTCCACCCGCTTGAGCAAGGCCCGTGCCGTCTTGGCGTTTTCCACCACCCAGTGCTGCAAGCCGGCGGCTTCCTGGAGCGTGCGTTTCGGCAGCACTTCGTCCAGCGGGGCGCTGGCATCCAGGCCGAAGTCCAACGGCGCTGGCACCAGCAGCAGGCGAGGGCGGCTCATCGCGCGGTTTGCCACAGCGGGTAGCCGGCGGCGCGCAAGAGTCGGCTGGTGGCGATCAGCGGCAGGCCGATGAGCGCGGTCGGATCGTCGGACTCGATGGCTTCCAGCAGGCTGATGCCCAGGCCTTCGCTTTTGGCGCTGCCCGCACAGTCGTAGGGCTGCTCCAGGCGCAGGTAGTGTTCGATTTCGTCGTCGCTCATGTCGCGAAAGCGCACGGTGACCGGCACACGGGCCACCTGCGCAAAGCCCGGGGCCACGACCGCCACCGCGGTTTGGAACACGATGGCGCGGCCCCGCATGGCCCGCAGTTGGGTCACAGCCGCCGCGTGGTGGCCGGGTTTGCCAATGGGGCGTCCCGCCAAGTCGGCCACTTGGTCAGAGCCAATCACCCAGGCCAGCGGGTGCTGGTGTGCCACCGCCTGGGCCTTGGCCAGCGCCAGGCGCTCGGCCAAGGCGGCCGGCCCTTCGCCATCGTTTGGGGTTTCGTCGACGGCGGGCGAGGCAACTTCGAAGGGCACGCGCAGGCGATCGAGCAGCTCGCGGCGGTAGCGGGACGTGGAGGCCAGGATCAAGGGTTGGGCGGGCATCGGGCGATTGTTTCATCGCCCCGGCGGTGGGCCTTCCTACACTCCGGGCATGGCCACCGATCGTTCCATGTCGCCGCGCAGCCTGGATGTGGCTGCTTTTGCCCAAGCGGAGGGCGTACTCGCTGGCGAGTGGCCGGCCAGCGCGTTGGCTCGCTTGGCGGAATCGGGGGCGCCCGAGGCGCCTGTCGCGTCTTGGGATCCGGTGCGCTGGCGCGTCAGCGGCCACCTGCGATCCGTGTTGGGCAGCGAGTCGGAGGTGTGGCTGAACCTGCAAGTGCAGGCCCAGGTGCGTCCCACGTGTCAGCGCTGCTTGCAGCCGGTGTCGATCGAACTCGACATCGACCGGCCTTTCCGCTTCGTGCGCGACGAAGCGCAGGCCGCCGAGTTGGATGCCGAGAGCGAGGACGATGTGCTGGTGCTCAGCCGCCGTTTCGACGTCCAGGAGTGGGTGGAGGACGAGCTGCTGCTGGCTTCGCCCATCGTGCCCTTGCACGACGCCTGCCCCCAGCCGCTACCGGTGTCGGATGCGCCGGCGATCGAAGAGGTCTCAGAGCGCCCCAACCCGTTCGCCGTGCTGCAGGCGCTGAAGGACAAAGCACCCGGCACCGGCTCGACTTGATCGAGCTCGCACCTTTGCACTAGAATCGCGGGCTTTTCCGGCGTTAGCCCTTTGCCACCGCAGCCTGAGCGCTGCCTCGATGTGGGTTTGGAGGGGTTGGCGCGATGGTGTGGTGGGCTGACATCGACAGCGATGGCGCCAGCCGCGCCACCCACCCTCACCGACCTGGAGCCGACCATGGCCGTTCAACAAAACAAGAAGTCGCCGTCCAAGCGCGGCATGCACCGCTCGCACAACGCCCTGACCAACCCGGGCACCGCCATCGAGCCGACCACCGGTGAAGTGCATCTGCGCCACCACATCAGCCCCAACGGCTTCTACCGTGGCCGCAAGGTGCTGAAGACCAAGGCCGACGCTGCCTGATCGGACTGGGTCACGGAACCACGCGTTGGCGTGTTCCAAACCCTGACTGCCAAACACTCCAAAGCCCGGCGCTGCGCTGCAGCCTCGGGCTTTGCTGCTTGAGCCTGCGATGACCTTGCCTGTCTTGCCTCGGGTGCGATTGGCTGTGGATGCCATGGGTGGCGACCACGGTGTGCGCATCACCCTGCCGGCCTGCGAAGCCTTTTTGCGGCGGCACCCCGACGCGGCCTTGTTGCTGGTGGGGCAGCCGGACGCGCTGGCGCCTGCCAAGGCTTGGCCGCGCACCGAGGTGGTGGCAGCCACCGAGGTGGTGGCCATGCACGACCCCGTCGAGGTGGCCCTGCGCAAGAAGAAGGACTCGTCCATGCGCGTGGCCATCGGGCTGCTGAAGGCGCAAGGCGATGCCCCACTGCGTGCCGATGCTTGCGTGTCGGCCGGGAACACCGGCGCTTTGATGGCACTGGCCCGCTACGTGCTGAAGACCATGGAGGGCATCGACCGCCCCGCCATCGCGGCGTCGCTGCCCAACCAGACCGGTGGCTTCACCACCGTGCTGGACTTGGGTGCCAACGTCGACTGCGGACCCGAGCACCTGCTTCAGTTTGCGGTGATGGGCAGCGCCCTGGTCACGGCCGTGACGGAGAACGAAGCCCCCACGGTGGGCCTGCTCAACGTGGGCGAAGAGGTCATCAAGGGCAGCGAGGTCATCAAGCGCGCGGGCGACTGGCTGCGCGCGGCCGATGCCGCCGGCCAGATCCGTTTTCACGGCAACGTCGAAGGCAACGACATCTTCAAGGGCACCACCGACGTGGTGGTGTGCGACGGTTTCGTCGGCAATGTGCTGCTCAAGACGGCCGAAGGCCTGGGCAGCATGGTCAAGGGCAAGCTGAAGGCGGAGTTCACGGCGTCTTGGCTGTCCAAGCTGTCGGCACTGTTGGCGCTGCCCGTGTTGAACCGATTCCAAGCCTCGATGGACCACCGTCGCTTCAACGGTGCGGCCCTGTTGGGCTTGCGCGGCCTGGTGTTCAAGAGCCATGGCTCGGCCGATGCCTTCGCCTTCGAGCGCGCGCTCGAGCGCGCCTACGAGGCAGCCCGCCACCAATTGTTGGACCGCGTGCACGACCGCGTGGCCGCTACCTTGCAGGCCGGTGCGCCGGCTGCGGAGACGTCTGAATGAGCTTGCCTGCGTACTCGCGCATCCTCGGCACGGGCAGTTACTTGCCCGAACGCCGGGTGTCCAACGCCGACTTGGCTGCCCAACTGGCGGCCCATGGCGTGGAGACCTCGGACGCTTGGATCCAAGAGCGGACCGGCATTCAGGCCCGCCACTTTGCTGCCGAGGGGCAGTGCAGTTCTGACCTGGCCCTGCCCGCCGCTCAGGCGGCACTGGCGGCCGCGGGCATCGCGGCCGAGGACATCGATCTCATCGTCGTGGCCACCACCACGCCCGACATGACCTTCCCCTCCACGGCGGCTTTGTTGCAGGCCAAGCTGGGCGTGCACGGTTGCGCGGCGTTTGACGTGCAGGCCGTTTGCTCGGGCTTCCTGTACGCCTTGGGCGTGGCCGACGCCATGATCCGTGCCGGCAGCGCCCGCCGGGCGCTGGTGGTGGGGGCCGAGGTGTTTTCGCGCCTGCTGGATTTCAAAGACCGCACGACTTGCGTGCTGTTCGGCGATGGCGCCGGTGCCGTGGTGCTGGGCGCATCGGACGAGCCTGGCATCTTGGCCACCGCCCTGCATGCCGATGGACGCCAAGCCGGCGTGTTGTGCGTGCCCCAGGGCGACTACGTGCACATGGACGGCCAGGCGGTGTTCAAGCTGGCGGTGGGGGCCTTGGAGAAGGCGGCGCACGAGGTGCTGGAAAAGGCCGGTCGCACGGCCGATGCCATCGACTGGTTGATCCCCCACCAGGCCAATCTGCGCATCATGAAAGGCACCGCCAAGAAGTTGGGTTTGCCCGACGAGCGCATGGTGGTGACCGTGCACGAGCACGGCAACACCTCGGCGGCCTCGGTGCCGCTGGCGCTGGACCACGCCGTGCGCGCCGGCCAGGTGCAGCGCGGCCAAACCCTGATGCTGGAAGGCGTGGGCGGCGGTTTCACCTGGGGTGCCGCCCTCGTCGTTTACTGAGGACTGTTGATGACCACTCCGTTTGCTTTCGTTTTTCCTGGCCAGGGCTCCCAGGCCGTGGGCATGCTCGACGCTTGGGGCGATCACCCGGCGGTGCGCGCCACCCTCCAAGAAGCCAGCGATGCGCTGGGGCAGGACATGGCCGCGCTGATTCACGCGGGCCCCAAAGAACAACTCGACCTGACCACCAACACCCAGCCGGTGATGTTGACGGCCGGCATCGCCTGCTACCGCGCTTGGTTGCAGGAGACCGGCCTGACGCCGGCCGTCGCCGCGGGCCATTCCTTGGGTGAGTACAGCGCCCTGGTGGCAGCTGGCGCCTTGACCCTGGCCCAAGCCCTGCCGCTGGTGCGCTTGCGCGCCCAGGCCATGCAGGAAGCCGTGCCCGTGGGGCTGGGGGGCATGGCTGCCATCCTGGGCCTGGACGGCGAGGCGGTGAAGGCCGGTTGCGCCCAGGCCCGTGCCGAGAGTGGTGAGGTCGTCGAGGCGGTGAACTTCAACGACCCCAAGCAAACCGTCATCGCGGGCTCGAAGGCGGGCGTCGAAAAGGGCATGGAGGTGCTGAAGGCCGCTGGCGCCAAGCGCGCGCTGCCGCTGCCCGTGTCGGCGCCCTTCCACAGCAGCCTGATGAAGCCCGCGGCCGAACGCCTGAAGGTCGCGCTGGCCGAACTGGCGTTCCAGCCGCTGCAGTTCCCCGTCATCAACAACGTCGATGTGGCCGTGGTCGATGCGCCCGAGGCCCTGCGCGACGCCTTGGTCCGCCAGGCCTACCAGCCGGTGCGCTGGGTCGAGCTGGTGCAGGCCCTGGCCGGTCGCGGGTTGACGCATGTCATCGAGTGCGGCCCAGGCAAGGTGCTGGCCGGCATGGTCAAGCGCATCGACGCCAACCTCGTCAGCACCACCGTGTTCGACCCTGCGAGCCTGACCGAAGCCCGCGCCCTGATTGGAGCCTCCGCATGAGCACCCCCACCATCGCCCTCGTCACCGGGGCCACCCGCGGCATCGGCGCTGCCATCGCCGCCCGGCTGGCGGAAGCCGGCCATTTCGTGATCGGCACCGCCACCAGCGCCGAAGGCGCCGCCAAGATCCAGGCGGCCCTGGGCGATCGGGGTCAGGGCGTGGTGCTGAACGTCACCGACGCCGCCGCCAGCGAGGCCCTCGTCAACCAGATCGTGACCGAGCGCGGCGGCTTGCACGTGCTGGTCAACAACGCCGGCATAACCCGCGACACCCTGGCCCTGCGCCTGAAGGACGAGGACTGGGACGCGGTGCTGGACACCAACCTCAAGGCAGTGTTCCGTCTTTGTCGTTTGGCTCTCAAGCCCATGATGAAACAGCGCAGCGGTCGCATCGTCAGCATCACCTCGGTGGTGGGGGCGTCCGGCAACGCCGGCCAAGCCAACTACGCCGCGGCCAAGGCTGGGCTGGCTGGCATGAGCCGCGCCCTGGCGCGCGAGGTGGGCAGCCGAGGCATCACCGTGAACTGCGTGGCCCCTGGCTTCATCGCCACCGACATGACGGCGGTGCTGCCTGAAGCACAGCAGGCTGCGCTGATGGCCCAGATTCCCCTGGGTCGCCTGGGCGAAGCCCGTGAAGTGGCCGAGGCGGTGGCCTTCCTGGCCAGCCCGAACGGTGGCTATGTCACCGGCAGCGAATTGCACGTCAACGGCGGCATGTACATGTGCTGACTGTCACCCGGCGCCCCCAGTTTTAGGGGTGCCGCCCTAAAGCCCGTAGAATGGCGGGCTATTTTGTTTTGAAACCCCTCCCGGAGGAGTCATGAGCGATATCGAAGCCCGCGTCAAGAAGATCGTTGCCGAGCAACTCGGCGTGCCTGAGGCGGACGTCACCAACGAAAAGGCCTTCGTGGCCGACCTGGGCGCTGATTCGCTCGACACCGTGGAGCTGGTGATGGCTCTGGAAGATGAGTTCGGCATCGAAATCCCCGACGAAGAAGCCGAGAAGATCACCACCGTGCAATTGGCGATCGACTACGCGCTGAAGCACCAAAAGGCCTGAGCACCAGGCCCCGAACGCGCCCGGCCTGGGCGCGTTGTTGTTTGTGGCAGGGGCCGAAGCCCGATGCGGCTCGGCGTCCCTGGACTTGCTGAGAGTTCTGCATGACCCGTCGTCGCGTCGTCGTCACCGGCTTGGGCCTCGTCTCCCCGGTGGGCAACACCGTGGCCGAGGGCTGGGCCAACATCCTGGCGGGCCGCTCTGGCATCGCCAAAGTCACCCGGTTCGATGCCTCCATCCTCGCTTGCCACTTCGCGGGGGAGGTCAAGGGCTTCCGCGTGGAAGACTACATGCCGGCCAAAGAAGCCCGGCACATGGACACCTTCATCCATTACGGCATGGCCGCCGGGCTGCAGGCGGTGGCCGACGCCGGCTTGCCGCAGGGCGAGCAGTTGAGCGAAGCCCAGGCCGAGCGCATCGGCTGCATGGTGGGTTCGGGCATCGGTGGCTTGCCTCTGATCGAAGAAACCCACGCCGAGCTGGTGGCCAAGGGGCCGCGGCGCGTGTCGCCCTTCTTCGTGCCGGCTTCGATCATCAACATGATCTCGGGTCAGTTGTCGATTCGCCTCGGCTACCAAGGGCCCAACCTGTCGGTCGTGACGGCCTGCACCACCGGCCTGCACTGCATTGGCCTGGCTGCGCGCCTCATCCAGATGGGCGACGCCGATGTGATGGTGGCCGGCGGCGCGGAGTCCACCGTGTCGCCCCTGGGCATTGGGGGCTTTGCCGCGGCGCGCGCGCTCTCGACCCGCAACGACAGCCCGGAAACCGCGTCTCGGCCCTGGGACAAGGGTCGAGACGGCTTCGTGCTGGGTGAGGGGGCGGGTGTGTTGGTGCTGGAAAGCCTGGAGCACGCTCAGGCGCGAGGGGCCAAGATTTACGCCGAGTTGGTGGGCTTTGGCATGGGGGCCGACGCCTTCCACATGACCGCGCCCAACGTGGACGGCCCCAAGCGTTCGATGCTGGCCGCCTTGCGCGATGCCGGCTTGAACGCCGATGCGGTGCAGTACCTGAATGCGCACGGCACGTCGACGCCGCTGGGCGATGTCAACGAGACCAATGCCGTCAAGAAGGCGTTCGGCGATCACGCCAAGTCCCTGGTCATCAGCTCGACCAAGTCCATGACCGGCCACCTGCTGGGTGGTGCGGGCGGCATCGAGTCGGTCTTCACCGTGCTGGCCCTGCGCGACCAGATCGCGCCGCCGACGATCAACCTGGACGATCCCGATCCCGACTGCGATCTGGACTATTGCGCCAACCAGGCGCGTGAGATGCGCATCGACGTGGCCGCCAAGAACAACTTTGGCTTCGGCGGCACGAACGGCACCCTGCTGTTCAAGCGGTTCGGCTGACATCCGCCGCTGGGCATGACCCGCCGCCTGCCTGCGCTGAGCTGCCCTGTGCAGACCCGGCGCTGGCAGGCGCTTTGTTTTGACGGGGAGGCCTGGGCGTTGCTGCCGACCAACCCCGGGGCCGATGCCTTGCCGCTGTTGGGGCTGGATGTGGTCGCTGACTTTGGCTCGGCCCTGTGGTTGCGAGCACGGTGGCGCGGGGACGCCAGCCGGTGGGGCTGGCGTTGGCCGGCGGAGCAGCACCTGTGGCTGCGCCGGGGGCGAGACGCGGTCGATTGGCCCTTGCTGCGCGCAGCGCTGGCCCAAGGTCGGCGCTGGTTGGGGGATGGTGCACCGACGGACGCGTCAACCCGGGGGTGACTTCCGGTCGTTGAGGGGCCTTGCAATCCACGATAGGGCCCTCATTTCCACCGTGCTTTGTCTGTGGTGCAAGCTCCCTCGTCTTCTTTGGACCTACGAACCATGCGCAACTTGTTCGCTTTCTTGCCTGGGCTGGCCGCTGCCGGCCTGTTGACTGGCGCCCTCTGGGCGGCTGCTCCTGCGGTGCAAGCGCAGCCCCAGCCCCCCAGCGTTGCCCTGCCCGATTTCTCCGAGTTGGTGGAGCGCGTTGGACCGGCGGTGGTGAACATCCGAACCGCCGAGCGGGTGCGCGCCAACCCGTCGGCCGAGATCGACCCGCAGATGCAGGAGTTTTTGCGGCGCTTCGGTCTGCCGGTCCCGCGCCGAGGCGGCCCGCGGGGCGGTGACGACGACGAGGCGCCCCAGCGCCGCGGGGTTGGATCGGGCTTCGTGGTCAGTGCCGAGGGGGTGGTGCTGACCAACGCCCACGTGGTGGACGGCGCCGACGAGGTCACCGTCACCTTGGTGGACAAGCGCGAATTCAAGGCCCGCGTGCTGGGCACCGACCGCCGCACGGACGTGGCGGTGCTCAAGATCGACGCCAGTGGCCTGCCCACCGTCAAGATCGGCGATGTGGGCGCGCTCAAGGTGGGGGCGTGGGTGGTGGCCATCGGCTCGCCCTTTGGCTTTGACAACACGGTGACCGCCGGCATCGTCAGCGCCAAGTCGCGCGACACCGGCGACTTCTTGCCCCTGATCCAGACCGACGTGGCCATCAACCCGGGCAACTCGGGCGGGCCGCTGCTCAACCTCAAGGGCGAGGTGGTGGGCATCAACTCGCAGATCTACAGCCAGAGCGGGGGCTTCATGGGCATCTCCTTCGCGATCCCCATCGACGAGGCCATGCGCGTGGCCACCGAGCTGCGCGCCACCGGGCGTGTGGTGCGCGGTCGCATCGGCGTGCAGCCCGACGTGGTGACCAAGGAGGTGGCCGAAGCGATCAAGTTGCCCAAGGCGCAAGGCGCGCTGATCCGCCGCGTGGAACCCGGCAGTCCGGCGGAAAAGGCAGGCGTCGAGGGGGGCGATGTGATCACCAAGTTCGACGGCAAGACGGTGGAGCGTTTCACCGACCTGGCGCGCATCGTGGGGGCCACCAAGCCGGGGACGAAGGCCACGATGCAGATCTTCCGCAACGGCAGCTTCCGCGACTTGAGCGTGGTGGTGGGCGAACTGCGGGAGCCCGCGTCCGCCGCCAGCGAACCCGGCGAGCCCAAGGCGGCCAATGCCTTCGGTTTGACGCTGGGCGACCTGCCCGCCGACCAGCGCAAAGCCCTGAAGTTGCGCGGTGGGGTGCTGGTGGAGCGCGCCGACGGGCCCGCCGCGCGTGCGGGTTTGCGGTCGGGCGATGTGATCGTGAGCATCGACAACACCGACGCGATCAGCGCCAAGCAGGCCACCGCTTTGCTGGGCAAGCTGGACAAAGCCAAGGTCGTCAGCATGGTGGTCCGGCGAGAAGAGCAGTCCAGCATCGTTTTGGTGCGCCCCGGTAAATAATCATCTATGAGGTTGGAATGGCCGCCTGCTTGGCGGCCATTCTTGTTTTTTGGTCATGGCTGAGGCTTGATGCTGTGGGCCGGCTGTGCGTAGCCTGTGGATAAGTGGCCTGTGGGGCCGCCGCCACGCGGGTTCGACGGCGGAGCGGGGGCTGCTCCCAACGGGTGATTTCGCTACAATCGCCTCCCCAACAAGCAGTTGCCATACGTTTTGTTGGAAGGCGCGTCTGCCCCTTGGACGTGCCTTTTTTTTAGGCTCGGCTCGGCCCTCGCGGCTCCGCTTCTCCAGTGATGGCGCTGACGCGCTGGCGCTGGCAACACGACCCGCCATTTCGTCCGCCTGACTGCGGGCGTGGCACCCAGGCTTGCATGGATCACATCCGCAATTTCTCGATCATTGCCCACATCGACCACGGCAAAAGCACGCTGGCCGACCGACTCATTCAACGCTGTGGTGGCTTGGCCGACCGCGAGATGGAGGCCCAGGTGCTCGACTCGATGGACATCGAGCGCGAGCGCGGCATCACCATCAAGGCCCAAACGGCGGCCCTGAAGTACACGGCACGCGATGGCAAGACCTACAACCTCAACCTGATCGACACCCCGGGCCACGTGGACTTCTCTTACGAAGTCAGCCGCAGCCTGAGTGCCTGCGAAGGCGCGCTGTTGGTGGTGGACGCCAGCCAGGGCGTGGAGGCGCAAACCGTGGCCAACTGCTACACCGCGCTCGACCTGGGCGTGGAGGTGGTGCCCGTGCTCAACAAGATGGACTTGCCGGCCGCCGACCCGGACAACGCGAAGGCGGAAATCGAGGACGTCATCGGCATCGATGCCACCGACGCGATTCCCTGCTCCGCCAAGTCGGGCATGGGCATCGACGAGATCCTGGAGGCCGTGATCACCCGCATGCCGCCGCCGCGAGGCGTGGCCGAAGCGCCGCTGCGCGCCATGATCATCGACAGTTGGTTCGACAACTACGTGGGCGTGGTCATGTTGGTGCGCGTGGTGGATGGGACGCTGCGCAAAGGCGAGCGCATCCGCATGATGGCGACCAACGCCGTTTACCCGGCCGACCAATTGGGCGTCTTCACGCCCAAGAGCGAGGCGCGGGATCAGCTCAACGCGGGCGAGGTGGGCTTCATCATTGCTGGCATCAAGGAGCTGGCGGCGGCCAAGGTGGGCGACACCATCACGCTCGAGAAGAAGCTGCCCAACAACCTGGGGCCTGCGACCGAGGCCCTGCCGGGCTTCAAGGAGATCCAGCCGCAGGTGTTTGCGGGCCTGTACCCGACCGAGGCCAGCGAGTACGACCAGCTGCGCGACGCCTTGGAAAAGCTCCAGCTGAACGATTCGTCGCTGCGGTTCGAGCCCGAGGTCAGCCAGGCCCTCGGGTTTGGCTTCCGGTGCGGGTTCTTGGGCTTGCTGCACATGGAAATCGTGCAGGAGCGTCTCGAGCGCGAGTTCGACCAGGACCTGATCACCACCGCCCCCAGCGTGGTGTACGAGGTGGTGTTGGGCGATGGCACGGTGCTGGAGGTGGAAAACCCCAGCAAGATGCCCGAGCCGGGCAAGATCGAAGAGATCCGCGAGCCCATCGTGACCGTGCACCTGTACCAACCGCAGGAGTACGTGGGCGCCGTGATGACGCTGGCGAACCAAAAGCGCGGCGTGCAGATTGAGATGGCCTACCACGGCAAGCAGGTGCACCTGACCTACGAGATGCCGCTGGCCGAAATCGTGCTGGACTTCTTCGACAAACTCAAATCCGTCAGCCGCGGTTACGCCTCGATGGACTACGAGTTCAAGGAGTACCGGGCCTCCGACGTGGTGAAGGTGGACATGCTGATCAACGGCGATCGCATCGATGCGCTGGCCATCATCGTGCACCGCAGCCAGAGCCAGTTCCGCGGCCGCCAGGTGGCGGCCAAGATGCGCGAGATCATCCCGCGCCAGATGTACGACGTCTCCATTCAGGCGGCCATCGGCGTCAAGATCATCGCCCGCGAGGACATCAAGGCCTTGCGCAAGAACGTGATCGCCAAGTGCTACGGCGGTGACATCACCCGCAAGCGCAAGCTGCTGGAAAAGCAAAAGGCCGGCAAGAAGCGCATGAAACAAATCGGCTCGGTGGAGGTCCCGCAAGAGGCCTTCCTGGCCATCCTTCAGGTGGAAGAATGAGTGCCAACCCCCCGAATGAAGCCCAGGTCGATGGCATCGCGCGGCTGATGAGTTCGCTGACTGCGGCTCTGTTTGCCGCCTTGGCGGTGTACGCCTTCGGCTGGATTCGCGACCTGTGGACCGGCAACTTCGCGCTGCTGCTGTTCGTGTTGTCCTTGGTCACGTTCGCGTATTGGCTGGCCGAGCGTTTTTGCTTTTTGCCGCAACGCCGCCGCGCGGCCGAGGCCCTGGTGGCCGCTGACGCCGAACGCCGGGCCAAGTGGGCGGCTCAGGGGCTGAAGGCCGATGTGACCGACATCGAAGGGGCGCGCCAGGCGCTGCTGCGTCAGCCCTGGTGGCTGGATTGGACGGCGGGCCTGTTTCCCGTGCTGCTGGCGGTGTTCTTGCTGCGATCCTTCGTGTTCGAGCCCTTCCGCATCCCCTCGGGCTCCATGGTGCCCACCTTGTTGGTGGGCGACCTGATCGTGGTGAACAAGTTCCACTACGGCATTCGGCTGCCGGTGATCAACAAGAAGATCGTCGACAACCACCCGGTGCAGCGCGGCGACGTCATGGTGTTTCGCTACCCCAAGAACCCGGCGGTGGACTACATCAAGCGGGTGGTCGCCGTGCCGGGTGACGTCGTGACCTGGCGCAACCAGAAGCTGTACTTGAACGGGCAAGAGGTGCCCACGACACTCCAGGGGCCGTTTTACGACCGCAGTGGGGCGGTCTCGCGCACCCGCTACACCGAGCAGTTGGGGGCCTTGTCCCACGACATCCTGGTGGAGCGGCACCTCCAGCCCCTGATCCCAGGCGATCCCACGCGGCCGCACGCCGACCAGTGCCAGCACACGTTGGAAGGCCTGACCTGCACGGTGCCACCGGGCCACTACTTCATGATGGGCGACAGCCGCGACAACTCCGAGGACAGCCGCTTCTGGGGTTTCGTGCCGGACGAGAACATCGTGGGCAAGGCCTCGGCCGTGTGGATGCACTTCTGGGATTTCAGCCGCATCGGTCCCATCCGCTGAGCGCTTGAGTAAGCTTGTACCTTCTTCAACCGGGAGCGAAGACATGACCATCTCGAACGGGGCGAAAGGCCAACGTGGCATCACGCTGATTGGTTTGTTGTTCTGGGGCGTGGTGATCGCTTTCTTGGCCGTGGTGGGCATGAAGGTCGTGCCCACGGTGTTGGAGTACTTCACCGTTCAGAAGACGGTCAACACGATCGCGCAGACCAACCCGGCGACGGTGGCGGCTGCGAAGGCCGAGTTCGACCGGATCAAGTCGGTCGAGTACTCCATCCTGCTCGACTCGAGCGATCTCATCGTGACCAAGGAAAACGAGAAGGTGGTCATCGAGTTCGCCTACCAGCGCGAGATCCACATCGGGGGCCCGGCCTACCTGGTGATGAAGTACGAGGGCAGGTCGCGCTGATGGCCGGTGCGCCCGAGGCGGTCGCGCAGGCGGTGGGGTACCGGTTCCGCGATCCGCAACTGCTCACCCGGGCGCTCACCCACCGCAGCCATGCGGGCACGCACAACGAACGCCTGGAGTTCCTGGGCGATGCGGTGTTGAACCTGGCGGTCAGCCAGCTCTTGTTCGGACAGGCGTCTGAGGCCGACGAAGGCGAGTTGTCGCGCATGCGGGCGCATCTCGTGCGCGAGGCGAGTTTGCACGCCTTGGCGGTTCAGATTGGCCTGCCCGCCTGCATCCGCTTGAGCGAAGGCGAAGCCCGCTCGGGCGGTGCCCAGCGGGCGTCCATCTTGGCCGATGCCCTGGAGGCCCTGGTGGGCGCCATCCACTTGGACGGGGGCTTCGACGCGGCGCACACCGTCGTCACGCGGCTGTTTGCGCCCTTGGTGGCGGGCGCCCCCAGCGATGCGCGTTGGGCCAAGGACGCCAAGACCGCTTTGCAAGAGTGGCTGCAAGGCCGCAAGCACCCGTTGCCTCAGTACCGCATCGTGGCCACCCAGGGTCAGGCGCACCGGCAGCAGTTCGAGGTGGCGTGCGCCGTGTCGGCCTTGGCGGTGCAAGCCACCGGTCGAGGCACGTCGCGCCGGGCCGCCGAACAAGACGCGGCCGCCCAGGTGCTGGCCGTTCTCAACGCCTCCCGAGAAAGTTCGTCATGAGCCCCGCCCCCGCCGATTCACCCACCGCTGCCCAGCGTTGCGGCCTCATCGCCATCGTGGGCCGCCCCAATGTGGGCAAGTCCACGCTCTTGAATGCCTTGGTGGGCCAAAAGGTGTCGATCACCAGCAAGAAGGCGCAAACCACGCGCCACCGCATCACCGGCGTTCGCACCGTGGGCGAGACGCAGTTCGTGTTCGTCGACACCCCGGGCTTTCAAACCCGCCACAGCAACGCGCTCAACCGCACGCTTAACCGCACCGTGCAAGGGGCCCTGAGCGACGTGGACATGGTGCTGCTGGTGGTCGAAGCCGGCAAGTTCGGGCTGGATGACGCCAAGGTGCTGGCCTTGTTGCCGCGCGACAAACCCGTGGTGCTGGTGGCCAACAAGCTCGATGCCATCCACCGCCGCGCCGACCTGCTGCCCTGGCTGAAGGACATGCAGGAGCGCCACCCCTTCACCGAGTTCGTGCCGCTGAGCGCCCGCAAGGCGGCCGACGTGGAGCGCTTGTTCGGCATCATCGCGCCCCACCTGCCGGAGCAACCCTGGTTCTTCGAGGAAGACGCGCTGACCGACCGCAGCGAGCGCTTCCTGGCCAGCGAGCTCATCCGGGAAAAGCTGTTCCGCCTGACCGGCGATGAACTGCCTTACAGCTGCACCGTCGTCATCGAGAAGTGGGACGAGGAGGCCGAGCCCGACCCCGAGCCCGCGGCCGCGCCGCAAGCCGGGCTGCGTGTGCCCAAGGCCCCGGTGC
The DNA here is from genome assembly GCF_027532025.1 of Inhella sp. GTDB lineage: Bacteria > Pseudomonadota > Gammaproteobacteria > Burkholderiales > Burkholderiaceae_C > Inhella. Next base: position 78,228 of record NZ_JAPZSY010000025.1, on the reverse strand, counting down.
GGCGCATCGCGGCGGCCATCGTGGTGGAGCGCGAGGCCCACAAGGGCATGGTGATCGGTCAGGGCGGGGAGCGGCTCAAGCGCATCGGCAGCGAGGCCCGGCAAGAGCTGGAGAAGCTGACCGAAAGCCGGGTCTTCTTGGAGTTGTGGGTGAAGGTGCGCGGCGGTTGGGCCGACAACGAGGAACACTTGCGCTCTTACGGCTACGAGTGAACGGCGGGCCATAGGCCTGCTGCGCAACCGCAGGGCGGCCCTCCGGTACTCACCGTACGGGTGTACGGTTCCGTTCCTCCTGCCACCCTGCGGCCGCTCGCGACGGCCCCTGGCCCACAGTTTCGCGGCTTCGACCTGAACCCCATGGTGACGAAATCCCCCGGCCTCCACGCCTTCGTCCTGCACGCCTACGACTGGAGTGAATCCAGCCTCGTGCTGGACGTGTTCACGCGCGAACTGGGGCGCTTGGCGGTGGTGGCGAAGGGCGCGAAGCGACCGACCTCGCAGCTGCGCGCGGTGCTGCTGCCCATGCAGCGCCTGCACTTGCAGCTGGCCAAGACCAAGGCGGACGAGGCGGCCGACATTCACACCCTGCGGCACGCCGAGTGGGGCGCCGAGCACCCGCTGCCTGCCGGCGGCGCTTTGCTCGCGGCCTACTACTTGAACGAACTGTTGATGCGCTTGCTGGTGCGCGCGCAGCCGCACCCGGTGTTGTGGGACGCCTATGCACAAACCGTGCTGGCGCTGTCGCACCCCGGGCAGGCGGCCGAGCCTTGGTTGCGGGCGTTCGAGTTGGCGCTGCTGGAGGATTTGGGCTGGCTGCCGGCGCTGGACGTGGACTCGGTGACGCAGGCAGCGCTTCAGCCGGGTCGGCGCTACGCGCTGTCGCCCGAACTGGGCTTGGTGGGCAGCGACGAAGGGGTGAGTGGGGCGCTGTGGCTGGGCCTGCAGGGCCCTTTGACGCAGCGTGCCGAACTGCTGGCGCACAGCGGCGAGCGATCGCTTTTGAAGAGCGCGCTGCGCGGGGTGCTCCACTACCATTTGGGCCATCAGCCGCTGCGCAGCCGCGCGGTGCTGCACCAGGCGCACGATTTGCTGTCTTCATGAACCCCCTCATCGCCCCTTTCGCCCACGACGCCCGCTGTGCGCTGTCGGTCAACGTCAACAAGGTGGCCCTGCTGCGCAACACGCGGCATTTGGGTATCCCGAGCGTGGTGAAGGCGGCGGAAGCGTGTCTCCTGGCGGGGGCACAGGGCATCACCGTGCACCCGCGGCCCGACGAGCGCCACATTCGCGCTCACGACGTGCACGACCTGGCCGCGCTGCTGAAAGCCTGGCCGCAGGCCGAATTCAACATCGAGGGCAACCCCACGCACAACCTGATGGAACTGGTGCGCGCCACGCGCCCGCACCAGGCCACCTTCGTGCCCGACAGCGTCGAGCAGTCGACCAGCGACCACGGCTGGGACTTGCCCGCCGATGGCGAGCGCTTGCGCCCCTTGATCGCGGAGTGCAAGGCCCTGGGCGTGCGCGTCAGCCTGTTCATGGACCCGCTGCCCGAGGCGATGGCCCATGCCGCGGCGCTCGGTGCCGACCGCGTGGAGCTCTACACCGAGCCCTACGCCGCAGCGCATGGCACCCCCGACCAGGCGGCGCAGTTGCAGCGCTACGCCGCTGCGGCCCAGGCGGCGCTTCAGGTGGGCTTGGGGGTCAACGCGGGCCACGACCTGAACCAACGCAACCTCACCGATTTCCTGCGTGCAGTGCCCGGTGTGCAAGAGGTGTCGATCGGTCATGCGCTCGTCGCCGATGCGCTCGAAGCCGGCTACACCCAAACCGTGCGCGCTTACCTGCGGGCCATCCAGGCGGCCTATGCCTGAGGTGGTCGGTCTGGGCACCGACGTGTGCGAGATCGCCCGCATGACCGAGGCCCTGGCACGCCATGGCGACCGGTTTGCCGACAGGATCCTGGGGCCGCAAGAGCAGGTTCTGTTCCGGGCCCGGCGCGCGGGTGCACCCGCCCGGGGCGCTGCCTTCCTGGCAACGCGCTTTGCCGCCAAAGAGGCTTTGGCCAAGGCCCTGGGCACCGGCATGCGCCCACCCATGGCCTTTCAGGCCTGTGAGCTCTTGCCCAACGACGCGGGACAGCCCACTTGGCAATGGCATGGCGCCTTGGCCGACATGATGCGCACTCGACGCTTGCACGCCTGGGTCAGTGTGAGCGACGAACGCACCGTGGCCGTGGCCACCGTGCTGCTTCAACAGGAGGATTGAATGCTGGAAGCCACTCCCCACGCGCCCTTGGTGCTCGACGTTGCAGGCACCTCGTTGAGCAGCGCCGAGCGCCACCGCCTCAAGCACCCACTGACGGGCGGGGTCATCTTGTTCGCCCGCAACTGCGAAAGCCGGGCGCAGATCACCCAGCTTACCGCGGACATCAAGGCCGTGCGGCCCGACGTGCTCATCGCCATCGACCACGAGGGCGGGCGTGTGCAGCGTTTCACGCGCGATGGGTTCACCCACTTGCCCGCCATGCGCACCCTGGGCGAGGTGTGGATGGACGACCCGATGAAGGCCACCGCAGCCGCCAGCGCGTGCGGCGAGGTGCTGGCCTTGGAGTTGCGCGCCTGCGGCATCGACTTCAGCTTCACGCCCGTGCTTGACCTGGACCATGGCCACAGCGCGGTCATCGGCAACCGCGCGTTCCACCGCGACCCGCGCGTGGTGGCTTTGCTGGCCAAGAGCCTGATGCACGGTCTGTTGCGGGGCGGCATGCAGGGTTGCGGCAAGCACTTCCCGGGGCATGGCCATGTCAAGGCCGACAGCCACCATGCCATCCCGGTGGACCGACGCAGCCTCAAGGCGATCCTGGCCGACGACGCCGCTCCCTACGGTTGGCTGGGGGGCGTGATGGGGGCGGTGATGCCAGCCCATGTGGTCTACCCCAAGGTGTGCGCGCGGCCGGCGGGCTTCTCGTCGGTGTGGCTGCGGGACATCTTGCGCGAGCGACTGCGCTTCCAAGGCGCCATTTTTTCGGACGACCTGGGCATGGCCGGTGCACGGGTCATCGAAGGGCGACCGGTCAGCCATGCCGAAGCCGCCGTGGCGGCTTTGCAGGCGGGCTGCGACTTGGTGCTGCTGTGCAACGAGTCGCCCGTCCAGGCCGGCGCCGCCATCGACGACCTGCTCGTGGGGCTGCAAGCCGCGCATGCCAGCGGGCTGTGGCGCCCGGACGAGGACAGCGAATTCCGGCGCCTGGCCTTGCTGCCAGCCACGCCGCCGCTCGGTTGGGACGAGTTGATGGCCGACCCGGCTTACCACGCTGCGTTGGAGCGCTTGCCTGGCTGACCAGGCGAGAGGCCATCGTTCATGGCCGCTCTCTGCCCCCCAAGCCCCGCACTCGGCGTTGCAAACCCCCGCCGTGGCCCGATTCCCTCCTCCCCTCTGAAGGCTCGGGGCGGCCGCCCACGGCCCGTGGGCCGATGCAGCGGAGCATCGTCTTGGCGTTTACCCGGGATTGACGAAAACCCCTCCCGAATTTGTGGGAAAGCAACGCCTAACTTGCGAACAATTCACGCACCGATCGTGCGAGCTGTCATCCGCCACTCGGGTTCCTTCATCCCTTCATCTTCAGGACCCTCACGATGTTTCGCAAACCCGCCCACGCCCCTTTGATCGCCTGCTTGGTTGCCTTGGGAGCGGCCGCTCATGCCGAGCCGCCCACGGTCGAAGGCCAGGCACGCCTGCACTTGAAAGGTTTCCCTGGCTTCACGTTGGACGATGCCGACCACAGCTACGAGCGTCGCGACACGATCCAGGATGCCGACGGCCAGTCGCACGTTCGCTTCAACCGCCGCGTGAAGGGTTTGCGTGTGATCGGCGGCGACATCGTCATGCACATCGACCCGCGCGGCCAATTCCGTGGCACCACGCACAACCTGCGGTTCAACCCGAAAGCCGACACCGCCGGGCGACTGAACCCCGCCGAAGCGCGGCGTGCGGCACTGGCGGTGCACCCGGGCACCTCGGAGGGCGCGCCAAAGAAGGTGATCTATGCCCGCGGTGCCGCGCCGCGACTGGCTTATGAGGTGGAGGTGCAGGGCGCGAAGGCCGACGGCACGCCGATGGAAAAGCACGTGATCGTGGATGCCTTGACCGGCGGGGTTCTCGAAGCCTGGGACGACATCCACACCGCCTCGGCGCAAGGCACGGGCCGCAGCTTTTTCAGCGGCAACGTGACCCTGACCACCGATCTGGTGAGCGGGAGGTACTACCTGCGTGACCCGTCGCGCGGCAACACCTACACCACGAACATGGCCAACAAGACCAGCGGCTCGGGCACCGTCTTCAGCGATGCTGACAACACCTGGGGCGACAACACTTTGGCCAACACCCAGACCATCGGGGTGGATGCTCAGTACGGGACGGCCACGACCTGGGACTATTACAAGGCCGTGCACGGACGCTTGGGCATCGCCAACGACGGCAGGGGTGCTTACAACAAGGTCCACTACAACAGCAAGTACAACAACGCGTACTGGTCGGACAGCTGCTTTTGCATGACCTACGGCGACGGCGATGGCACGACCTTCAACCCCTTCGACTCGCTCGACGTGGCCGGTCACGAAATGACGCACGGCGTGATCAGCCGCACGGCCAACCTGACCTACTCGGGCGAGTCGGGTGGCCTGAACGAAGCGACCAGCGACATCTTCGGGACCCTGGTGGAGCTTTATGCCCGCAATGCCAGCGATCCGGGCGACTACCTGATTGGAGAAAAGCTCTACAAGAGCGGCGGCGGCAAGGCACTGCGCTACATGAACCAGCCCAGCAAAGACGGCTCCAGCGCAGATTGCTGGTACAGCACCTTGGGTTCGCTGGATGTTCACTACAGCTCGGGCGTCGCCAACCACTTCTTCTTCTTGTTGGCCGAAGGCACCGGCGGCAACGGTTTTGGCGCCAGCAAAACCTGCCAAGCCACCGACACCAAGACCGCCACCGGCACCGGAACCCTGACGGGCATCGGCCGCGATGTGGCCGGCAAGATCTGGTACCGCGCCTTGACGGTCTACATGACGTCGAGCACCAACTACGCCGGGGCCCGCTCGGCCACGCTCAAGGCAGCGGCCGATTTGTACGGTGCGGGTTCGGCCAACGTGAATGCCGTTGCCGCCGCCTGGAAGGCCGTGAACGTCAACTGACGCCCTACTGCTCACGGACACGGGCCCTTCGGGGCCCATGTTTTTTCCGCAGCCCGTCTCATGTCCAATGGACTCGACGCAGCGCTTTCGTGTCGCGGTCGTCCGTGCGTTGCGGCCTCAGGGCTGCTCTGGCCCGAGGCGTGTGGCCGTGGGCATGAAGTCGGCCAGATCGCGGTTTCGCCACGCGGCTTGGATGGCGGGCAGCATCACCAAGCCGCTGAGCACGACCAAGCCCAGCAGCAACGGGCCTCGTTGGGTGATGCCGGCCATCGCCAGCACGGCGCCCATGAGCAGCCACATCAGCACGATGCCCACGGACATCAGCAGGCGTTGCAATGGGCGGGCCTTCCATCCCCGCAACCACACCGCAGCGGGCAGGGCCAGCAGCCAGTACAGCGTCCAGGCCGCAGCCACCTGGCCGGCGGACTGGAGGTTGGCCACACGATCGCCCCAGGGCCACAGGGCCACGACCCCGCCCACCAGCAGCAACAGCACGCAGCCCACGCGCGCATGGGCGGCCGCGCTGTGGGCCAGCACGCGCAGGCCCAAGGCACGGCGCAGCTGCCCCCTCGGGGCCAACCACTGCCGCCAATGCAGGTCGGCGCTGAACAGGTTTTGGTAGGTCAACGTGAAGAAAAGGGCGGCCAAGAAGAGGCTGCCCACCGTTGCGGCGATCGTTTCCCAATTGGCAATGCCGAGGCTTTGGGTGAAGTCGATGGCCCCCAGGCTGGGGTAGGCAAAGCCCCCCACCCACCAGGGGGGGGTTTCGGCTTCGCCGCGCTCCCGGATGCCGCGGTAGCCGCGGCGCCACCCGTGCTGCCACTGTGCCCATTGGTGGGCCCACACCAGGGCGGGGACGACCGCACCGCGCCGGGTGCGTGCGGCCAGCAGCGGCGGAAGCCCGGCCACACCGACCAGCATCGCCAGGGCGTGCATCTGCCAGGGGCAGGCGGTCCACGCGGCCCATAACGTCTGGGGACCGATGGCCAGCGCGGCGACCCCCACCAAGGCGCCGGGTGACAAGGCGAGCCAGGGCAGCCGGCCTTGCCATGCGCCCGCCCAGGCGGCCGTGATCAGCATCAGCGCGGCGAGCAGACCGGCACCCGCCAGGGCGTTGCCGATGTGGCCCTGTGCGGCGCCCAGCAGCAAGAGCGGCAGGGCGGTGACGGCCCCGGCCACCATCAACCCATGGCCGACGGCCGTCGTCACCCGGCGTGCTGCCGACAGCGGGGCCAGGCGGCTGCTCCAGATGCGCTGCACGCGCGCCTGCCGATGCACCGCCCAGGCAGTCACGCACAAGGCGAGTGCCGCGCCCCCCACGCCCAGGGTGCTGAAGAGGCCTTGAACCAGGGTCGCGTCGTGTCGGCTGGCGGCGGCGAACATCAGGGCGAGCCCCCCCGGAAAGGCGAGGATCAGGAGCAGCAAGGGCCAGGCGGGGCCCCACACCGCCTCCAGGCCGCTGCGGGCTGGGGCCCAAAGGGAAGGGGGCTTCATGCGTGCAAAGCCTCGAACAAGTCGTCCATGGCCATGGGCTGGGCGCCGTGCAGCGCGCCGGGCCAGTGGCGCGCGTCCACCACCGCTTGCTTCGCGTTGGCGCTCCAATGCACGAGGCCGGGCGCGGGGCCAGGGTGGGTTTGCAGGGGCAGACGCACCAAGTGCTCGCTCAACTCGTCCCAGGTGCCGAACAACTGCACCCGCCCTTGCCGCAGAAACAGGACGTGGCTGACCACGCGCTCCAAATCGCTGAGCAAATGGCTGCTGATGAGCACGGTGCGTGGCGTGGCCTCAGCGGCCCGATCGGCGAACAAGGCGCGCATGAAAGCGCGGCGGCTCAGGGGGTCCAGGCTGGCCACGGGTTCGTCCATCAACAGCAGGTCGGGGTCGTGCGCCAGGGCCAGCACGACGGCCAGTTTCTGTTGGTCACCCACCGACAGCTTGTCGGCCCGTTGGCCCAGGGGCGATTCCAGGCGCAGCGCCAGCTTCAAGGCGCGCTTCATGTCGAAGTGGGCGTAGACCTGGGCCATCTCGTTGAGGTGATCGTGGCCGTTGAGCCAACCGAACAGGTCGGGCGTTTGCGCCACGTAGCCCAGGCGCTCGAGCACCGAGTCCGTCAAGGCTGTGCTGGGGCAACCCATCAACTGAGCATGACCGCTGTAAGGCACGCTCAGGCCCAGCAAGCAGCGCATCAAGCTGCTTTTGCCGGCGCCGTTGCGGCCCACCAGTCCCACCACGGCGCCGGTGGGGATGCGCACGCTGATGTCGTCCAGCAGCCAGGCGGATCCGCGGCTGAAGTCGGGATGCAGCAGGGACAGCGCGTCGGTTTCGATGGCGAAGGGCGGGTGTGGCTCGGTCATGGCGAGGGGTCGGTGGGGTGACAGGGGTGCGCCAGCAAGTGGCGGTGAAAGCTGGCCAGGGCGGCGTCGGCGGCAATGCCCAGTTGTTGGGCCTGCTGCGCCGCGGCTTCCAGCGCTGGTGCCAGCAGCGCCAGGCGGTCGTCCGAGCTGCTGGCGCGGGCAGCGCCCTCGGCCACGGCCATGCCCACGCCGCGGCGGCGCGTCAGCAGGCCTTCGGCCTCCAACAGGCTGTAGGCCTTGCTCACCGTCATCGGGTTGATGGCATGGCGGTCGGCCACGCTGCGCACGCTGGGCAACTCGTCGCCCGCCCGCAGTTGCCCGCCGGCAATGAGACGGCGCACTTGGTCGACCACCTGGCGGTAGATCGGTGTGGTGCTGCTGGGTTGGATGTCGAACATGGTGCATTAGTGTATTAATAAGATAATACACACCAAGGGACGTGTTGGGGGCAGACGCAAAAAAGCCGCTGGGCCCCGAGGGGCGCAGCGGCTGTGCCGAGGGTTGTCGGACGAACTTACTGGTCGAAGGGCAGCTTGATCTGCGACAGGTCCTTCTTGGTCTCGACCAAGACCAAGGGGCCTTCGTCCAGCACCACCATCGGCGCTCGCTCGCGCGGCACGCGCACGGGGCGGGCTTCGGCGGCGATGGCCGCTTGGGCGGCCGCGACCTTGTCGGCGTCGGAGTGCACCCACGTCAGGCCAGCGCCTTCGGCCAGCGCCTTCAGGTCGCTCAGCGGCAGTTCGAAGGTCGCTGGTGCTGGTGCGGCGGCCACCACGATGGGGTCGGCCGCCTGGGGTGGCGCCAGCGCTTCGGCGCTGGCCGAAGCCGCCGTGGCCTCGGTTGCCTCGGCGCTGGCGTCGGCACGGGCATGGATGGGCTCAGCGTCGGCTGCCGAACTGTCGGCACCCGTTTCCGCGGCGGAAGGCTCTTCGCTTCCACGGTCACGGCGCGGGCCGCGCCGGCGACGGCGGCGCCCCTCTTCCTGGCTGTGGCCCTCGGCAGGCTCGTCGGCCTCGGCGTCGACTGGCAGGGCCTCGGGCAGGTCCGATGGGCGGCTGGCTTCGCTGGCGCCGGTTTCTTCAGAGGCGGGTGAGGCTGAGCCCTCGTCGATCGGTCCCTCGGCTTCGGTGCCGTCGCCCCCGCGGCCACCGCGGCGGCGGCGGCGGCGGCGACCTTGTTTTTCTTCGGCCAAGGCATTGCTGACGGGTTCGCCGTGCAGCGGCTCGATGCGCTCGTTCGCGTCGACCGCGGCATCGCCCACGTAGGCAGGCGGCGCGTTGTGCAGGTCGGTCGGGACGGCGCTGGCGCCCATGAGCTCTTGGGCCTGAGCGGCTTGCTCGTCGCTGTGCTCGCGGCGCGGGGCGCGATCGCTTCGTTCGTTCCGCTCGCCCCGCTCGCTCCGGGAGCCGCGCTCGCCCCGCTCACGGCGGGCGCCTTGGCGATTGTCGGCCTCGGCCCCCTCGGCGCGAGCTGGTTTGTCGGCGCGCTCGGCGCGGTCGCCTCGGGCTTGGCCGTCGCGTTGGCCGTCGCGCTGCCCTTCGGGTTTGCCGTCGCGGCGGCGGCCTTCGCCGCTGCGCTCACCCCGGCGGTTGCCATCGCCCCGTTCACCGCGCTCACCGCGGCGGCCATCGCCCCGGTCACCCCGGTCGCCACGCTCGCTGCGCGGCCGGCGCTCGCCCGGCTTGCCCTCGGCCGGCTTGGCCTCGGCGGGGGCAGGAGCCGCTGGCGCAGGCGCGCTGCCGCCACCGAACAACGACTTGATCCAACCGAAGAAGCCGCCGCCCGCGGCGGGAGCTGGCGCGGCGACGGGGGCGGCCACCACGGGCGCTGGCGCCGGGGCCGGTGGGGGTGGGGCGATGGGCGCCGGCTGGTCGGGCAACACGCCCTTGATCAGGGGCTCCTGGCGCGGCTTGGCCTTCTCGCGGCGGGTGATGCCCACCTCGTCTTCCGGCTCCTCGATCATGGTGTAGCTGGCCTTGAAGGCGTCCAGACGCGGGTCGTCGTGGCGCAGGCGTTCCAGCTTGTAGTTCGGGGTTTGCAGGTGCGGGTTGGGGATCAGCAGCACGTTGACGCGCTGCTTGAGTTCGATCTTGCTGATCTCGGCGCGCTTTTCGTTCAGCAGGAAGGAGGTCACCTCCACCGGCACTTGCACGTGCACGGCGGCCGTGTTGTCCTTCATCGACTCCTCTTGCACCATGCGCAGGATTTGCAGCGCGGAGCTTTCGGTGTCGCGGATGTGGCCGGTGCCGTTGCAGCGCGGGCAGGTGATGTGGCTGCCTTCGCTCAGCGCTGGGCGCAGTCGCTGGCGGCTCAACTCCAGCAGGCCGAACTTACTGATGGACGAAAACTGCACGCGTGCGCGGTCGTGGCGCAGCGCATCGCGCAGGCGGGTCTCCACCTCGCGGCGGTTCTTGCCCTCGTCCATGTCGATGAAGTCGACGACGATCAAGCCGCCCAGGTCGCGCAAGCGGCACTGGCGGGCGATTTCGTCGGCGGCTTCCAGGTTGGTGCGGGTGGCGGTTTCCTCGATGTCGCTGCCGCGCGTGGCGCGGGCCGAGTTCACGTCCACCGAGACCAACGCTTCGGTGTGGTCGATCACGATGGCGCCGCCCGAGGGCAGGTTCACCGTGCGGCTGAAGGCCGTTTCGATCTGGTGCTCAATCTGGAAGCGGCTGAACAGCGCCGCGTCGTCGCGGTAGCGCTTCACGCGGTTGGCCGTTTCCGGCATCACGTGGGCCATGAACTGCTTGGCCTGCTCGTAGATGTCGTCGGTGTCGATCAAGATCTCGCCGATGTCCGCGTGGAAGTAGTCGCGGATGGCGCGGATGACCAGGCTGCTCTCCTGATAAATCAGGTAAGCGCCCTTGCCGCCTCGTGCCGCTTCGTCGATGGCCGTCCAGAGCTTGAGCAGGTAGTTCAGGTCCCACTGCAATTCGGGCGCGCTGCGGCCGATGCCCGCGGTGCGGGCGATCAGGCTCATGCCCTTGGGGTAGTCCAGGCTTTCGAGGTTTTCTTTGAGCTCTTCGCGGTCCTCGCCCTCGATGCGGCGGCTCACGCCACCGCCGCGCGGGTTGTTGGGCATCAGCACCACGTAGCGACCGGCCAGGCTGATGAAGGTGGTCAGGGCGGCACCCTTGTTGCCACGCTCTTCCTTTTCGACCTGCACCAACAGCTCTTGGCCGTTGTGGATGACGTCCTGGATCTTGGCGTCGCGGGCCGAAACGCCTTCCTTGAAGTACGTCTTGGCGATTTCCTTGAAGGGCAGGAAGCCGTGGCGGTCTTCGCCGTAGTCGACGAAGCAGGCTTCGAGGCTGGGCTCCACGCGGGTGACCACCGCCTTGTAGATATTGCCCTTGCGCTGTTCGCGCCCTTCGATCTCGGTTTCAAAGTCGATGAGTTTCTGGCCATCGACCACGGCCAAGCGACGCTCTTCGGGCTGCGTCGCATTGATGAGCATGCGCTTCATCGTCGGTATCTCCTATCGCTTTCAACGGGGCGCCGCCGGCCGGGAGGCCAGTGGCAAACGACGCCGTGCGGTGGAGTGAACCGAAAGGGAAAGGAATCGCCCTGGGTGCAGGGGGCTCAGCGTTGTGGGCTGGCCGGTGGCACGTTGGCACGGGCGCTCGCGAAGCAGTCCCGCCGGCCCGACGACGCGCCGCCCGGCCCGGCCCAGCGGCAACGCCCGGCCCAGCGCCGCGTCATGCGGGCGGCGTGGTCGGGGCGGCGGCTGCAAACCGTGGCGGGACGGGGTAGCGACATGGCGCACAACGGGGCGCTTGGTGGGCGCCAGGCGCGGTTGCCGCCCCGCTTGGGGGCTTCAACCACGCGCAAAAACCTTGTTCGGGGTGTCCGGTCAACCTGCAGCAACGCAGATGGCCTGACGCGGTTCATTCACACTGCAACGCCAGCGGTTCTCGCGGGCCGCGCGCACCACCTGGGGGTGCGGCCTGCCTGCCCAAACCGCCGTGGCATCACGGGGTGCCAGAAGGGTCGGCGCATAAAATCTTGAAGATCAACGACTTACGACACCAATGGCAAGCGGCATTATAGAAGGCAAACCCCAAGCGCCCAGCCGCCTGCCCTCTGGGACAAGCCCCAATGCGGTCGTGCGTCACGCCACGGTGGACGAGGGCAGCGACGGCCAGCGGCTCGACAACTTCCTGCTGCGCGAACTCAAGGGCGTGCCCAAGACCCACGTTTACCGCGTGATCCGGGCTGGCGAGGTGCGCGTCAACAAGGGCCGCGCCCAGGCCGACACCCGCCTGAATGTGGGCGACGTGGTGCGCATCCCGCCCGTGCGTTTGCCCGAGCGCGCAGCCGACAACGCCCCCGCCGCGCCGCCGCGCGAATTCCCCGTGCTGTTCGAAGACGAGCACCTACTGGTGATCGACAAGCCCGCCGGCGTGGCCGTGCACGGCGGCTCGGGCGTGAGCTTCGGCGTGATCGAGCAGCTGCGCCGCGCCCGGCCTCAGGCCAAGTTTCTGGAATTGGTGCACCGCCTGGACAAGGAAACCAGCGGCGTGCTGGTGCTGGCCAAAAAGCGGTCAGCACTCACTCACCTGCAAGACCAGTTCCGTGGGCGCTCCACCGGCAAGACCTACGCCGCCCTGGTGTGGGGCGACTGGCCCGAAAGGCTCAAGGTCATCGACGTGGCCCTGCACAAGTACCTGGACGCCGACGGCGAGCGTCGCGTGCGCCAGGTCACCACCTCGCACGACCCCGCGGCCGAGCAGGCCAAGCGCTCCATCACCCTGGTCAAAGTGGCGCAGCGCCTGGGCTGGGCCAGCCTGCTGGACGTGACCATCAAGACCGGCCGCACCCATCAGATTCGGGTGCACTTGGCCGAGGCCGGCCACCCCATCGTGGGCGACCCGAAGTACGGCGACTTCGCCAAGAACCGCGACCTGGCTCGCGGCCCCAAGCGTTTCGAGCGCATGTTCCTGCACGCGCACCGCCTGGTGTTCGCGCATCCGGTGACGGGGCCCGAGGTGGTGTGCGAGGCCCCATGGCCGGTGGAATGCCGCGCCTTGCTGACCCCGGCTCTTTAGAATGGGGTCCATGCCCAAGGCCTCGATGGACCTCACCAACCAGTTCCTCATCGCCATGCCCGGCATGGCCGACGAGGTGTTCGCCGGCGCGGTCGTCTACCTTTGCGAGCACAACGACCAAGGCGCCTTGGGCTTGGTGATCAACAAGCCCATCGACCTCGACCTGAACGGCCTGTTCGAGAAGGTGGATCTGCGCCTCAACCGCGACGACTTGCACGGCTCGCCGGTGTTCTTCGGCGGGCCGGTGCAGACCGAGCGCGGCTTTGTGTTGCACGAGAAGCTCAACGAAGAGGGCGGGCACTACAACGCCAGCCTGCCGATTCCCGGTGGCCTCGAGATGACCACCAGCCGCGACGTGCTCGAAGCGCTCAGCCACGGCGCAGGGCCGCGCAAGCTCCTGATCACGCTGGGCTACAGCGGCTGGTCGGCCGGTCAGCTGGAAGAAGAGATCGGCCGCAATGGCTGGCTGACCGTCCATGCGACGCCCGAACTCATCTTCGACACCCCGGTCGAAGAGCGCTACCAGCGCGCGCTGGCACTCTTGGGCATCGATCCCCGCATGCTCAGCCAAGAGGCGGGCCACGCTTGAAGCCTGGGGACGTGCAAGCGGCGCTGGCCTTCGACTTCGGGCTGCGCCGCGTGGGCGTGGCCACGGGCGCGCGCCTGGCCGGGGCCCGGCCGCTGACGACGCTGACCGAGCCGGGCAAGGCCGTGTTCCCGGCCATCGAACGCCTGCTGAAAGAGTGGCAGCCCGACGCCCTGGTGGTGGGTGTGCCCCGCCACCCCGATGGCGCGCCGCACGCGATGACGGCGGCGGCCACCCAGTTCGCCGCCACCCTGCGCGGCCGCTTCCACAAGCCAGTGTTCGAGGTGGACGAGCGCTACACCAGCGTGGAGGCCGAATCGATGGGCGCACGCGACGTGGACGCCACCGCGGCCGCCTTGATCCTGGACCAGTTTTACCGAGAGAGTTCGCCATGAGCGCCTTGGCCTTGGACGCCGAAACCCTGTACGCGGAGCTGCTGGCGCAGACCCGCGCCTTGTTGAGCCGCCCCGAGTGGGTGGGCGCCCAGCTGGTGGGCATCTGGAGCGGCGGCGCCTGGTTGGCCGAGCGCCTGCATCGCGACCTGGGTCGCAGCGGCAGCCCGGGTGTGATCAGCAGCCGCTTGCACCGCGACGACTTCGGGGCCCGCGGCCTGTCGGCCACGGCCGACGCGACCAAGCTGACGGAGTCGATCGACGGCGCCCCCGTGCTGCTGGTGGACGACGTGCTGTGGACCGGCCGCACCACGCGCGCCGTGATCAACGAGCTGTACGACTTCGGCCGCCCGGCCCGCGTGGGCCTGGCCGTGCTGGTGGACCGCAACGGCCGCGAGTTGCCCATCGCGGCCGACCTCGCCGCTGCCCGCATCAGCCTGGCGGCGAACCAACGCCTGCACCTGCGTCGCGAGGGCGACGCCTTCACCCTGGACGTGGAGACCGTCTGATGCTCAGCAAACGCCACCCCCAACTCAACAAGCACGGCGAGCTGATCCACCTGCTCTCCATCGAGGGCCTGCCCAAGGCGGTGCTGACGCACATCCTGGACACCGCCAGCACCTTCGTTTCCGTCAGCGACCGCGACGTGAAAAAGGTGCCCCTGCTGCGCGGCAAGTCGGTGTTCAACCTGTTCTTCGAAAACAGCACGCGCACGCGCACGACCTTCGAGATCGCCGCCAAGCGCCTGAGCGCCGACGTGCTGAACCTCGACATCGCGCGCAGCTCCACCGCCAAGGGCGAGACCTTGCTGGACACGGTGGCCAACCTGAGCGCCATGCACGCTGACATGTTCGTGGTGCGGCACAGCGAAAGCGGTGCGCCGTACTTGATCGCCCAGCACTGCGCGCCGCACGTGCACGTGGTGAACGCGGGCGACGGTCGGCACTCGCACCCGACGCAGGGCCTGCTCGACATGTACACGATCCGCCACTACAAGCGCGACTTCACGCAGCTGTCCGTGGCCATCGTGGGCGACATCGTGCACAGCCGCGTGGCCCGCTCCGACATCCATGCACTCAGCATCCTGGGCGTGCCCGACATCCGTGCCGTCGGCCCCAAGACCCTGGTGCCCGGCGACCTGCGCGAGATGGGCGTGCGCGTGTGCCACGACCTGGAAGAGGGCATCAAAGATGCGGACGTGGTGATCACCCTGCGCCTGCAAAACGAGCGCATGAGCGGGGCGCTGCTGCCCAGCTCGGGTGAGTACTTCCAGCACTACGGCTTGACCGAAGAGCGGCTGGCGCTGGCCAAGCCCGACTGCATCGTGATGCACCCCGGCCCGATCAACCGCGGTGTGGAAATCGACTCCCGCGTGGCCGACGGCGCGCACAGCGTGATCCTGCCGCAGGTCAGCTTCGGCATCGCGGTGCGCATGGCGGTGATGGCCATCCTGGCAGGGAACGAAGCATGAGCAACCTTCTGATTCAAAGCGCGCGCTTGGTCGATCCGGCCACCGGTCTCGACCGAGTGGGAGACCTGGCGGTGGCCGACGGCCGCATCGTGGGCGTGGGCGCTGCACCGGCGGGATTCGCTGCCACCGACACGATCAACGCCCAGGGCGCGGTGCTGGCCCCGGGCCTGGTGGATTTGCACGCCCGCTTGCGCGCCAGCGGTGCCTCGCTGGAAGGTGGCATCGAAACCGAGTTGCGCGCCGCTGCGGCCGGGGGCGTCACCACCTTGGTGTGCCCGCCTGACACCGACCCGGTGCTGGACGAACCCGGCCTGGTGGACATGCTGCACTGGCGCTGCGAGCGCGCCGCGCTGGCGCACGTGCTGCCCCTGGGCGCGTTGACGCGGGGCTTGGGCGGCGAGATCCTGGCCGAGATGGGCGCGCTGGTGGAAGCCGGCTGCCTGGGCCTGTCGCAGGCCGAACAGCCCATCCGCAACACGGCGGTGCTGTGGCGCGCGCTGCAGTACGCGGCCAGCTTCGGCCACACGGTGTGGCTGCGCCCCAAGGACTCGTTCCTGGGCGGCGGCGTGGCCGGCAGCGGGCCTTTGGCCACGCGCCTGGGTCTTGCCGGCGTGCCGGCCATGGCCGAGACGATCGCCATGCACACGGTGTTTGAGTTGATGCGCGCCACGGGCGCCCGCGTGCACCTGCAGCGCTTGTCCAGCGCGGCCGGCGTGGCCTTGCTGCGCGCTGCCAAGGCCGAGGGCTTGGCCGTCACGGCCGACGTGTCGGTGCACTCCCTGCACCTCACCGACGTGGACATCGGTCACTTCGACAGCGCCGCCCGCTTGGAGCCGCCCCTGCGCCAAGCCCGCGATCGCGACGCGCTGCGCGTCGCCTTGGCCGATGGCACGATCGACGCGCTGGTGAGCGACCACGCGCCCATCGACGACGATGCCAAGGTGCTGCCCTTTGCCGAAGCGGCCCCCGGGGCCACCGCCGTGGAACTGCTGCTGGGCTTGGCCTTGCATTGGGGCGAGCAGAGCGGCCTGGGCTTGCCCCAGGCCCTGGCGCCGGTCACCCAGCGCGCCGCTCAGGTGGCCGGGCGCCAGGCCCGCTTGATCGAAGGCGCCGCCGCCGACCTCGTGCTGTTCGACCCCGCACAGCGCTGGGCGGTGACGCCCGAGGCGCTGGTCAGTCGCGGCAAGAGCACGCCCTTTGCGTTCGGACGCAGCGGCCTGGAGTTGCCCGGCCGTGTGCTCGGCACCTGGGTGGCCGGTCGGCGCGTGCACGGGTGAGCTCGCTGCGCGCCGTTTGGCGCCTGCTGCGCGTGCTGCTGCATGTGCTGCACGGCCTGCTGGTGCTGGCCCTGCTGTTCCCGCGCCGCGATGCGGTGCAGCGGCAGGGCTTCATCCAGCGCTGGAGCGCGGGCCTGCTGCGGGCCCTGGGCTTGGCCTTGACGGTGCACCAACGCGGTCCGGTGCCGCGTGCCGCCTTGATCGTGGCCAACCATGTGAGCTGGCTGGACATCGCCGTGGTGCACGCCGCGTTGCCGCAGGCCCGCTTCGTCTCCAAGGCCGACGTGCGCGCTTGGCCGCTCATCGGTTGGATGGTGGCCGCGGCAGGCACCTTGTTCATCGAGCGCGAGCGCAAGCGCGATGCGCTGAGGGTGGTGCACCACTGCGCCGAAGCGCTCAAGGCGGGCGACACCGTGGCCCTCTTCCCCGAGGGCACCACGGGCACCGGCCCGGCGCTGTTGCCCTTCCACGCGAACCTGCTGCAGGCGGCTGTCAGCGTGGACGCCCCGCTGTTGCCCTTGGCCTTGCGCTTCCATGCGCCGGGCGAGCGCTTCGCGCAGGCGGCTTGCTACGTGGGGGAGACGACGCTGCTGCAGTCGATTTGGCGCATCGCCAGCGCACGCGGGCTGGCGGCCGAGCTGACGATCTTGCCGGCGATCGACACCCAGGCCCTGGAGCGACGGGTGCTGGCCGACTTGGCGCGCGAGCGCATCCAAGCGGCCTTGCAAGACCCCTGTTGAGTTACTTTTTGCCCTGGTTGGCCACCGCCGCAGCGGCGGCGGCGATGGCGTCCTGGTCGCCCAGGTAGTAACTCTTGATGGGTTTGAGTTGCTCGTCCAGTTCGTAGACCAACGGCACGCCGTTGGGGATGTTCACGCCCACGATGGCGTCGTCGGCGATGCCGTCGAGGTGCTTGACCAGCGCGCGGATGGAGTTGCCGTGCGCGGCGATCAGCACGCGCTGGCCGGCCTTGATGGCCGGGGCGATTTCGCCTTCCCAGTGCGGCAGCACGCGGGCCACGGTGTCCTTCAGGCATTCGGTCAGCGGCACGTCCACGCCGGCGTAGCGCCGGTCGCCGCGCTCGCTGCGGGGGTCGTTGGCTTCCAACGCGGGCGGCGGCGTGTCGTAGCTGCGGCGCCAGATCAGCACCTGCTCGTCGCCATACTGCTTGGCCATGTCGCTCTTGTTCAGGCCTTGCAGCGCGCCGTAGTGGCGCTCGTTCAGGCGCCAGTGGTGGTGGATGGGCAGCCAGGTGCGATCCATCCCGTCCAGGCAGTGCCACAAGGTCCAAATGGCGCGGCTCAACACCGAGGTGTAGGCCACGTCGAAGTCGTAGCCCTCGGCCTTGAGCAATCGGCCCGCGGCCTGCGCTTGCGCCACGCCCGTGGCGGTGAGCGGCACGTCGGTCCAGCCGGTGAAGCGGTTTTCCAGGTTCCAGGTGGATTCGCCGTGGCGGAGCAAAACGAGCTTGGTCATGGTGCGGTGCAGCAAAGTGAAGGCGGCATTCTAGGAAGCGCGATGACCCGCGCCGGAAAGCCAGCATTCGCCGCTCCCTAAAATCCGAGGTTTTCTCGAACACGGTGCACGCGGTGGACTTTCTGATTCAGAACTGGTTTTTGGTCGTGATGGCGGCCGGCTCGGGCTTGATGCTCTTGTGGCCCACCCTCAGCGGCAAGTCGGCCGGGGTGTCGCCCGCCGAGGCGGTGCGGCTCATCAACCGCGAGAAGGCCGTCTTGCTGGACGTGAGCGAGCCGGCCGAGTACGCCGCCGGCCACGCGGTGGGCTCGCGCCACCTGCCCATGGGCCAGATCGAAGCCGGTGCCAAACCGCTGCCCACCAACAAGGCCTTGCCCTTGGTGGTGGTGTGTCCGTCGGGCCTGCGCGCGGGCCGCGCCGCGGGACTGCTGCGCAAGCTCGGCTTCGAAAACGCCGTCTCGCTCAGCGGCGGCCTGGCCGCTTGGCGCGAGGCCAACCTGCCCATCGAAAAGAGCGCCTGACCATGCCGGCGCTCGTGACCATGTACACCACGCAGGTGTGCCCGTTTTGCATCCGTGCCAAGCAGTTGTTGAAGGCGCGAGGGGTGGAGTCGATCGAGGAGATTCGCATCGACCTGGACCCCGCCCAGCGCGACGCCATGATGGCGCGCACCGGGCGGCGCACCGTGCCACAGATCTACATCGGCGACACCCATGTGGGGGGCTGCGACGACCTCGTCGCCCTCGACCAGCGTGGCGGCCTGCTGCCGCTGCTGCAAGGCTGAGACAATCGCGCCGCTCGACCGGCCCGCGTGCACAACGCGGGCCTTTTTTCACCGACCCCCATCCCTTCGCGAGAGCCCCATGGCCGACGAACAAAACCAAGCCGTCCCGACCTTCAACATCCAGCGCATCTACCTGAAGGACCTGTCGCTGGAGCAGCCCAATTCCCCTCAGGTGCTGCTGGATACCTCGCAGCCGCAGGTGGACATCAACCTGACTTTGGCGGGCGAGCCCATCCAAGACGGGGTGTTCGAAGTCTGCGTGACGGCCACGGTGAACACCAAGGTCAGCGACAAGACCTTGTTCTTGGTCGAGGCCAAGCAAGCGGGCATTTTCGAGATCCGCAACGTGCCGCAAGAGCAGGTCGAGGGCATTCTGGGCGTGGTGTGCCCGCAAATGATTTACCCCTACCTGCGCGCCATCGTGAGCGACGTCTGCACCCGTGCCGGTTTCCCCCCGGTGCTGTTGACGGAGGTCAACTTCCAGGCCATGTTCGAGGCCCAGCAGGAGGCGCGTGCCCAACAACTGGCGGGCCAGCAGCCGAACTGAGCGCCCATCGCCCGGTCACAATGAAAGCGCGCCCATCCGGCGCGCTTTTTTCTTGCCCATGCAACTCACCGTTCTTGGCGCCGGAGCCTGGGGCACGGCGCTCGCCATCCAGGCCGCGGCGCGCCACACCGTCACGCTGTGGGCGCGCGACGCCGCCCAGGTGGCCCAGATGCAGTCCGACGGGCGCAACGCCCGCTACCTGCCCGAGGTGGCGCTGCCGCCGGCCCTGCGCTTGACGGCCGACTGGGATGCCGCGTTGGCGGGCGCCGGGTGCATCGTCGTGGCCTGCCCGATGGCGGGTTTGCGCGAGGCGCTGCAGCGCTGCACGGGCGCCACGCCGTTGTTGTGGCTGTGCAAGGGCTTCGAAGCGGGCACGGGCCTGCTGGGGCACGAGATCGCCCGCGCCGTGGGGCGGGAGCGGGTGGGCATCCTCAGTGGGCCCAGCTTCGCGCAAGAGGTGGCCCGGGGTCAGGCCACGGCCTTGGTGGCCGCGAGCGAATGGCCCGAGGTGGCGCAACTGGCGGTGGACGTGTTCCATGGCGAGCGGCTGCGCGTCTACACCAGCACCGACCCAGTGGGGGTGGAGGTGGGGGGGGCCGTGAAGAACGTGATGGCCATCGCCACGGGGGTGGCCGATGGGCTGCGCGAGCGTGCCGAAGCCGCGGACGATTGGGCCCACGCACCCGGGCTGAACGCCCGTGCGGCCTTGCTCACCCGCGGCCTGGCCGAGATGACCCGCTTGGGCCTGGCCCTGGGGGCTCGAGCGGAAACTTTTCTCGGCTTGTCGGGCCTGGGCGACCTGGTGCTGACGGCCACGGGCGATCTCAGTCGCAACCGCAAGGTGGGTCTGCTCTTGGCGCAAGGCTTGCCCTTGAACGAGGTGCTGGCTCGCCTGGGTCACGTGGCCGAAGGCGTTTACAGCGCGCAAACGGTATTGGCTCGGGGCGAGGCTTTGGGCTTGGACTTGCCCATCACCCGCACCGTGGTGGACTTGCTGGCCGCTCGACTGACACCGCCCGAGGCGCTGGCGCGCTTGATGGGGCGCGATCCGCGGGCCGAGGTGGATGCGGCCGGCGTCTCAGCCCGCTGACCCGCTGGCGCACCGACCGGCGGGGCCGAACACCTCGAACGCGGCGGGCTCGCCGTACAGCGCCGCCCAGCCGGGCAGAGCCAGCGGCCGCAGGAATTGCAACTCCAGGTGCTGGAGCGCTTGCCCGCCGGCGCGAGCCCATTCGGCTTCACAACGGGCCATGGTGTGCATGCCGTGGATGATGGGTTGGGCCATGCCCAGGCGTCGCGCGGTCCAGGGCCACAGGTGGATGGGATTGGCGTCGCCAGACATCCAGGCGTAGGCCACGCCGGCATTCGCCGGCAAGTCCCAGCAGGCTTGAAGCTCCGTGTCGGGGGCCGGTTCGGGGGCGCGGTCGCGCAGCGGTCGGGCGCCGGGCTCGCGCGGTGGCCGGTACAGGCTCCAGGCGCGGACCACCGGAACGCCGTGCTGCAGCAGTTCGGCGTTCAAGCGCACGTTGCGCTTGCCCTCCGACCGAGCACTCAACAGCACCTCGAACGGGGCCTCGAGCGTCCACGGCGCCAAGGCGGTGATCGACTGCGCCATGTGCACCATGCCGACCACCCGGTGAGGGAAGGCGGGCCTGAGCATCCACTCCAGTTGGGCGCGTTGTAGCGACAGGTAATGCAGGCACAGGGGCACGGGGGTTTCGGGGCCGTAGCCCAGGTGCCGGTGAAAGGCGGCGACGGTGCTGGGGTTCAGGGCCGGGGCGTGCCAGTGCGCCACGTCTTGGGGCAGCGCCGCCCCCGGCGGTCGCTCGCCCGACAGGCCGGCGCGCAGCACCAGCCACCACGCATGGCGGGGCAGGGGGTTGGAGCTCACACCGCGCCCTCGTAACCGTGCTGTCGCCAGGCTTCGAACACGGCCACGGCCACGGCATTGCTGAGGTTCAGGCTGCGCTGCTGGGGTCGTATGGGCAAACGCAGCCAGCGGGCGACGTCGATCTGGCTCTGGATGTCGGCAGGCAAGCCCGCGCTCTCGGAGCCGAACACCAACCAATCGCCCGCCTGCCAACTCACCCGATGGAAGCCGGTGGTGCCGCGGGTGGTGAAGGCGAAGACGCGCTCGGGTGGCGGCTGCTCGGTCGCCAAGAAGGCGGCCCAATCGTCGTGCACGCGCAGGTCGGCGTACTCGTGATAGTCCAGCCCGGCGCGTTGCAGCAGCTTGTCTTCCAGGCTGAAGCCCAGCGGCCGCACCAAGTGCAGGCGGCAGCCGGTGTTGGCCGACAAGCGGATGGCGTTGCCCGTGTTGGGTGGGATCTCGGGGTGGACGAGGACGATGTTGAACATGCGGAGGGTCAGTCGGTCGGACGCGGGGTGCGCGCCACGCACCATGCCTGGACCGACGCGGCGCCGTGGCGCCGGAGCAGCGCGGCCAAAGCCGACATCGTCGCACCAGTCGTCATCACGTCGTCCACCAATGCCCAATGTTGTCCGGCCACGGAAGCGCCGGCGCGCAGCGCGAAGGCCTCCCGCAGGCGCTGTTGCCGGGTTTGCCGATCGGGCGCCAGTGCCTGCGACGGCGTGTCGGCCAGGCGCTGCACGAGCGGCGATGGCAGGCGCAGACCCAAGGCGCGCGACAGGTGGCGGGCGATCTCGTGCGCTTGGTTGTGCCCGCGCTCGGCCAAGCGCTGGGGGTGCAGCGGCACCGGCAGCAACTGCACGCCGTCCATGGCGACCCCGGAACGCCGCACGGCGGCAGCCAGCAAGTCGGCCAGCGCCATGCCGGCGCTCAGCCGGGCGTGGTACTTCAGGCCATGCACCAGGCCGTCCCAGGGCGCGCCGTAGTCCACCGCGGCCACGGTGGCGTCCAGCGGCAGCGGCTCGCGCAGGCAGTCGGGGCAGGCGCCGGCACGCAGGACCAAGGCGCACCGTGGGCAGCGGTCCAGCGCCGGCGCAAAGCGGGTCACGCAGTCCCGGCACAGCCGGTCTTGCCCCCAGGCCAGGCAGATCTGACAGCCCCCAGGCAAGGGCCACCGGCGGGGGTCGAGCACGGCGCGCAGCATGGCGGCACGATACTGCGTTGCCATGTCCATCCTTGCGCCGTTTTCCGATGCCGACCCCGCGTTGCTGAGCGCGACTCGCTTGCACCCGCAGGCCCTGGCTCGGCAAGCGCGGCGCTGGCAGGCCCTGGGAGAAACGCCTTGGCTGCACGCCCAACTGGCCGAGCGCATGGCCGAGCGGCTGGATTGGATCAAGCTGGCGGTGCATCGGATCGTGCAATGGCAACCGCTGTGGGGCGGTGGCGATGCGGCCTTGCGCCGTCGCTACCCCGAGGCCCAACACAGTTGGGTGGAGGCGCATGCCGATGCGGCACGCCGCCTGCGTCCGGCTTGGTGGCAGCCTTGGCGCGCGCCGCTTGCCACGGTGGTGGCCCCTCAGGCTTTGCCCGAGGGGCAGGCGCAGTTGCTGTGGGCCAACTTGGGCTTGCACGGCGCGGCGAACCTGAGAGCCGCCCTGGCCACTTGGCACCGGGCGCTCGCGGTGGACGGCTTCGTGCTGTTCTCCTGCTGGGGCCCCGACAGCCTGCTGGAGTTGCGCCGCGCCTACAACGCCGAGGGCTGGGGCCCGGTCACGCCCGCTTGGGTGGACCTGCACGACATCGGGGACCTGTTGGTCGAGGCCGGGTTCGCCGAGCCGGTGATGGACCAGGAACGCTTGACCCTGACTTGGCCCGATGCCGATGCGCTGTGGCGCGACTTGGCGGCCTTGGGGGGCAATGTGCACGCCGACCGCCACAAGGGGCTCCGTACGCCACGCTGGCGCCAGCGCTGGCGGGACGCCATGGCGGCGCATTTGACGGGCGCGGACGGCCGCCTGGCGCTGACCTTGGAGTTCGTCGTGGGGCACGCCATCAAGCCGGCGCCACGCGTGGCGGTGGCCCCCGAGACTCGGGTTGGCCTCGACCGATTGCGCGACGAATTGCGCAGGCCGCGCGGCTGAGTTGCGGTAGCGTCGGCGCACGAAAGGACCCGACATGACGCTCGCCCAACCCCTTGCCATTCCGCCCAGCGCGGAGACCTTCTTTGCCAACCACGCGCAGTTGCGGCCGATGCCCGAGGTGGCGGCGCGCTTGATCAAGAGCTTCGACGATCCCAACGTCAGCCTGCGGGCCCTGGCCGATCTCATCGAAAAGGACCCCACGCTCAGCGCACGCGTGCTGCGCCTGGCCAACAGCGCGCGCTTCAATCCATCGCACAACGTGTCCACCCTCATGGACGCCGCCAACGCCTTGGGCCTGACCATGCTGCGCAACCTGAGCATGGCTGCCGCCATCAGCGGACGCTTCCCCGAGGTCCAGGGCTTGGATCGCCGCCACGTTTGGCGGCACGCGGCCATCACCGCCACCTACGCGCGCATCCTGGGCAAGTTGGTGCGTTTGGAGGCCGACGAAGTGTTCGTGGCCGGCATGATGCTGCGTACCGGTCAGTTGTTGATGGCCTTGAGCGCGCCCGAGCAAGTGGCCGAGGTTGAGCGCCTGGCCGGTGAGCCGGGCAGCCGCTACTCGCTCGAGCAACATCGATTTGGCTGCACCCATGCGCACGTCACGGCCTCGCTGGCGGCGCATTGGCACTTCCCCAACGAGATGGTGAGAGCCTTCACGGATGCGAGCGAACCGCTGGAGCGGCGCCCGTTCTCTCGCATGGCGGCCGTGTTGCACTTGGCCGAGGTGTTGGCCGATGCCGCGGTGAAAGGGCTGGACCCCGTGGAGGCCCTGCAGCAGGCCGTGCCTGAATTGGTGGCGCACATGCACCTGGACCTGGACGACCTGCGAGATCGCCTGCTGGCCGCAGGCGACCCGGGTCAGGACGTGGATGCGTTGCTGCACTGAGCCTGAGAACGGCAGTTGACCGCTTCACGCCGCATGCACGTCCAGGTTCCAACCACCATGGGCGCTCCCGAGAGGTTGCATGGCGAAGGGGTGGCCGGACGAAACAGGTGGACCAGGCTGGGCATGCGGCGCGTCTTGCGCCGGCCGGAGCGAGCGCGGCATGCCCCATGGAGGGGCTCCCCTCTCAACCCGAGGAGGGGGCCAGCCGCTGACGTGCAAAACGCACCAGCGCCCGCGCGGCTTCGCTCACCAAGGGGTGCGGCAGGGTCAGGGCCATGAGCTCACTGCCCTCGGCCAAAGGCAGGTGCCAGGCGGGCAGGCGGTTCACCAGGGTGCCGGCTTGCACGTCGTGGGCCACGCAGTAGTCGGGGGCCAGCACCACGCCAAAGCCAGCACGCGCCAAGCCCACCAGGCTGTCCAGGTCCACGCTGAAGGTGCACAGCCGGCCTTCCAAGACCTGCGCCAAGCGGCGCCCGTCGGCGGCCTGCCAGGCCAGGGGGAGTTCGTCGCGGGCTTGTCCCAGCACGAGCAGGGTTCGGCTCGCCAGGGATTCGGGGCTGTCCCAGGGGCCGGTCGCTTCGGGGGCGGAGTAGGCGCCCACGCGCAGGGGCATCAGGCGCTCCGCCACCCAGTCTTCGGGCGGCTGGTGCGTGATGCGAAACGCCACGTCCACCCCTTCGCTGAGCAAGTCCACGCGGCGATCGGTGAACAGCAGCTCGAACTGAACCCCGGGATGCTCGCGCTGGAACGCCGCCAGCAAGGGCACCAACACGGCGCGGCCAAAGCTGGGCACGGCGGTCAGCCTCAGGCGGCCCGCCAACGCCGCACCCGATGCCCGCAGCGCGGCGCGGGCGGCCTCGCTGGCGTCCAAAACCGCCTTGGCCCGCTGCGCCAGGCGCCGACCCGGCTCCGTCAGCCCCAGCGAACGCGTGGTGCGCGCCAGCAATTTGTGCCCGGCTTGCGCCTCGATGCTGGCCATGCGGCGGCTCACCGCCGCGCGCGTCAGCCCCAATTGCCGGGCCGCTTGCGCAAAGCTGCCGGCTTGCACCACCCGGGCAAACAGCTCCAGCGCATTGGCGTCCAGCCCGAGCTGCGGCCGAAACTGCGACAGGCCTGCGGCCATTGGTGAGGTTTTAGAACCGGTGTGTGCCATTTCTCTGTTCTAGTCAACAAAACATTGACTTTCTAGCATGGGCTCCTCGATGTTTTTGCCGGAGTTGCCCCGATGTCTGCCCTGTTGACCGCGCCCCAGTCGCCCAACCTGGTCCAACTGCATGCCAGCCTGGGCTTGGAAGACGATGCCCTGCACGATGAGGTGCCCGCATGGCTGCCCGTGGGGGGACAACACCACCTGGCCCTGCGCTGGTTCGAGCCGCGGCGTGCTTGGCGGGCGGCCGCCCTCATCGCCCCGGCCACGGGTGTTCCGCAGCGCTTTTACGCGGCTCTGGCGCGTTGGATGGCCGCCCGGGGCTACGCCGTCCTGACCCTGGACTACGCCGGCTTGGCCGACTCCCGCGCGGCGATGGCCGAGGGCGCGAGCATGCGGTCGTGGATGCTGCGCGACCTGCCGCTGGCGTTGGACGCCGTGCAGGCGCGGGCGCGCGTGGCTGGGGTGCCGGTGGTGTGGGTGGGTCACTCCCTCGGTGGCCATGCCTTGCCCCTGCAACCGTCGCTGGCGGGCGTCGACGCCGCGCTGTGCGTGGGGGCGCAGTTGCCCTACTTCGAGCACTGGCCCTCGGCCCATCAGCGTTGGGGCGCGCGGTTTTTCTTTCGCCGCTATGTGCCCGCTTGGGTGTGCTGGACGGGGCGCCTGCCCGGCGTGGCGTTGGGCGGTGGCGAGGACCTGCCCGCCGACGCGGCGCTGGATTGGTCGCGTTGGGGGCAGTTGCCCAACTATTACCTGGGTGACCCCGACATGGCCCAACGCCTGTGCACCCGCGACTGGCGCGGCGTGGCGCACTTCTGGTGCATCAGCGACGACTGGGTCTTCGGGCCCGAGCGGGCCGTGCAAGCCTTGGTGGACGCCTTCGCGAGTGCGCCCGGTCGCGCGGAAATGCGCCGCTTGCACCCGCGCGACATTGGTCAGCGCCGCGTGGGGCACTTCGCCCCCTTCGCCCGCCACGTGGGCGAACGCCTGTGGCCGAGCTGGTTCGACGAGTTGGAAGCGGCCGTGCCGGCGCTGCGCGCACGGCGGTGACTCGCGGCTGGCGCGTCCCCCGGCCGCTGCCCTCGCGTGCCACTTGCTTCAGAAACGACAACGCCGCTGATGCGGCGTGGTGGGTCGGGCTTCAAGGGGCCAGCCGGTTCTGGCTGTGAAGGGGTCTGGAGCGGGTGAAGGGAATCGAACCCTCGTATGAAGCTTGGGAAGCTGCCGTTCTACCATTGAACTACACCCGCAGCAGGGCGCGGATTATGCACCGCGCCTGGGCCGCGACGGGTGTGTTTCAGCGGCGGCGGCGCTGGGCCAGGCCCAGCAGGCCGAGCAGCAGCAGACCGGCGGTGGTGGGTTCGGGCACCTCGGCCGTCAGGCGTTGGAAGTTCAGGCCACCAAAGCCGTCCACGCCGGCGGCGTTGCCGTAGGCGAGGTAGGCCTCGCTGAGGTCGAAGAAGCCGGCCATCAGCGTCACACTGGGCATGGCCGAACCGCCGATGGACCGGTAGTCGATGCCCAGAAACTGCCCTGCCGCGAACCAGGCCACGGGCGTGGCGGTGGGGTCGGCGTCACTCAGGCCGAGGTCCAGGCCGAAGCCCATGAACCGAAAGTCGGTGAGCAGGGTCCAGCCGTCGAAATCGGCGGCCACGTCGTCGAAGCGGAACTCGCCTTCGTAGCTGCTGCCGGTCAAGCTGCCGGAGTCGGCGCCGCCGTTGAAGCGGTAGATGGCTTCGGCTTGGGCGCTCGCGCTCGCCAGGGTCAGGACGAGGGCGGCCAAGAGGGTTTTCAGGAGGGACATGGTGCTGGGTCTCGGTGCGTTCAGAAGACGAAGTTGCTGGGGTGCAGCACGGCGCAGGGCTGGCCTTTGATGAGAAGCATGGCGCGGGGCAGGGCGGGTCCGGCGGCATCGGGGTCGAGGCTGATGACGGCGTCGCCCCCACTGCTGCGGCAGCTCAAGTAACCCTGTGCGATGGGCGTTGCGCTGGCGATGCCCAGGGCTTGCAGCACAGCGCGCAGGTGGATGGTGTCGGCACCGGGTTGGAAGTCGGTGAGGGTGGCGCCGCCGGTGAAGCTGGCGCTGAACTGGAACTGGTCGTTGCCGGCGCCGCCCGTCAGGGTGCGGCGGCCAGCGCCGCTGACCAGGATGTCATCGCCCGGCGTGCCGGTGAGGCTGGTGCTGCTGGGGACGGCCACCAAAGTCTTGTAGATGTTCAGGCCGGCGACGATCGGGTCGTGGTCGGAAGAGCGGTAGGGGCCAGCGGCGTACAGGTCCGGCGGGCAGGTCTGGCCGCTGCACAAGGCGGGGGCCTTGTTTTCCAGGTTGTAGTCGGTCCACTCGCCCTCGTCGGCATTGATGTGCCAGTGGGTGGCGCCAGCGGCCTTGGCGGCGAGGCTGGGCGTGGCGATGAGGTGGTCCAACCGGCCCGCGGCGGCGTCGAAGACGTACGAGTAAGCCCCGGGCTCGTAACGCTCGATCAGGTCCACGTAGCCGTTGCTGGTCAGATCGTGGATCGGGTCTTCCATGGCGTAGGCGTTGAAGTCGCCCACCAGCAGCGCGTCCTGGATGCCGGTGGCGGTTTGCACCTCGGTCACGAAGCTGCGCAGACGCTGGGCTTGCTGCACGCGCCGGGCGTTCCAGCAGCCTTGGCCGTCGCCGCTGTCGGTGTTGCCGACGCTGCTGCTGCCCGGGCAGCTGCCCTTGCTCTTGAGGTGGTTGACCACCAGCACGAAGCGCTCGCCGTTGGGCATCACGAAGGGTTGGGCCAGCGGCGGGCGCTCGTGGACGGGGTTGGCGTCGCTGGTGGGTGTGAGGGCCGTCATGCGCGCCGGCTTGTAGATGACGGCGGTGCGGATGGCGTCGGTGCCGGTGCCCTGCGCGGGTGTCGGGGCCACGGCATAGGTGCCTGCGCCCACGCGGGCGTTGAGCGCATCGACGAGGTTTTGCAGCGCCACGGTGCCGTTGTTTTGCACCTCCATCAGGCCGAAGGCGTCGGCATGGATGGCCGCCAGGGCTTCGACGATCTTGCTGCGTTGGCGCTCGAACTCGGCCACGTTGTCGGCCCCGCGGCAGTTGCCGGCGCTGGTGCTGCTGCCGACCGTGCAGCCTTGGCCCGTTTGCCCGGCCACGTTCTGGCCGTTGGTGAAGGTGGTGAAGTAGTTCAGGACGTTGAAGCTGCCCACCTTCACGTTGCCGCCCACGGCCGCGGGCGAGGGCGTGCGCGGGTTGGCGACGCCGAACTGCGGGGCCACGGTGGGGTGCAGCTTGTAGTCGGCGGGGCCGGCGTTGGAGGCGGTGGCCAAGCCGAAGTCGACGACGCCGGTCAACGGGCCCACGAGGACGTCACCGGTGCGCGGCAGGGCGCTGGCGTTCAGGTAAGGGGTGGTTGCGGGGTATTGCGCGCTGCTGCCATCGTCCAGGATGAGGCGCCGCGCCGCGTTGGCTTGGGCCAAGGCCAAGGCTTGGGCGCTGCCGGGGCGGTGGCGGTTGGTGGGGGTCTCCAGTCGCGTTCCAGCGGCCAGGGTGATTTGGCCGTAGCGGGCCTGGAAGGCGTTTTGGCTGATCGTGAACGGCCCTGAGATGCTGACCAGCATGCCTTCGTAACGCTCCAAGTCGCCTTGCCCCAGGGGCAAGGTGATGGGGGTGGGCACCACGCTGCCGGTGCCCAGCAAGCTGACCTCGCTGAGGTTGGTCAACTCGGTCAAGGGGCGGGCCAAGGTTTGGGCGTTGCTGGTGGAGCCGACGTTGAACTCGGTGACGCGGCCGACGACGCGCAGGCGATTCCCCACGACCGCGGCGGGGTAGCTGGTGCTGCCGGTGTACACGAAGATGCCGTCGGACGTCGCGGGGTTGCCGTCACCGGCCGGGTCTTGAAGGAAGAAGCCGTTGCTGATCAGGCGGGTGACCACGCCTTGCACGGCCACGTTTTGCCCTTCCAGCGGGCTCTTGGCGCCCGTGCCTTGCACGGCGGGGATGGAGGTTTCCAGCGGCGCATCGGCAGGCGGAGGGGCCGGCGGCGGGGGCGGGGGCGGAGGCGGCGGTTCGACCGCACCGCCGCAGGCTGGGGCGGCGGTTCCGCTGTGGCGGGGCGCGGGCGTGACGACGCTGAAGTCGCTGCCGTTGACCTGGGTGTCGGTGCAGCCTGCGTTGGCGCGGGTCAGACCCGTGGCGTTGGCCGTGCCCGGGGCGGGGGTGCCGCCTTCGCTGCAGTTGGCGCTGCCGTAGCCCACGAAGTCGAGCACGGTGGCGCTGGGGATGGGGCAGGTGCCGCTCAAAGCGGTGGTGTTGGCGACCAAGGCCAGCTTGCCTGCGGTGCCGCTCATGTTGATGGCGGTGCCGGTTTGGTCGGGCGCCACCGGCAGGGGCGAGCCGTTGGCCCCGCCAGCCAGCTGCACCAAAAAGAAGCCGCCCGCCGGGATGCTGCCGCTCAGGTTGAAGCGGCTCCAGGAGCTGCCGGTGGCCGAGGCGTACTGCAAGGACCAGCCGGTCAGCGTCACCGGGCTGCTGCCCGTGTTGCGCAACTCGACGAAGTCGGCGTTGAAGGGCGCGCCCGAATTGCCGCCGCCCCCGTACAACTGGCTGATGACGACCGCGGCGCTGGCGGGCGCCAGGGCGCCGGCCAGGGTCAGGGACAGGGCCACGGCCAGCGTGGTGCGGGGGCTGCGGGGGGCAGCGCGGAATCGGTTCGGGTGCATGACGCTCCAGCAGGCAAAAACAAGGCCAAGGCGGCCACGAGGCCGTCTCGGCAAGGTCAGGGGGTGGGTGCGGCCCAGAGCGTGCGGGGGTGGGCACGCGGGCAACGGGCTCGCAGCCTACGCAGTTGGGGTGAATGTTTCGTGACATTTGTCGCACTTTCGTCCCAGGGGACAACCCGAGGGCGGGCCAAAGCCTTGCGCCGTGCAGCGGCGCCGGACGCTGGCCAGAATGCAGCCATGCACAACGTTCCTTCTCTGTGGTCTCTGGTGGGTCGGCGTCTGTGGCGAGACGCCCGGGCGGGCGATCTGCGCCTGCTCATCGTGGGGGTGGCCTTGGCGGTGGCGGCCGTCACGGCCGTCGCCTTTCTCGGGGATCGGCTGGACCGCGGGTTGCAACGCGACGCCGCGGCCCTGATCGGCGGGGATCTCGTGCTGCTGACCGACAAGCCGGTTCCCGCCTCGGTGCGCGCCGAGGCCGAGGGCAGCGGTTTGGTGCACAGCGACACGGTCAACTTCCCCAGCATGGTGCGGGCCGACGACGCCCACGGCGGGGCCAGCCGATTGGCGGCCTTGAAGGCGGTGGATGCGCAGTACCCTTTGCGCGGTGAATTGACCTTGCGCGGCGGGGAGCGGGGTCGGTTCCCGGTGCCGGGCACCGTTTGGGTCGACCCCGCCGTGCTGGACAGCCTGAACTTGGCGATGGGCGACACCCTGTGGGTGGGCGAGGCGCCCCTGCGCATCGCCGGGGTGATCAACAACGAGCCCGACCGCGGGGCGGGCTTCCTGGCCTTCGCGCCCCGGGTGATGTTCCACCTGGACGACTTGGCGCGCACGCAGTTGGTGCAACCCGCCAGTCGCGTCAGCTACCGGCTGGCCCTGGCCGGCACGCCCGCCCAGCAAAAAGACGTTCAGGCGCTGGGCGAGCGCTGGCGGGCCGAGATCGACGCCGGACGGCTGCGCGGCGCGCGTGTGGAAAACCTCGAAGGGGGGCGGCCCGAGCTGAGCCAAACCTTGTCGCGTGGGCAGCGATTCCTCAGCCTCGTTGCCCTGTTGGCGGCGGTGCTCAGCGCGGTGGCCGTGGCGTTGGCGGCGCGTGACTTCGCCCAGCGGCATTTGGACGAATGCGCCATGTTGCGTGTCTTGGGCCTGAGCCGGGCCCGTGTGGCCGCGGCCTACGCGATGGAGTTCTTGTTGGTCGGGCTGGGCGCGACCTTGCTCGGTCTGCTGGGCGGCTTGGCGGTGCAAGCCTTGCTGCTGCAACTGCTGCAAGGCCTGGTGTCGGCAAACTTGCCCGCCCCGGGCGCCATGCCGGTGGGCCTGGGCTTGGGCTTGGGCTTGTGCCTGTTGGTGGCCTTTGGCTTGCCGCCGGTGCTGCGTTTGGCGGGAGTGCCGCCGCTGCGCGTGCTGCGCCGCGACTTGGGCGAGGTGGCGGGCGGCGCCTGGTGGGTGGCCTTGCTGGGGCTGGCCGGTTTTGCCGGCTTGCTGATGTTGGTGGCGGGCGACGTGAAGCTGGGCGGCATCACGCTCGCAGGTTTTGCTGTGGCCGCGGCGGTGCTGAGCGGGGTGGCTTGGCTGGCGCTGTGGGTGCTGCGCCGCGCCGTGGGGCGGCACGCCCCCGTTTGGCTACGGCTGGCGGTGCAGCAGTTGGCCTCGCGACCCGGCGCCGCCGTGGCGCAAGTGGCCGCGCTGGGCACGGGCTTGCTGGCGCTGGT
The DNA here is from genome assembly GCF_027532025.1 of Inhella sp. Lineage (GTDB taxonomy): Bacteria > Pseudomonadota > Gammaproteobacteria > Burkholderiales > Burkholderiaceae_C > Inhella. The sequence continues at coordinate 46,642 of NZ_JAPZSY010000025.1, read as the reverse complement.
GATCTTGGTGATGGTGCGAACCGATCTGCTCGACAGTTGGCGCGCGGCCACGCCCGAGCGTGGCCCTGACCGCTTTGTCATCAACCTGCTGCCCGAGCAAGGCGAGCCGTTTCGCGCCACGCTGGCTGCTGCCGGCGTGCAGCCGATGGACTGGCACCCCATGTTCCGCGGGCGCTTGGTGGCCATCAACGACGAGGCCGTGGCCGGCCGGCGTTTCGCCACCGAGCGCGCGCAGCGCCTGACCGACCGCGAGTTCAACCTGAGCCACGCCGACGCCATGCCCACCCACAACCAAACCGTGGGTGGCACCTGGCGCCAAGGCGGGCTGAGCGTGGAAGAGGGGCTGGCTCAAGAACTGGGTTTGAAGCTCGGCGACCGTCTTGCCTTCGACGTGGCGGGGCAACGCGTGGAAGCCCCCATCACCCACCTGCGGCACGTGGACTGGAGCTCCATGCGGGTGAATTTCTTTGTCATCTTTCAGCAGGCCGAGATGGCCGTGCCCAGCACCTGGATCGCCACCTACCGTGCGCCGCCCGATGCCAGCTTGGACCGGCGGCTGAGTGCGCAGTTCCCCAACCTCACCCTGGTGGATGTGTCGGCACAGATTGCGCAAGTGCAGCGCGTGCTGGGCCAGGTGGCCGATGCGGTGCAGTTGTTGTTCGGCTTCACGCTGGCGGCTGGGCTGGTCGTTTTGGTCAGCAGCGTGACGGCCAGCCGCGAGGTGCGTCAGCGCGAAACGGCCCTGATGCGCGCGATGGGCGCCGAACGCACCCTGCTGGCGCGCATGCAGCGCAGCGAGTTGCTCGGGCTGGGGGCCTTGGCCGGTTTGCTGGCAGGCGCTTTGGCCTTGGTCGTGGCGGCGTTGCTCGCCACGCAAGTGTTCCAGTTCGCCTGGCGGCCGCAGCCTTGGGTGCCCTTGGGGGCGGTGGTGGGCGGCGCCTTGTTGGCGTGGGGTGCGGGTTGGTGGGGCTTGCGCGGCGTCCTGCGCCGCCCCGTGGTTCAAACCTTGCGCGAGGCCAGCGTGGAGTGAAGGTGTCGCTCAACAGGGGCATTCGGCGGAATGCCCGTTTGTTGGCGCCGAACTGCAGCGGCACTGGCCACCACGGTGGCGTCTTGCGCGGCGCTCGCCCCAAGAGCCGGCGGTGAAAGCGGTGCCGGGTGGCCTCAGGCGATGGCGCTGATGAGCCCCATGTCGGAACTGCTCATCAGGCCTTCGATGTCCATGAGGATGAGCATGCGATCGTTGACCGTGGCGATGCCCGTGATGTAGGTGGTGTCCACCGCGGCGGCCGTCATCTCGGGCGCTTGGCGGATCTGTTCCTTGGTGAGTTCGAGCACGTCGCTCACCGAGTCGACCACCGCCCCGACGACCCGGCCTCGCACGTTCAGCACGATGACCACGGTGAAGCTGTTGATCTCGCAGCTCGGGCAATTCAGCTTCACGCGCAGGTCGACGATGGGCACGATGACCCCCCGCAGATTCACCACGCCCTTGATGAAGCCTGCCGCGTTCGCGATGCGCGTGGGGGCTTCGTAAGAGCGAATCTCCTGCACCTTCAGGATGTCGATGCCGTACTCCTCGGTGCCGAGGCGGAAGGTCAGGTATTCGCCGCTGTGGGCCATGGTCAGCATCCGACCGGCTGGGGCTGCTTGCACGAGTTCCATGGGAGTCCTTGTGGGCTAGAGAGGAGAGGGCTCAGTGGCGGGAGCGGCGAACCAGGCTGCCGATGTCCAGGATCAGGGCCACGCGACCGTCGCCCATGATGGTGGCGCCCGAGACGTCGCTCACCTTCCGGTAATTGGCTTCGAGGTTCTTGACCACAACCTGCTGCTGGCCGAGCAACTCATCCACCAGCAGGGCCACGCGCCCGCCTTCGGCTTCCACCACGACCATGATGTTGGAGACGTGTTCGAAATCGAATCGCGGCACGTCGAAGATTTTCTCCAGCTCGATGACGGGCATGAACTCGTCCCGCACCTCCACCATGCGGCCCGAGCCGGCCACGGTCTTGATGGTGTCGGCCTTGACCTGGAACGACTCGACCACCGACGACAGCGGCAGGATGTAGACCTCTTCGCCCACGCCCACGCTCATGCCGTCCATGATGGCCAGGGTCAGCGGCAGGCGCACCGACACCTTCATGCCGTAGCCTTCGGCCGAGTCGATCTCGACGTGCCCGCCCAAGCTGGTGATGTTCTTCTTGACCACGTCCATGCCCACGCCGCGGCCCGACACGTCGGTGACTTGGTCGGCCGTGGAGAAGCCCGGCGCGAAGATCAGGTTCCACACTTCGGCGTCGCTCATGCCGTCGTGCGCATCGATGCCTTTTTCCTGGGCCTTGCTGATGAGCTTTTGGCGATTCAGGCCACGGCCGTCGTCGCGCACCTCGATGACGATGCTGCCGCCTTGGTGGCTGGCCACCAGGGTGATGGTGCCCATCTCGGGCTTGCCCTTGGCCATGCGGTCGGCGGGCATTTCGATGCCGTGATCGCAGCTGTTGCGCACCAAGTGGGTCAGCGGGTCGGTGATCTTTTCCACCAAGCTCTTGTCAAGTTCGGTGGCTTCGCCTTGGGTCACCAGGTCGACCTTCTTGCCGAGCTTGGCCGCCAAGTCGCGCAACATGCGCGGGAAGCGGTTGAAGACGACCGACATGGGGATCATGCGGATCGACATCACCGCTTCTTGCAGGTCGCGGGTGTTGCGCTCCAGGTCGGGCAGGCCGGCCGTGAGCTGTTGGTACAGGCCCGGGTCCACGTCGCGGCTGTTTTGCGCCAGCATGGCTTGGGTGATGACCAGTTCGCCCACCAGGTTGATGAGCTGATCCACCTTCTCGATGGACACGCGCAGGGTGGACTGGTCGGTCGTGGCCGCGGGGCGTGCTTCCGCCCGGGCCGCCGGCTTGGGGGCTGCCACCACGGCCGTGGTCGGTGCGGGGGCGGCGGCGACGGGCGGCTGGACCGGCGCCGGGGCCGCCGAAGAGGCGCCTGGCGCCCCGGGCGCATCGTCGAAGAAGCCGTAGCTCGCGTCAGCGGGCGCCGCTGCGGCCGGCTTGGCGGAGGCCCTGGGCGCGCCAGGGGCACCGTCGTAGAAGCCGTAGCCCTTGCTCAGCGGGATGATCTTGACCTGTTCGCGCGCCACATGGAAGGTGAACAGGTCGAGCAGGTCGTTGTCATTGGCGGTCGTCACGACCTTGAAGCGACGCATGCCGTCGGCGGATTGGCCACCGTCGAGCATGTCGATTTGTCCCAGGTCGGTGATTTCCTTGAACAACTCGATCAGGTTGTCGGCCTGTGCCGGGTTGTTCAGGGGTCCGACCTGCAGTTCGAGGTACCGCTTGCCGTCGTCGGGCAACTGGTCGTCGTGGATCACCGAAGCCGCAGGTGCCGGCGCCGGCGCTGACGTGACCACGGGGGCGCCGCCTTCGAGGGTGCCGCCGTCAACGAGGGTCTTGATGCTGGCCACCAAGCCGGAGCTGTCCAACAACTCGGTGCTGGTGCCGGCGTGCCGGGCCAGGAGGCCGCGCAACGCATCGCCGGATTGCAGCAGGATGTCGACCATCTGGGTGGTGGGCTGCAACTCGTGGCGGCGCAGTTTGTCGAGCAGCGTCTCCATGATGTGGGTCAACTCGGCCACGTCGTTGAAGCCAAACGTGGCCGCGCCGCCCTTGATGGAGTGGGCGCACCGGAAGATGGCGTTCAACTCTTCGTCGTCGGCAGCGTCGACATTCACATTGAGCAGCAACTGCTCCATGTTGTCCAGGTTCTCGCCGGCTTCCTCGAAGAAGACTTGGTAGAACTGGCTGAGGTCGATGCCGGCCCCGAGGTTGCTGCCTTCGTTGGTCATTTCACCCATGGCCTGCTCCGGCTTGACTTACTTGATGACCTTGCCAATGACCTCGATCAGCTTCGCGGGGTCGAAAGGTTTCACGAGCCAGCCCGTGGCGCCGGCCGCGCGCCCGGCCTGCTTCATGGCATCGCTGGATTCCGTGGTCAGGATCAGGATGGGGGTGGTCTTGAACTTCGGGCTCTCGCGCAGCTTCTTGGTCAGGCTGATGCCGTCCATGCGCGGCATGTTCTGGTCGGTCAGGACGAGGTCAAAGTCGCGTTGGCTGGCCTTTTCCCAGGCGTCTTGACCGTCCACCGCCTCGACCACATTGAACCCGGCATTCTTCAGCGTGAAAGTCACCATCTGACGCATGGAGGCGGAATCGTCAACGGCAAGGATGGAAGGCATGTTGGTTTCTCCGTTTCGGGATCAGTTCAGCGTCAGAAAAGTTCGACGGAGCCGGCATCGACTTCGTCTTGGGTCACCGGGTTCGGGCGCAGCGGCGCCTCGACGATCGCGGCCGAGCCGTCGCCGTCGTCGCCAAAAGCATCGCTGGCGAGTCGGTCGGAGCAGCTTCGGATGCGCAGCATGGTGTGGTTGATCAGTTGCGTGGACATGTCTTGGAACTGCATCGCGGTCACGGCGCCAGCGATGTCCTGCAAAACGGGCGCCAGCGAACCGGGGGGCAGGGCCCCGCCATCGCTGATCTTCTCAGCCAAGTCCTGGACGTGCGTTGACGCCGAGAAAAAGTGTGTGGACAAAGACTCACCTGCATCCTCCAAAAGTCGCAACAAGCGTTCCAAGTCGTTGACAACGGACATCAGGTGGTCTTGCAACTCGGCCGACAGCATGAAGTGCATCGCCGGCCCGTTGGGTCCGGCGGCGTCGGCGCCGAAATCGGCGTACGGCGGGTCGTTGTTCGGTGATGGATCCTGCATGGAGCCTCCGTGGCCTTGCTGCTGATTCGCCCCGTGGCGAATCTGCTCAAGGCGGCATTAGCCTATCCCAAGCTTGGCCTTGTCGGCATGGGTCGCCGCTAGGGTAATCCCTCCGGGTTGTGGCCTATGGCGCACCTATGGGGTGCCATTCACGGCTTCGACCCGGCCCGCCGGCGGGCTGTGGGCATACTGCCGCGCATGAATCCCCCACCGCAACGCGCGACCTCGGCCCCCGTTTGGCGGGTGCTTCACGTCGAGGATTCCGAGTTGGACCACCTGATGATCCAGGCCCTGCTGGCCCAGGCCGGTGTGTCGGTGCTCTGGCGGCGCGTGGACACCCTGCCCGAGGTGCTGCAGGCGCTCTCCGAGCCTTGGGACGCGATCGTGTGCGACTACCAGTTGCCGGGCACGTCAGGTTTGGAAGTGCTTCGCGCGCTGCGCGCGGCGCGGGCGTCCATCCCCTTCCTTTTGGTGTCGGGGGAGATTGGTGAAGAAACCGCAGTGGAGGCCATGCGCGAGGGCGCGGCCGACTACCTGCTCAAGACGCACCTGAAGCGGCTGGCCCCGGCCTTGCAGCAGGCCATCCGGGCTGCGCAAGCCCAACAGGCCCGCGACCAGGCCCACGAGGCCCTGCGCGAGAGCCAGCGGCAACTGCAGGCTTTGACCCGCCACCTGCAAGCGCACATCGAGGCCGAGCGTGCCGCGATGGCTCGGGAATTGCACGATGACGTGGGCAGCGCGCTCACGGCCCTGAAGTTCGATTTGGCGTGGCTGGCGCGCCACGGTCAGCCGTCCCAGGCGGCTCGTGCCGAGCAGGCCATGGCGACCTTGGATGTGGCCATCGCGGCAAGCCGCCGGCTGATGTTGAACTTGCGACCCCCCATCCTGCAAGAGGGCCTGGTGCCGGCCTTGCACTGGTTGATCGGGCAGTTCGAACGCCAGCAGGAGGGCATCCAAGCCCAACTGGTGTCGGATGCGGACATCCCCCTGGACGAGGAGCGTGCCCTGGTGGCTTATCGTTTCGTGCAGGAGGCCCTGCACAACGTGGCCAAGCACGCGCGGGCCACGCGGGTGACGGTCGAACTGGCTTGGGCGGGCGGCGTGCTCACCGTGGAGGTGCGCGACGATGGCGTTGGCATGAACGTGGCGGCCTTGCCGCCGACCGCAGGGCTAGGTTTGCGCGGCTTGCGCGAGCGGGCTGCGTCGGTGGGGGCTTGGCTGGACCTGAGCTCGGCCCCGGGGGCGGGCACGCGTTTGTTGTTGTCGTTGCCCGTGCTCGCCGCAGGGAACGACACGGAGATCGACATGGATGCCGAATGGCTGGAGGAAGCCCGATGAGCACCCGCGTGCTGCTGTGCGACGACCATGCCCTCATCCGCCGAGGCATCCGAGACACCCTGAACGACGCGGGCGACTTGCAGGTGGTGGGTGAGGTGGCCGACTACGGGGGCTTGCGCGAGTGGTTGCGCAATGGTGGGCAGGCCGACGTGCTGGTGCTGGACGTCAACCTACCGGGCCGCAGCGGACTGGACGTGTTGCAGTCCCTCAAAGACACGGGCGAAGCCCTGCGCACCCTGGTGGTGTCGATGTACCCCGAGGAGCAGTACGCCATCCGGTGCTTGCGGGCGGGTGCGTTCGGCTATGTCAACAAGGGCGGCGACCCCAGCGATCTGGTCGGGGCGGTGCGCATGGTGGCGCAAGGCCGCAAGTACGTGACGCCCGAGATTGCGCAGATGCTGGTGGAAAGCCTCACCGCGCCGGAGCCCGATCAAGCGCACGACCGGCTGTCGGATCGCGAGTTGCAAACGCTGACCATGATCGCCTCGGGCAAGCGCTTGTCCGACATCGCCAACGAGCTGATGCTGAGCCCGAAGACCGTCAGCGTCTACCGGGCGCGCGTGCTCGAAAAGCTGGAGTTGCGCAACAACGCCGAGCTCACGGTCTACGCCATCCGCCACGGCCTGGTGCCGAGTTGATCAGTTGAACGCCCCCAGCATGCGGTCCAGCACCGCAGCCAGTGGGGTTTGCATCAGCGGCAGCGTGGCCATCAGGCCCAGCAGTCCCACACTCACCGTGATGGGAAAGCCGATGGCGAAGATGTTGAGTTGAGGCGCCACGCGGGCGATCACGCCCAACATCAGGTTGACGAACAGCAGCAGGGCCACCAGAGGCAGGGCCACCCACAGCCCCATGCGAAAGATCTCGGCGCCCCACACCTGCGGCTGGACGGCGCGCAAGAACGCGAAGGGCTCGGCGCCCACCGGGAAGCTGTGAAAGCTGGCGGCCAGCGCTTGGATCAGCAGCAGGTGCCCGTTGGTGACCACGAACAAAAACGCCATCATGGTGCCGAGGAAACGGGCGGTGGCCGTGCCTTGACCGCCCGTGGCTGGGTCGAAGAAACCGGCGAAGTTCAAGCCCATCTGCAGACCGATCACTTCCCCCGCAAACTCCAGGGCCGCGAACGCCAGCCGCACGGCAAACCCCATGGTGAGGCCGATGAGCAACTGCTGCGCCACGAGCATCAGCAGCAGGGGCGGGCTGTCCAGCGGCAGCGGCGGCATGGGCGGCAGGCTCGGTTGGGCCGCGATGGAGAAAAACAGCGCCAAGCCGATGCGAACCGGCAGCGGCACGTTCCGTTGGCTGAACAGCGGCATGCCGGCCAACAGCGCCAGGCAGCGGATGAAAGGCCACAGCAGCGGGTTGAGCCACGCCAGGATGTCGGCTTCGGTGAACCCGATCATGGCGGAGGTCGCTCAGGCGATGGCGCCTGGGATGCCTTGCAGCACGCGCTGGATGTACTCGACCAACTGCGTCACCATCCACGGCCCAGCCAGGGCCAGCACGGCCATGGCCGCCAGGATCTTGGGCACGAAGGACAGGGTGGCTTCGTTGATCTGCGTGGCGGCTTGCAGCACGCTGATGACCACGCCGACCACGAGGATGACGCCCAGCACCGGCGCAGCGACCAGCAGCAGCATCCACAACGCCTGCTGGCCGATGGTGAAAACTTGTTGGGGATCCATAGCGACCTAACGTGACCGAAGGGCGCCGGGCCGCCCCAAGCCCGGAGGGCCCCCTCGGGGGGTGGAGGAGGGACGCAGGCCCGGAGCCTGGGGGCCAAGCGGAAGGGCGCCGGGCCGCCCCAAGCCCGGAGGGCCCCCTCGGGGGGTGGAGGAGGGCCGCAGGCCCGGAGCCTGGGGGCCTGTCATACGGCAAACGACGCCGCCAGCGAGCCGATGAGCAAGTTCCAGCCGTCGGCCAGCACGAAGAGCATCAGCTTGAAGGGCAGGGCCACCAACACGGGCGACAGCATCATCATCCCCAAGCTCATCAATACGCTGGCCACGATCATGTCGATGACCAAGAAGGGGATGAAGATCATGAAGCCGATCTGGAACGCCGTCTTCAGCTCGCTGGTGACGAAGGCGGGCACGAGCACGCGGAAGGGAACGTCTTCGGCTTTGACCGCGTTGTCCACTTTGGCCAGGCGCGAGAACAAGGCGAGGTCGCTCTGCCGGGTTTGCTTCAGCATGAAGGCGCGCATCGGGGCTTGGGCCTTCTCCAGCGCCTGGTCGAAACCGATTTGCCCCGTGGAGTAGGGCTGCCAAGCCTCGGCGTAGACCTTGTCGAGCGTCGGGCTCATGACGAAGAAGGTCAGGAACAAGCTCAAGCCGATGATGACTTGGTTGGGCGGCGCGGCCTGCGTGCCCAGGGCTTGGCGCATCAGGCTCAGCACGATGACGATGCGCGTGAAGCCCGTCATCATCAGCAGCACCGCGGGCAAGAAGCCCAAGGCGGTGAAGAACAGCAGGGTCTGGATGGGCACCGAGTAGCTGGTGCCGCCGCTGCCTTGGCCCACCAGCACGGGCAGGTTACCGGCCGACTGAGCCCAGCCAGCGCCTGCCGCCAAAAGCAGGCCTGCGGCCGTGAGGGTGCGCTTCATGGTTGACCTCCGCGCGCGCGCTGCAGCAGCTTGGCAAAGCTCACCCGCTCGGGCGCGGGCAAGTCCTGCGGCGGCAACTCGGTCAGCAGGTTGATGTGTTGGGCCGTGGCGCCCAGCAGCAGCCAACGGCGTGACGCGCCCTCGCCCAGCTCCACCGTCAGCAGGCGTTGACCCGGACCCAGGCTGGTGACGCCCACCACCCGCAGGCCGGGCTGCAAGCCCGCCAAGGGCAAGGGCGAGCGTTTGAGCAGCCACAGCGCCACTGGGATGAGCGCCAGGATGGCCAGGAACCACAGCGCGGGGAGCCAGGAGGAGGTCGTCATGCAGCCCATTGTGGGCAGCGAGACCTTGGCGAAAACGCCGCTTTTGAGGCCGGGTTCGGGGGCTTATCGAACGATCGAGCGCGCCCTCATTGGCCCTTGGACAGGCGGCGCATGCGCTCGGAAGGGGTCACGATGTCGGTCAGCCGGATGCCGAACTTGTCGTTCACCACCACGACCTCGCCTTGGGCGATCAGGTAGCCGTTGACGAGCACGTCCATGGGCTCGCCGGCCAGCGCGTCCAGCTCGACCACCGAGCCCTGGGCGAGTTGCAGGATGTTCTTGATGGGGATGCGCGTGCGCCCCAACTCCACGGTGAGTTGCACCGGGATGTCGAGGATCATGTTGATGTCGTTGGCCCCGCTGGGCAGCGACGTGGGCGAGAAGTTCGCGAAAGAGGCGGGCGCCACCTGTTCCACCTGGGGAGGTTCATCCACCACCGCGGTATCGCTTCCTCCACCACCCGCGCCAGACTCCGCCAGCGCCGCTGCCCACTCCGCGGCCAGGGCGTCCTGGTCGTCGCTGCCCGTGCTCGGTTCGTCAGGCGTCATTGCGTGCTCCCAGCCAACTGGCCTGCGAGCCGGTCAGCATTTCGTGGATCTTGATGGCGTACTTGCCGTTGCTCGTGCCGTACTGGCAATCGAAGACGGGCACCCCGTCGACCTTGGCCTTGATCATGGCTTCGAGGTCGAGTTCGATGAAGTCCCCGGGCTTGAAGGCCAGCAACTGCTCCACCGTGGCCGGGGCGGTGCCCAGCTCGGCCACCAGCTCGACCTGGGCGGCCTGGATCTGGTTCTTGAGCAGGTTGACCCAGCGGCGATCGGGCTCGGTGCTGTCGCCCTGCGTGGTGCTGTAGAGCACGTCGCGAATGGGCTCCAGCGTGGAGTAGGGGGTGCAGAAGTAGATGGTGCCGGTGGTCTCGCCGACCTCCAGCGTGAACGAACTGGAGACCACGATCTCCGACGGCGTGGCGATGGTGGCGAACTGCGGCTGCATTTCGCTGCGCACGTACTCCAACTCCAGCGGGTAGATGCCGCGCCAGGCCTTGTGGTATTCGGCGGTGATGACTTCGATGAGGCGCTGGATGACGCGTTGCTCGGTGGGCGAGAAGTCGCGCCCCTCGATGCGCGCGTGGAACTTGCCCTGGCCCCCGTACAAGGCGTCGATCACGGCGAACACCAGGGTCGGGTCGCACACCACCAAGCCCGAGCCGCGCAGCGGCTTGACCGCCATGATGTTGAAGTTCGTCGGGACGACGATCTCGCGCAGGAAGTGGCTGTACTTGTGCACCTTGATGCCGCCGATGGCGACTTCGGGGCTCTTGCGGATGAAGTTGAACAGGCCGACGCGGATGTTGCGGGCGAAGCGCTCGTTGATGATTTCCATCGTGGGCATGCGCCCACGGACGATCCGCTCCTGGCTCTCCAGGCGGTACTCGCGAATGCCGCCCTCAGGAACTTCTTCCTGCTCGAGCTTCTGGCTCTCGCCCGTGATGCCCTGAAGCAGGGCATCGACTTCGTCTTGCGAGAGGATTTGTTGGTTCATGGCGAGGCCGAGGCGGCAGCGGTCACTGCACGATGAATTGCGAAAACAGAACCTGGGTCACCGGCAGCGCGGGGGCCTTCTTCTTCTTTTTCTTCTTCTTGGGGGCTTCTTCGTCCTCGTCGGCGGCAGGCGCTTCTTCCGGCTCCAACTCGTAGCCCAGCGGGCGCACGGCCTCTGCCAGGATCTCGTGCTGCAGCTTCTTCTTGCCCTCGTGGCTCAGCAAATCGACCGCGGTTTTGTGCGACAGCACGACGATGACGCCGGAACGGATGGCCGGCAAGTAGGCCTTGAGTTGGTCGGCGGTCTTTTGGTCGACGACTTCGAGCGTGACACCGACTTGGGCGTAGCGGTCGGCGTCCTTGTCGGTCAGGTTGACCGTGAAGGGGTCGAGCGGCAGGTACACGGGGGGCGCGCTGGGTTTGGCTTTGTGCACCTCGGCCGCCGCGGGCGTGCCGTCGGCTTCCTCGTCGCCTTCTTCGGCCTTGGGCTTCTTTTTGAGCAGCATCACGGCCGCGCCAGCACCGATGAGCACGACCACCAGCACGATCACGATGATCATGATCAGCTTCTTTTTGCCGCCTCCAGCGGGAGGGGCAGCGGCAGCGGCTTCAGGGGCAGCGGTGGCCATGGGTTCTCCAGGGTGTGGTTCCGATTATTCGGCGCGACAACGGTAGACCATCGCGAAATCAGGCACGGAAATCAGGCGTAAAGGTCGAGCAAGCCGCGGCCCGCCGGGCGGGGTGGGGGCAGGCCCTCCAAGCCCACGACCGCCTGCTGCGCGCCGCGCGGGCCGCGGTCCCCTGAACGGCGTTCGCTCGGCGGGGACTCGCCGCGCTGTTGGCGGCTTTGCACGTCGGCCCCGCCGAGTTGCAGCCCTTCTCGGGCGAGGGCCTGGGCCAAGTCGGGCAGGGCGGCTTGCAGCGCATCGCGGGTGCTGCCCAGGTCGGCGGTGAAGCGCACTTGGGCTTGCCCGCCTTCCACACCGATCCACACCTGCACGGCGCCCAGGCTGCCGGGGTTCAGACGCAATTCGGCTTCATGCTGGCCATCCCGGGCCCAAACCGCCACTTGCGCCCCCAGCGCGGCCGCAAAGTCGGGATGGTCCAACGGAGGCGCCAACGCAGCGGCGGCCGGTGTGGGGGCCAGCGAGGAGCCGCCCAGGCGCAGGCTGGCGGATGGATCGGCCCCGCTGCTGGCGAGCGGTGTGCCGGCGTTCACCGCTTCGGCGCGCCATCCGCGTTCCGGCAAGGCGTCGCGACCGCCCCGTGCGGCTCGCAGGCCCAGCTCGCCATCGCTCCGCGGCGTGCCTGCCCCCGGCGCCGTGGCCGACGTCGCCATGGCCGCCGTGTCGGTTGGCTCTGGCGTGCCCCGCCCCGCGGCGCGAGGACTGGCACCGCGTCGCATGGGGTCGGGGCGGCCCAAGCCCTGAGCGTCGTCGAGGTCGGCGGCGGACGAGGGCGGCTCGGGCGGTGCGTGGCCCTCCGCTGCCGCTCCGGTCGACGTCGGTCCCCTGGCGCGTCCCGAGGCGGCCCAAGGGTGGAGCGAGAGGGAGGCTGCTGTCGCCTCCGCATCGGTCGTCACGTCGCTGGCCGTGGCGGATGCTGCGGCCGCCGGCAGCGCCAGGCCGGTGGGCTGGCCGGCTTCTGCCGATCGTGGTTGGGGCACGTCGGAACTGAAGGCCTGGATCGCGGGCTCTGCATGGTCGGCGCTGAGCGGTTTCGTGCCCGAGGCGTCTTCAGCGGGCTCGGGGGCCTCGTCGGGGCCTTCGGTGCCCAGCGCCGCAGCTACGTTCGCGGCGTGCATGGGGGCGCGCTCGGGTTCGTCGGCGGCGTGGTTGAACGGTTCGTGGGGCCGCTGCGCGGCGCGGCTGTCGGGGGAGCGCGCAGGCGGGCTCGCGGGCTGGGGCGAGGGGTTGGCGCGTTCGGCACGCTCAGGCCTTGGGGGCTGTTGGGCCGCAGCGGGTGGGCGCACCGGTTCGGGGCGCGCGCGCGCCAGCCAATCGGCGAAGCCGGGGCCACGGTCGGTGCTCACGGTCGTGCCTGGAAGCGTGGCCCGTGGGTTCGGGGCGCCACCCAGGGGCAGCAGGGGATCGGGGCGGTTGGCGATGGGCATGGTGGACGGCGCTCAGGGGCGCAGGGCGGCGCCTGGGGCGCCCAGGCGGCGTTGGCCGAATTCGTCGTTGGCTTTTTGCTCTTGCCGAGCGGCCAGTCGCTGGGCCTCGGCCCAGCGCCGCTCGATGAGTTTGCGGATGGCCGCGACGCGCATTTCCTTGTCTTGAAGGGCTTGACGGGCCAAGTCCAGGCGACCTTCGAGCACGGTGGCCAACTGGCCCTGCTGGGCGATGGCCTCGCCCAGTCGGTCGCCGAAGCGGCGGTAGTTCTGCAGGGTTTCGATGCCGGTGTTGCTGTGCTGGAACTGCTGGTGCCAGCGGGCGTCGTACTCGCCCTGGTAGCGATGCAGGTCTTGCGCCTGGGCACGCGCTTGGTTGGCCCGGGCTTGGGCTTGCAGCATCAGGGCCTGGGCTTGGTCGCGCTCACGCTCGGCCTGCCGCAGCACCAGTTGCAGGGTGTCCAGGTTGGCCATCTCAAGCGCCGGTGGCCGTGCTCAGCACAGCGCTCATCTGGGCGACGGACACGGCCAGCGGTGCCGCGGTGTGCATGTCTTGCTGCAGCAGCTGGTTCATGGCGGGCAACAGGCGCACGGCCAAGTCCAGTTCGGGGTCGCTGCCAGGAGCGTAGGCGCCAATCTGAATCAGGTCGCGCGCTTTGTTGTACTTGGCCAGCAATTGGCGAAAGCGCCGTGCCTGCTCGACATGGATGGAGGGGGCCACCGCCGTCATCACGCGGCTGATGGAGCGCTCGACGTCGATGGCCGGGTAATGGCCGGCCTCGGCCAACTCGCGGCTGAGCACGAAGTGGCCATCCAAGATGCCGCGGGCCGCGTCGGCGATGGGGTCTTGCTGGTCGTCGCCTTCGCTGAGCACCGTGTAGAAGGCCGTGATGCTGCCGCCGCCAGCCACGCCGTTGCCGCTGCGCTCCACCAGCATGGGCAGCTTGGCGAAGCAGCTGGGCGGGTAGCCCTTGGTGGCGGGCGGCTCGCCGATGGCCAAGGCGATCTCGCGCTGCGCTTGGGCGTAGCGGGTGAGGCTGTCCATCAGCAGCAGCACGTGCAGGCCTTGGTCGCGGAAGTGCTCGGCGATGGCCGAGGCGTACGCGGCGCCCTGCATGCGCACCAATGGGGGCGCGTCGGCCGGGGCGGCGACGACCACGCTGCGGGCCAGGCCTTCTTCTTCCAGGATGTCTTCGATGAACTCTTTGACTTCGCGGCCGCGTTCGCCAATGAGGCCGACCACGATGACATCGGCCTGCGTGTATCGGGCCATCATGCCCAGCAGCACCGACTTGCCCACGCCGGTGCCGGCGAACAGGCCCAGGCGCTGGCCGCGGCCGACGGTGAGCAAGGCGTTGATGGCGCGCACGCCGGTGTCCAGCGGGGTGCGCACCGGGTCGCGGTCCATGGCGTTGATGGGGCGGCGGGCCATGGGGGCGCGCTCGACATGCTCCAACGGCCCGCGGCGGTCCATGGGGTGCCCGAAGGCGTCCACCACGCGGCCCAACAGGCCGGCGCCCATGGGCAGGTGCAAGCCGCGGTCGGCGTCGCGGCGCCAAGGGTGGCGCGGCTCGCCCAAGCGTGGCGGGCGGGGCGGCGTGCTGCGCACGCGCACGCGAGCACCGCTGGACAGGCCTTGCAGCTCGTCCGTGGGCATGAGGAAAGCGCGGTCGTTGCCGAAGCCCACCACCTCTGCCCGGGCAGCGCGCTCGCCCGGGCGGGCATCGGGGCGGTGGATCTCGCACAGGGCGCCCACCGGGGCGTTCACGCCGCTGGCTTCCAGCACCAAGCCGGCCACCCGGGTGAGCTTGCCCTCGGCCTCCAGCGCCAGGGGTTCGCTGGCGTGCGCCTGCAGGTCGGCCAAAAACAGTCGCCACCGGGCCGTGCGCTCAGCGGTGCTCATGGGGGCGCCGGGGGCGGTCACGATTCGTCCGGCTCCACCAGGCTGTCGCCCGTGGGTGCGGGGCCCCACGGGGTATTCTGGCCCAGTTGGGCGGCGGCTTGCTGCCAGCGGTGGGCGATGAGGGCGTCGACGCTGGCGATGTCGCTGTCCACGCGGCAGCCACCGCGCTCCAAGGCGTCGTCCGCCACCAATTGGGCCCCGCGGCTGCGCAGGGTGTCGGCAGCGCCGTCTTGCACCAAGGGGAGGTCGTCCGGGTGGACGTAAACGCGCACATGCCGGGCGTTGAGCATCAGGGTCTCGACGGCCTCGTGCGCCACGCGGGCGATGTGCTCGGGGTGCTGCTGAAGCTCGGCCCGCACCACCTGTTGGGCGAGCTCCACCGCGGCGCGGGTGAGCGCATCGGCCATGTGCTGTTCGATCTGGCTCAGCGCTTGATCGAAGCTGGCCACGAGCGCACCGATTTGAGTCGCCACCTGCCGCGCGTGCACCTGCTTGAAGGCGTCGGCGCTGGCTTGGCCATCGCGCAAGCCATCCTGGTAGCCGGCTTGTCGGGCGGCAGCCAGCAACTCGCGGGGGTCGGGCGGCGGCGGCGTGGGGGCGGCTGCCGGGGCTGGGGCTGCTGGCGCGGCGGGGGCAGACAGGGGCGGTCGTGGCTTGCCGAGGCCGCCGAGCGCGTCGGGTCGCCAGGGTTGAACCTGCTCGATCTCCTCGCGCGGGATAAAGCGCCCGTAGGTGCTGGCAGGCTTGTGGGTGCCACCCTGGGGAGGGGGCACGTTCTTGACGGGCTTGGCGCTCATGGGGGAGAACCCAGGCATGGTTCAGACGTCCGCACCTTACAGGAACTGGTCGTCGCCGCCGGTGGCCAGCACGATCTGGCCTTCGTCGACCAAGCGGCGAACGATCTTGAGCATTTCCTTTTGCTCGGCTTCCACCTCGGACAGGCGCACCGGACCGCGGCTTTCGAGGTCTTCGCGCAGGGTTTCGGCCGCCCGCGTGGACATGTTGCGGAAGATCTTCTCGCGCAGGTCGGGGCTGGCGCCCTTGAGGGCCAGCACCAGCGACTCGGACTGCACCTCCTTGAGCAGGGACTGGATGCCCTTGTCGTCGACCTTTTCCAGGTCGTCGAACGTGAACATGTTGTCCATGATCTTCTGCGCCAACTCGCTGTCGAGCTCGCGGATGTAGTCCAGCGCCGAGGCCTCCACGCTGGAGCCCATCATGTTGATGATTTCCGCCGCGCTCTTGACGCCGCCCAGGCTGCTGCGCTTCATGCGGTCTCCGCCCGACAAGATTTGGCTCATCACCTCGTTGAGGTCCTTCAGGGCCGTGGGTTGCACGCCATCGAGGGTGGCGATGCGGATGAGCACCTCGTTGCGGTGTCGCTCCGTCCACTGCTTGAGCACGTCGGCCACTTGATCGAACTCCAGGTGCGACAAGATGGCGGCCACGATTTGTGGGTGTTCGTTGCGCAGCAATTCGGCCACCGACACCGGGTCCATCCACTTCAAACTCTCGATGGACGACACATCGCTGCCTTGCAGGATGCGGTCCAGCAGCAGGTTGGCCTTGTCTTCCCCGAGGGCCTTGCGAAGCACCTGGCGCACGTACTCGTCGGTGTCGCTGACCAGCATGCTTTGCGTGCCGGCCACTTTCTCGAAGCGTTCCAGCACGTCTTCCACGCGGGTGCGCGGCACCACCTTGAGCTTGGCGATGGTTTCGCCCAGCTTTTGCACCTCTTTCGGTGCCAAGTGCTTGAACACCTCGGAGGCCTCCTCCTCGCCCAAGGTCATCAAGAGGATGGCGGCGTCTTCGACCCCTTTGTCGTCCATGTTCTGCTCCTCAGCCGACGGTCGGCTCTTCGCCGTTCATCCAGGCGCGCACGATGTTGGCCACCGCCAGGGGGTTACCCTGCGCCATCATGCGGGCGCGCTCGAGTTTGGTGGCGTCGATGGGCGCTTCCAGTGCGGGCAGGCCCAATTCGGCTTTCGGGCCCTCCAGTTGGGGCGTGTCGCCCACCACCTCGCTCAACTGTGCACCCGCGGGGACGGTCTTGACCAGATCTTTCGGATCATCGGGGTAGGCGGCCTTGATGGCCGGGCGCACCATGCCGAACACCACGATGAGCGCCACCAGCACCAAGGCCAGCGGAACCGCCCCGGAGCCGACCAGGTCGCGCACCCAGGGTTGCTGCAGCAGCGGGACGTTCACCTCCTCGATGTCGGGCTTCACGAAGGGGGCGCTGAGGATTTGCAGGCTGTCGCCGCGCTGCGCGTTGTAGCCGATGGCTTCGCGCACCAAGGCGGTCAGGCGCTCGACCTCGGCCTCGGGAACGGGCTCCGTGGTGGTCTTGCCCTTGGCGTCCACCTTGGTGCGGTGGTTGAGCACCACCGCGGTGGACAAGCGGCGCACACCGCCGCTGGCTTGCCGCACCACGCGCACCGTCTTGTCGAGTTCGAAATTGGTCACGCTGTCGCGGCGGCTGGAGCTGTTGGCACCCGCGCCTTGGGCCGCCTGCAGCGGGGCGCTGGCGCCGGTGATGGGCGCTTGCGCCGGCACGGGAGGCTGGTTGCTGACCGCCCCAGGCACGCCGGTGGGGGTGGCGTTGCCGTTGCCGCTCAGCGATTCGTTGGTCTGTTGGCTGCGCACCGCTTGGGGCGCGCTGGCGCCTTGGTTGGGCACGTAGGCTTCGCTGGTTTGCTCCACCTGCGAAAAATCCAAATCCGCCACCACGGTGGCGCGCAGGTTGTTCGGGCCCACGATGGGCTCCAGCAAGGCGTGGATGCGTTGGCTGAGCCCCGCTTCGAACTGCGCCTTGTAGGTTTGCTGCTGCGCTTCCATCCCCAAGCCGACGCCGTCGTCGTTGCTGCCGCTGAGCAGCTTGCCGGTTTGGTCCAACACGCTCACCGCGCTGGGTCGCAGTTCGGGCACGCTGGCCGAAACCAGGTGCACGATGCCCGCGATCTGTCCGCGGTCGAGCGCTCGGCCCCCCCGCAGGTGCAGCATCACGCTGGCGCTGGGCTTTTGCTGCTCGCGGAAGAAGCCGGTCTGTTGGGGGATGGCCAGGTGCACGCGGGCGTCGGCCACGTCGGCCAGGGCCGTGATGGTGCGGGTCAGCTCGCCTTCCAGGGCCCGCTGGAAGTTCAGCCGCTCGTTGAACTGGGTCTGGCCCATGCTCGGTTTGTCCAGCAGTTCAAAGCCCACCAGGCTGCCCTTGGGCAGTCCGGCGCTGGCCAGTTTCATGCGGACGTCGTACACCTGCGCCGCGGGCACGAGGATGGTGCCGCCGGGCTCGTTCTTGTAGGGCACCTGCATTTGGGCCAGTTGCGCGATGACGGCGCCGCCGTCTTTGTCGGACAAGCCGGTGAACACCGGCCGGTAGTCCCCTCCCCGGCCCCAGAGCGCCAGCAGCACCAGCACGGCGACGATCAAGGCCAGCCCCGCCATGAGGCCGATTTGGTTGCGTCGGGGCATGGCCTGCAGGCGGTCGGCCAGGCGGACCGGCTCCGTCACGACGACGGCGCCAGAAGCAGGGGCAGCAAGGGTGGTGTCCATGGCGAGCGATTATTTGGACCTCACCCCTCAAGCGTGCGCCAAACAAGCCGATAAAGCGGCCCTTACTTTGCGCCATGGGTCGGTGGTGGACGGCCTAGGCTTCGTCCCGTCATGAATCCGGTGCAGCTCAAACCCTTCGACTTCGCCAGCGCGGTGGCCCGTGCCGGCCTGTCCGCGCCGCAAGGCTTGGCGGGCTCAGCGAAGGCGGCGCCGGTGGCGGGTGCGAGCTTTGCGGACGCCATGAGCCAGGCATTGCAGGGCGTCAGCCGCAGCCAGCTGGAGGCATCCCGCTTGCAGCGCGAGGTCCAGATGGACAACCCCACGGTGAGCCTGGAGGAGACCATGGTTGCCATGCAGAAAAGCCAAATTGGCTTTCAAGCCGTGCTGCAAGTTCGCAACCGCCTGGTCTCGGCCTACTCCGAGATCATGAACATGCAGGTCTGACGCCCTCGGAGGGTGTGTCGGCGATGCGGCGTTTTTAGCTTCAGCGCCCCTGCAACTGCCGCTTCAGCCCGCTGATGGCGCGCTGCACTGCGCTCGATTCCGCCAATTCGGTCGCCAGGCCCTCGGCCCGCAGCCGTTCCAAGGCGCGGCGGGTCATCGAATGCGCACCGCCAGCCAGGGGCGAGGTGAACATGAAGAAACGGCCGTTGTCGCTGCGCCAAGCCATGCGTGCGGTCGTCCACTGCCCCTGCAAGAACAGCTTGCAGCGCGTGCCCGGCCGCAGGCCATCCATCCAGCGGTTCACGGCGAGGGCCGCTTCCTCGGTGTCCAAGGCCATGGGCACCGTCGGCAATTGGCCGACGTTGCTTTCCCCACCCGTCCAGGTGTTGCTGGGCCGGGTGTCCACGCCGTCATCCGGGAGCGGGTCGTCCAGGGGGCGCTCGGTCAACGACGCGTCGCTGGCGCGCCAGTCGATGTCCGTGTCGGGCCCGCTGCTGCTGACCTCGGGGCTGGGCGTGGATGTGCTGTTCGAGAACAGCACCCGACGGTGGGTGCCCATCAAGTCGTTGAGCACCCGCTCGCGATGCGGTTGCGGCAAGTCGACTAGCTCCATGCCTTGCTGCACCCGCTCGATGAGCTTGGGCAAGCCCCGCATGATGCGCACCCGCTCGGCATCGTTGGCCGGCACCTGCAGGCTGGCCAGCAATTCGTCCACCGTGCCCACCAGGGCCTGGGTTTCGGCCGATTCATCGCCCTGCACGGCCATGGCGCGCGCCAGGATCTCGGTCCAAGGTCCCGTGAGGAAGGTGTGCAGGGTTTGGCTGATGGCCGGCGCCTTGGCCAATTGGATGTCGACCTGCTGACGCAGCAGCGGGATCAACGCCTTTTCCTGATCGGCGCGGCGCAGCACTTCGCGGGCAGGCGCGGTCCGTGCCTCTTGGCGGGCCTCGTCGTCGGCGATGTAAGCCTGCACGTCGGCCAGCGCGGACTCGAAATCTTGGCGCCCCCCCCCTTGAGCCAAGCGCTCGACCACCGGCTCGACGAAGCCCATGAAGTCGGTGCCGATCGGATCGTGTGCCGCTGGGTGGTCGCCGGCGTGCGCTGCGATGCGGTTGATCAGTGCCCAGGTCGGGTGGTCGTCGTTGGTCAGCAGCGTGGGGTCGACTTGGGCCAGCCGCGTCACGACCTGCTCCAGCTTGGCGATGGAGCGCCTGACTTGGCGGTCGAGTCGCGGGTCTTGGACGATCTGCCCGAACAGGCCCTGGACGACGGCATGCTGACGGTCGACAGGGCTTGCGCCCGCCGCGCCCGCTGCGGGCGCCTTTGCGGACTCGGACGGAATGCCGGCCAGCATGTCGGCCAGGCGTTGCAGATCGGCCCCGTGGCTGGTCGGCGGGTCGTCCGCGCGCGTGACCGAGGCCAGGCGGTCCAGCCCGGCGCGGAAGGTGAGTGACACCGGTTCGACCGCTTCCGCCGGTGGGGCTGGCGTCGAAGGCGGCAGGCCGGCGGCACCGCTGAGGCTGGCTCCAGAGACGGTCGACAAACCGCTGTGGCCGCTCAGCCCACTCAGCCCGCTCAGCCCACTGAGCCCACTGAGCCCACTGAGCCCGGTGAATCCCGTGAAGCCCGTCGTGCCCGAGACGGTGGCGACACCCGAAACGGTCGGGGCCCCCAAGGCCCCAGGCGACATCCCTGGGGGCGCCCCCGCCGCCCCCCCTGCTGCGCCCGAGGTGGGGGAGGTGACGATGGCGCCGTACGCCGCGTCGGTGGCCCCCCAGCGTCGCAACTGTTCGCTGCATTGCAGGTAGAACAGGCGCAACTCGCCCGCCGTGACCGCGGCTGCGGCGCGCATGGCGCCAGAGCGTGCTTCAGCGCTCGGGGCCAGCTCTTGCACCGCCTGGCCAAAGGACCGGCCCACGGACGCCGGGCTGGCCGGGTGATCGTCGGCGAGCAGGGGGCCGTCGCCCAAGGGGTCGCGCTGCAAAGCACGAATCTGGCTCATCAGCTCGCGCCACTCCCATTCGGCTTGCAAGTCGACGGCCTGCACCACGCGCGAGATTTCGATGTCGCGCACCGCCTGGTCTTCGTCGACGAGCGCGAGGTCCTTCAACTCCAGCAGGGCCAGCGGCCGAGCTGCGGTCGGCGCAGCGGGTCGGCTGGGTTGGTCCATGTTCTGCTGCCAGTGCCGAGCAAAGGCGGCCGAGAGGCGGCCGGCCGACCCCTTGAGCCAAGCCACGGCCGACAGCGTCTGCGCGCGGATGGCGGGGTCGAGGCTGAGGTGGGTGGGGTCCTGCAGGCGCGAGAGCAAGGACTCGACCACGCGCTGGCACAAAGCCGGTGCCGAGGTGGACACAGCCACCAAGTGGCGGCGAATGAGGTCTGCGTCAGACATGGGGCGCGGAGGACCGCTCTGCGAAAGAGCGCATGGGTCAAGGAACCGTGGGGCCCGAACGGGCCGGGACGTCCGCAGACTCTAGCCCAGGCGCCCAGCCCTCAGCGCAGCCCTGGGGGCACTGTCGGGGTCTCAGCGTGCCAATGTGCCGCCCCCGTCGCTGGCCGCGCTCGCCTCTGCCCGCAACCGCCACGTGCTGGCGTCGCGCGGCCACCCGAGGGTTGAACCCGCTCGTGAGCGTCCAGGGTGTGGGGAACCAGGATTGGCGTGAGGGGTGAAGCGGTCAACTGCCGTGTTGAGGCTCAGTGCAGCGAAGGGCTGCCGGGCGCGACCCAGCGGCCCAAATCGTCCAACCAAGGCTCGGCCAAGGCGCGGATCTCGGCATCGTTCACCAAGATCCGCTGCATGATCCGCGCCTTCAGCGGCGCCTCGTCGGGGCCCAGGCTTTGGTCGCTGGCGGCGTGTTTGAGCTGGGCGATGAGCAGGGCGCAGGCGCCCTCAAGCTTGACCACCTCGTCCCAATTGCCGGCGCGGGCGCACTGCAGCATGTCGGCGCTGGCCTGCTCGATGGCTTCGTAGTAGCTGAGGAGTTGGGCGTTCACGGCGGTGTGTCCCTGAGCTGAATGGGTGGGCAAGGGCCTCAGGCGGCGGCGGCGTTGGACGGGGCAATCTGCGCCCAAGCGTCGCGAACGGGCGCCAGGATTTGGCGCACTTCCTGGATGGCCCTCAGGTCGTCTCGCAAGTTCGCTTGCGTCAGGCGAAGGCTCGCGTAGGCGTACAAGTCGCGCAATTGCAAGGCCAGCGGACCGCCGTTCTCCGGGTCGAGTCCTGCTTTCAGCCCCTCATCGAGGATGCGAACGGCTTTCGACAGGGCGCGCGCTTTGATGTCGCGTTGGTCGGCCTGCAAGGCGCCTTCGGCACGCGCCAAGGCATCGAAGAGCCCGTCCCACAGCATTTGGATCAGGCGATGCGGGCTGGCACCGTCGACCTCGGTTTCCAGGCCGATTCGGCTGTAGACGTGCGCCGGCCGGCTGTGGCGGGGTGCGAAAGGCGATGAAGGGTTGAACATCGGGACACCTGGGCGCTGGAGAGTTACCTAGGTTTTCGACGCCTGCCCCGGCAACTTGAGCTCGCACAGCCCCGGGATTGCCGCCCCACCGCGGGGCAATTCACGCTTTCGCCGGGGGCCGGGCGCCGCCCGCGCTCATCAGCCGAATTGCTGATTGACGTACGCGGCCAAGTTGTTCGATTTGCTCATCGTGGCATCCAAGGCCGTGTACTGCTGGCGCAACCGCTTCTCCATCAGGCTCAGCCGACGCTCCAGCTCTTCGCCGCGCTTGTCGTTGTTGCTGATGCGCGATTGGATGCCCTTTTGACGAGAGTCCAAGCGACCGTCGGTGTTCAGCAGCGTGTCCACCGCCCCCTTGAACTGCAAGGCCAGGCCGCTGTTGCTGGCGTTGCCTGTGTCCTCGCCGGCGAACAAGGCCCGCAGGCTGGTGCTGTTGCCCAGGGCGGCGTCCAACTTGGTGTTGTCCACCTTCAGCGTGCCATCGGTTTGGGGTTCCAGTCCGATGGCCGCCAGCCGGTCCAGGCTGCCCCCGAGCGTCGTGCTGGCCCCAGCCAGGGCGCGCAACTGAAACTGGATGCCGTTCACCGTGCTGTCGCCCTTCAAGGGGCCGCCTCCGCGGGTGGCGGGGTCGACACGGCTTTGTTCGCGCAGCAGGGTGATGGTGCCGTTGTAAGCCGTGACGAAATCGGTGATGGCTTTCTTGATGGCCTCTTTGTCTTGCCCCACGTTCACGGTGGTGCTGGCGCCGGCCTTGCGCAGGTTCAGTGTCACGCCTTCGATGGCGCCGGTGATTTCGTTGGTGGCCGACTCGATGTCGATGCCATCGATGTTGACGCGGGCGTTCAGCGCCGCTTGCTTGGACAGCCCGGGGTTCACCCCGGCGGTGGGGTCGTAGGCCAACGACGACAGGCCACTGCCGTCGGTGTTGTTGCCGTCGGCATCGCTCACCTCGACCTTGAAGCCGTTGGCTTGGCCGGAGTTGCTGCCGCGCATGACCAGTCGCGAGCCGTTCACGTCACTGACCACGCTGGCCACGATGCCGGCCTTCAGTGCATTGATCTGGTCCCGCACCTTTTCCAGTTGGTCTTGCCCGGAAATGATGGGAATGACCAGCGAGGTGCGGGTCGGGTCGGTGTCGAAGCTGCTCAGGTCGTCGTTGTAGCGGCCGAAGGTGATCGTCATCGTGCCCGCTCCCACGCCTGTGCCGCTGGGGATGGCGTTGGACGCCAGCGACTGTGCCGCCGCCAAGCGGTTGACGTTGACGGTGTAGGCGCCGGCGGCCGCACCGGCCGTGGCCGTGGCCGTTGTCACGGTGGCATCGGCTGCGGCGACGGTGGCTGCGGTGAACGTGTCGGCGCGGGTCAGCTTGGTGGCGGCATCGCGCAAGGTGGACAGCTGGGACTGCAACTTGCCGAAGGCCGACAGCTGGGTTTTCAAGCCATCGGTGTTGCGTTGCAGCTGGGTGATGGGCGTGCGCTCCGCGGCGACGAGGCGCGAAATCAGCGTCTCGACGTCGATCCCACTGCCGATGCCGGCGGACGAGATGGTGGCCATGGTGCGTTCTCCTCAAAAATCCCCATGCGAGTACAGCGGCCGGCCCCCAGGGGGCCTTCCGCCCCAGGGTCTTCGGCCGCTTTCGAGAGGACTTGAGGGTGGCAGTGTGAAAAATTTCACGCCGCCTTCGCCCGGTTGTCAGCCCCGCAGCAGCTGCAGCACCTGCTGCGGCAGCTGGTTGGCCTGCGCAACCATGGCGGTGCCCGCTTGCTGCAGGATGTTGGCGCGGCTGAGCGCCGAGGTCTCTTGCGCGTAGTCGGCGTCCATGATGCGGCTGCGGGCCGCCATCTGGTTTTCGTACGAGATCTGCAGGTTGCTGATCACCGCGTCGAACCGGTTTTGCTGGGCGCCCAGGATGGCCCGGTCACCGTTGATCTTGTCGAACGCGGCGTCGATGTTGGCAATCACGGTGGCGATCTGCGTGATGTCGGTCGTGCCGTCGATGGTGGCCCGACCCGAGCCCGTGGCGTCGGTGCCGCTGATGACGGTCACCAGGGCGTCAGCGGCCAGGTTGGTGGTGGTGAACTCGATCACGTCGTTGTCGGTCGTGTTGGCGCCCACCTGGAAGACCTGCGTACCGGCGGCGTCGGCCAGGATGGGCTTGCCGTTGAAGGTGGTGCCGCGGATGTTGCGCTGGATTTCTTTGGCCAGCTCACCGAACTCTTTGTCCAGCGCGTTTTTGTCGCTGGGGCTGTTCGTGGCGTTTCGGGCCTGGATGGCCAGCTCTCGCATGCGTTGCAGGTTGTCGGTGACCCGCGCCAGGGCGCCTTCGGCCACCTGGGCCAGCGAGATGCCGTCGTTGGCGTTTCGCATGGCCACGGCAAAGCCGCGAGCCTGGGCGTGCATGCGCTCGGCGATGGCCATGCCGGCGGCATCGTCTTTCGCTGAGTTGACCCGCAGGCCCGAGGACAGGCGTTGGGTCGCCACCTGCAGCGCCCCCTGGGACATGTTCAGGTTGCGCTGCGCGTTCAGCGAAGCGATGTTGGTGTTGATGATCTGCGGCATCACGCACTCCTTGCGAATCTGCGCCGGGGCCGACGGGCCAAACCGGATGAGGCAGATTCTTGGAGCAGGGCGTGCGCCGCAAAGCGCCGAAAAGCGGCCGGTTTGGCCGCCATTCCGTCAGTGAGAGGACCCGGCGCCGCAGCGGGCGCCGGGTTGGGGCGTCAGCCGCGCAAGAGGGCCAGCACACCTTGGGGCAGGGCGTTGGCCTGCGCCACCATCGAGTTGCCCGCCTGCTGCAGGATATTGGCGCGGCTGAGGTTGGCGGTTTCGACGGCGAAGTCGGCGTCCATGATGCGGCTGCGGGCGGCGGTTTGGTTCTCGTAGGCCACCATCAGCGCGCTGATCACGGCTTCGAACCGGTTTTGCACGGCACCGTAGGTGGCGCGTTCGCCGTTGACCTTGTTAAGGGCCGTGTCGATGTTGTCGATCACGGTCTTCAGCGCCGCGGCGTCGCCGTTGAGGTTGGCGCCCGTGACGGCCGTGACGTCGCCGTCGGTGGCGAAATTCAGCGTCGTTATGGTGATTTCATCGTTGGTCGAGGTGTTGGCGCCCACTTGGAACAACTGCGCGCCGGCGTCGGCGCCCACGATGGCGCGGCCGTTGAAGGTTGTCCCCGCAAGCACCCTCTCAATCTCGTCGCCCAACTGTTCGAATTCCTTGCTCAGCGAGGCCTTGTCGGTGGTGGTGTTGGTGGCATTGCGGGCCTGCACGGCCAGTTCGCGCATGCGCTGCAGCGCGTCGCCCGCTTTGGACAGGGCGCCTTCGGCCGTTTGAGACAGCGAGATGCCGTCGTTGGCGTTGCGGATGGCGACCATCATGCCGCGTGCCTGGGAACTCATGCGTTCGGCAATGGCCAGGCCGGCGGCGTCGTCCTTGGCGGAGTTGACGCGCAAGCCGCTGGATAAGCGTTGAACCGAGGTTTGCAGCGACGCTTGGCTCATCGCCGTGTTGCGCTGCGCGTTCAACGACGCGATGTTGGTGTTGATGATGGCGGGCATGTCGCGGTCCTTTCAGAACGGGTGACGGTTTCAGGGACGAGGCAGCGTGCGCTGCTGGACGGCATGCAGCACTGCACTCGGTCACCTCGGGAGAGGTCACCGGGCCGCGTGGCCTGCGATCCCGTTGGAACCGTTTTCGACGGGGCGGAGCGCGACTTGAAGGCGTGGGCGGTTTTCAATCCTCAGAAAAGGGGCGGAAAAAACCGCCAGTTGGCGCGAACACAACTGGCGGTCAGGGGGCTTGGGCTGGTGGGCTCAAGTAGCTCGCTTCTTGGGCCGGCGGAGGGCCCCGATTGCCGCCGGTGGCGACTTCGCTTGAGGTCA
This sequence comes from Inhella sp., assembly GCF_027532025.1. Classification (GTDB taxonomy): domain Bacteria; phylum Pseudomonadota; class Gammaproteobacteria; order Burkholderiales; family Burkholderiaceae_C; genus Inhella. Next base: position 20,720 of record NZ_JAPZSY010000025.1, on the reverse strand, counting down.
GCGAAGTCGGCCAGGCGTCATCGAAGGAGCGACAGGACCTGCTGGGGCAACGCGTTGGCTTGGGCGATCATCGAATTGCCCGCCTGCTGAAGGATCTGCGCCCGGCTCAGGTTGGCGGTTTCGACGGCGAAGTCAGCGTCCGTGATGCGGCTGCGCGCGGCGGCTTGGTTTTCGACCGAGACCATGAGGTTGCTGATGACCGCGTCAAAGCGGTTTTGCACGGCACCGTAGGTGGCCCGTTCACCGTTGACCTTGTTCAACGCGGTGTCGAGGTTGTCGATCACGGTCTTGAGCGCGGCCGCGTCACCGTTCAGGTTGCCCCCCGTGACGGCGGTGATGTCGGTGTCGGTCACGAAGTTCGTCGTGGTCACCGTGATCTCGTCATTGGCCGAGGTGTTGGCGCCCACTTGGAAGAGTTGGGCGCCTGCGTCAGCACCCACGATGGCCTTGCCGTTGAACGTCGTACCCCCCAGCACCCGTTCAATTTCGTCGCCGAGCTGTTGGTACTCCTTGTCCAGCGAGGTTTTGTCGGCGGTGGTGTTGGTGGCATTGCGAGCTTGCACTGCCAGCTCGCGCATCCGCTGCAGGGCATCGCCGACTTTGCCGAGTGCGCCTTCCGCGGTCTGGGCCAGCGAAATGCCGTCGTTGGCATTGCGAATGGCCACATTCATGCCTTTGACCTGGGCATTCATGCGTTCGGCGATGGCCAGGCCGGCGGCGTCGTCCTTGGCGGAGTTCACGCGCAGGCCCGAGGACAGGCGCTGCACGGCGGTGGTCAGCGACGCCTGGCTCATGGCCGTGTTGCGTTGCGCGTTCAGCGACGTGATGTTGGTGTTGATGATGGCGGGCATGGTCGTTTCCTTTCAGCGGGTGAAAAAGGCCCGGCGGGGCCGAAGAGAAGAGCCTTGCGGCCCCGCCCGACACCCCTTGGTCTGGGTGGCTCCTGGTGGAGCGCCCCGGGCCTCGCGAGCCGGACAACGCGATCCGCAGATCCGTTGAGAAGGTTGTCGGCGCGCGGCCGAGGGAACTTGAGGCCGGCTTGTCAAGGCCAGGCATCTTTTGAAAAGAGGGGGAGGCAACGCCCTGTTTGGCGTGAAGCCCGTCACGCCGGAAGCTGGGGGGCGATGGGCGCCCAACTCTCGGGTTTGATGGCGTGGCGAAATTTCTAAAGTCAGGCTTCTTGCTGCCGATCGCGCGCTCGCGCACGCCATTTGGTGGTTTGTGTCCCCCTCGCCGAGCGAGCTTGGCCCACGGAGCTGTCCATGTCCCTGCAGATGCAAAACCCCTCCCAGGATTGGGCCCGCCGTGCGGCGGCCAGCGGCGTGATGGCCGCGCCCGGTCAATCGATCACCGAAGCCATGGCCTTGCTGGCGGCGGCGCGCAGTTCGGCCTACGCCGAAGCGGCCCGCGGCGAGCTGGGCCGCAGCGTGAGCCTGCTGTTGAGGGCGCTGAACACCCAGCCGATGAGCTTTGAGCTGCAGAGCGACATGGCGGCCATGCTGCTCAGCGCCGGCGAGTACGCCCACGCGGCCCGCTATGCGCGCGACGCGCTGCAACTGCAGCCCCACCATGGCCCGAGTTGGTACGCGCTGGGGTTCGCCCTGAGCGGCTTGGGCGAGGCCGTGGAGGCCAGCAGCGCCTTGCGCAAGCTGCTGCGCGGCAAGGCCAAGCAAAGTTTGATGGCCGAAGCCCCCGACTTGCTGCCGCTGGTCAAGACGGAGCTGGCTCGGATTCAGCGCCTGACACGGCAGACGCAGAAGGCGGTCTGAGGTCAGTGAGGGGTCTTGTCAGGCTTTTTCTGACAGGACCTCGGTGAGCCGCCCAACGGGTGGTGCAGCCAGCGTCTGATTTCGGGGCGGAGTCGGTCTTCCAACAATGGGCTCCATCGCACCCAACCCGGAGCAGCGCCCATGACCCCCGATCAAATCCTGACCGAAATCCGCGAAACCAACCTGTCCTACCTGATGCTGGCGCAAAGCCTCATCCGTCAGGACCGCGAACAGGCCTTGTTCCGGCTGGGCATCAGCGAAGAAACGGCCACGCTGCTGGCCACGCTGAGCCCGGCCCAGGTGATGAAGTTGTCTGGCAACGCGACGCTGCTGTGCCGCTTCCGCATGGAAGACGATTTGGTGTGGAGCTTGCTGACCAGCAGCCACAAGCCCAGCGTCAACGAGCAATCGGCTCAGCTGCACGCGCAGATCCTCCTGGCCTCGCAGGCCGCTTGAGGAGCTTGCCATGGCCCGCATCAAGAGCATCGTCGACGAGGCCCGCCAGATCGAGCGTGCCGTCACCCTCATCCACCTGGGCGCACGCCTGCAAGTGCTGGAGAGTGAGACCGATCTGAGCTACGAGCGCCTGTTGCGCCTCTACAAAGAGGTGGCCGGCCGCAGCCCGAGCAAGGGTCAGCTGCCGTTCAGCACCGACTGGTTCATGACCTGGCAGCCCAACATCCATGCCTCGCTCTTCGTCAACATCCACGAGTACCTGAACAAGGCCTCGGCGATGGACGAGATCGATGCGGTGATCAAGGCCTACCAGCTCTACTTGGAGCAGACCCACAGCCTGGCCATCGAGCCCTTGCTGTCGGTCACGCGCGCTTGGCGCTTGGTGAAGTTCATCGACAACGGCATGCTCACCTTGACGGCCTGCAAAAAGTGCGGTGGCCACTTCGTGACGCACCCGCACGAGATCAGCCGCCAGTACGTCTGTGGCTTGTGCAACCCGCCGGCCCGGGCGGGCAAGGGGCGCACGACGCCAGTGACACTGGCCCACTGAGGCCAGCGGCTCGGGAGGCCCGAGCGCGGTGCAATCGACCAGGGAGCGACGATGGGGCGCTGGAGTCCGAAGGCGCAAGCGCCGAAGTACATGGAGGCCTTCCAATGCGTGGGAGCGGCCTGTCCCGAGAACTGCTGCACCGGCTGGACGGTGTCGGTCGACAAGGCCACGTACAAGCGGTACCGCGAAGTCACCCTGCAGCCCTTGGCCGAGGTGCTGCACCGTCACGTGCAGCGCACGCAAGGCGGCGGTGACAGTTACGCTCGCATCGTGATGAAGCCCGACGGGGCCTGTCCGGTGCTGGACGAGGCAGGCCTGTGCCAGATCCACAGCCAATTGGGGCCCGAGGCCCTATCCCGCACTTGCACGGACTACCCACGGCAATACAGCCAGGACGGAGACCGACTGGGTGTGCGCGCCACCCTGAGCTGCCCCGAGGCCGCCCGCTTGGCCCTGACCCAAGCCGATGCGCTCGACCCCATCGAGTTGACCTTGCCCTTCACCAACGCCAGTTTGGTGCCCCTGCACGCGCGGCGCGGCCCGCCGCCGTCGGACGCCGACCCCGTTCGGCGCAACGGCGCTTTGTTGGGGCAGGTGATCGGGGTCGCCCTGCGTTCGCCAGGATTGACCGCCGTGGAGGCGCTGGTGGTGCTGGGCCTGATGCTGCGACGCGTGGCGCGAGACTGCCAGGGGCCGGAAGGCTCGGACGTGGCCCTGGCCGAAGCCGTGGAGCACTACCTGTCGGACGAGCACCTGCAGCGGGCGCCGGCCTTGATCCAAGCCTTGCCGGTGTCCAAAACGTTGCAGCTGGACCTGCTGCTGGGCACGACGCAGCGCTTTGTGCGCACCGAGCCGGTTCGGCCTTTGTTCAAACAGCTGTTGGAGCAGGTGGGTGCTGGCCTCGGCGAGGGGCAGGGCCTGGACGCCATGGCCGCGCGCTTGGCCGCCGTGGAGCGAGAGCAGTTCCAGCCCTTCGAGGATCGCCACCCCTTCGTTTGGAAAAACCTGCTGTTGAACGAGTTCGCCTACGCCATGTTCCCCAAGGGCGGGGCGGCGGACATCGAGCGCGAGCTCATGGGCATCGTGGTCAAGTTCGCCTTGATCAAGCTGTACGCTTGTGGCCTGATGGCCCATCGCGGCGCCGATTTCTCCTTGGACGATGTGGTGCGGGTGACGTACGTCTTGTCCCGCGCCATTACGCACAACCGACGCTTCTTGCCCAACTTGCTCCAAACTTTGCAAGACCACGATGCCCTGCGCCTGGACGTCATGACGCAGTTCGTCTTGTAGGCGGGCCGTGGCAGCCCTAGGTTCGACGTGATCGCTTGGCTGGATGCGCGATGGCCCTTGGGTGCCCTGCTCGGCTGGGGAGCCGCCTGGGTGGCTTGGCAGCTGGGGGCGAGCCTCGGTTGGGCGTCGCCTTGGCCTTTGGTGCTCAGTTTGTTGGTCGCAGCCCTGGTGGCGAGCGGGCACGGTCGTTGGTGGCGACGTGCGGTGGTGGTGCTGGGCTGGCCTTTGGCCTTGGCCTTGCAAGCGGTGTCGCTGCCGCCCTGGATTTGGGTCGGGTGCGTGCTGCTGCTGGTGCTCCTGTACCCGCGGCGCCTGTGGCGCGACGCCCCGCTGTTCCCGACCCCGCTCGGCGCCCTGGACGATCTGGCGCGCCATGCCTCGCTGCCGCCCGGTGCCCGCGTGCTGGATGCCGGCTGCGGCGCGGGCCATGGCCTGCGTGCCCTGGCCCGAGCCTACCCGCAGGCGCAACTCGAAGGCGTTGAAGCCAGCCGCTTGCTGGTGTGGTGGGCGCGTTGGCGCTGCCCGCGAGCGCGGATTCGGTGCGCCGACCTTTGGTCAGAGTCCTGGTCGGACTTGGACATGGTCTACCTGTTCCAGCGTCCGGAATCCATGCCCGACGCCCTGCGCAAGGCGCGGGCGGAGCTGCGACCGCGCGCTTGGCTCGTCAGCTTGGACTTCCCGTTGCCCGATGTGAGGCCCCAGCAGCAATGGCCCCACGGCCGTCACACCGTTTTTGTGTATCCGGCAAAAAGCCTGAATTGACCGTGGCTCGCCGGCTGTCTTTGGTCGGTCGGCCCAGCAAAACTCTGCACAATCAGCCGCAATCGGTCTGCCCCTGCGAGGGGCAGGTGCCCGGCGTCCACTCGCCTCCAGCAGCAACACACCATGTTCGTCATCGTCGGCTGGGTCCTCATGATTGCTTGCATCTTCGGCGTGTACATCGTGCACGGCGGCAACATGGGGGTGATCCTGAAGGCGCTGCCCTTTGAGCTGACCACCATCTTTGGTGCGGCGATTGGGGCCTTCTTGGCCAACAACCAGATGCCGGTCATCAAAGGTGCAATTGCTGGCTTGGGTTTGTGCTTCAAGGGCAGCAAGTACAGCAAAGACCGCTTCATGGAGTTGCTGGCGCTGCTTTACGACATCTTGCAAAAGGCTCGGAAAGAGGGCTTGATGTCCATCGAGAAGGACGTGGAGGACCCACACAACTCGCCCTTGTTCCAGAAGTACCCGAACGTGGGGCACGACCATCACGTCACCGAGTTCATCACCGACTACCTGCGCATGATGGTCAGCGGCAACTTGAATGCGCACGAAATCGAGTCTTTGATGGATGCGGAAATCGAGACCCATCATCAAGAGGCTCATGCGCCCGTCGCCGCACTGGCTCGTTTGGCCGGTGCGCTCCCGGCGTTCGGCATCGTGGCCGCCGTGTTGGGGGTGGTGAACACCATGGGTTCGGTGGGCCAACCGCCTGCGGTCCTGGGGGGCATGATCGCTTCGGCCCTGGTGGGGACCTTCTTGGGCATTTGGCTCGCCTATGGTTTTGCCGAGCCGCTGGCCGGCTTGTTGGAGCAAAAGCTCGACGAGGGGCACAAGGAACTGATCTGTATCAAGACCACGTTGTTGGCCAGCATGCAGGGCTACGCGCCCCAGGTGGCGATCGAGTTCGGGCGCAAGGTCTTGTACTCCAACGTGCGGCCGACCTTCATCGAGCTCGAAGCGCACGTCAAGAAGAAGTGAGCGAGCGCTAACACCCGCAGGAGCTGCCCATGGCCGGCGACGCCAAGAAGCTACAGCCGATCATCGTCAAGAAGGTCAAGAAGGGCGGTCATGGTGCCCACGGTGGCGCCTGGAAGATCGCTTACGCCGACTTCGTGACGGCCATGATGGCCTTCTTTCTGCTGATGTGGCTGCTCGGCTCGACCACCGAGGGCGACAAGAAAGGCATCGCCGATTACTTTCAATCGCCCTTGAAGGTGGCCTTGTTCGGGGGCTCGGGTTCGGGCGATGCGTCGTCCGTCGTGAGGGGCGGCGGGGACGACCTCACCCGCCAGGGTGGTCAGGTCAAGCGCGGCGACGTGAAGGCCGACGAGAAGAACTACAACCTGCTGGCCCTCAAGGCCGAGCAGCGCCGTGCCGAGCGCTTGCGCATGGAGCAGCTCAAGGAAAAGGTGGAGAAAACGATTGCCGCGAACCCGCGCTTGGCGGCCTTGGGCGGGCAGATCAAGCTGGAGATGACCAAGGAGGGTCTGCGCATCCAAATTGCGGACGAGAGCAATCGGCCGATGTTCGACAGCGGCTCTGCGGTGGTCAAACCCTACATGCGCGAGCTGTTGCAAGAGTTGGGCATGGTGCTGGCCGAGGTGCCCAACCGGTTGACCGTCGAGGGCCACACCGATGCCCAACCCTTCAGTGCCGGGGACCGTGGGTATTCCAATTGGGAGCTGAGTGCCGATCGCGCCAATGCGTCGCGCCGTGAGCTTGTCACGGGGGGTTTGCCCGAGTCGCGCATGCTGCGTGTACAGGGCTTGGCTTCGAGTAAGCTGTTAGAACCCCAGGCGCCGGAAAGTCCGATGAACCGCCGCATCAGCATCATCGTGATGAACCGCGACGCCGAAGACGCCATTTTGAAGAATTTGCCCGAGGAAGAACCCGAGGCATCCGCGCCGCCGGTGGCGGCGTCGGGTTGACATTGGAAGGAATGAAGGATCGCCATGAGCACGGATATGCGCTTCCTGATCGTTGACGACTTCTCGACCATGCGCCGCATCGTTCGCGGCCTGCTCAAGGAGATCGGCTACACCAACGCCGAAGAGGCGGAAGACGGTGTGGATGCCCTGGCCCAGTTGCGCGCGTCGAAGTTTGACTTCGTGGTCAGCGACATCAACATGCCCAACATGACGGGCTTCGAGTTGCTCAAGGCCATCAAGGAGGACGCCAGTCTCAAGCACCTCCCGGTGCTGATGGTGACGGCCGAAGCCCGCAAGGAAGACATCGTGCTGGCGGCGCAGAGCGGGGCGGCCGGTTACATCGTCAAGCCCTTCACCAAGGCCACGCTCGAAGAAAAGGTCTTGAAGATCATCCAGAAGATGCAAGGGGCCTGAGGCCAGGAGGCGCGCAATGAGTTCCCAGATGGACGAACTGGCCAAGCTGGCCCAAGGGCAGCCCTTGTTGGTCGACCCAGCGGTCTTTCAGCAGTTGGGGTCGATCACCCGCTTGCTGCACGACACCATGCAGCAACTGGGGGTGATGCCCAAATTGCAGACGGCCACGGAGGGCCTGCCCGATGCGCGCAGCCGCCTGTCCTACATCGCCGACAAGACCGCCAACGCCGCCAACAAGGTGCTGAATTCGGTCGATCAGGCCAAGGCAGAGCACCAAGCCATCAGCGAGTCCACCCGGCAGTTGGCCGAGCAGTTGGTGGCCGACCCGGTGCGCGCGGTGGCCAGCGGTGCGGTGCTGAACTTTGTCGAACTGGTCGAGGCCAAAACCTCCAACATCGACCACCACCTGACCGACATCATGATGGCCCAGGACTTCCACGACCTGACGGGCCAGGTGGTCAAGAAGGTCGTGCAACTGACCAGCGACTTGGAAGACAGCCTGGTGAAGCTTCTGGTGCAAGTGGTCCCACCCGAGCAGCGCGAGAAGGTGGCGCCCGAGGTGTTGCACGGCCCGGTGGTCAACGCCGAAGGGCGCACCGACGTGGTGACCAACCAGGGTGAGGTGGACGATTTGTTGGCTTCGCTCGGGTTCTGAGCGGCACCGCCTGACATGCACGGGGAGGCTGACGCCTCCCCGTTGTGTTTTCAGGGCCGGATCAGCGGGGTGTTGTCCCGGCTTATCCGGCTCAAGTCGGCCCCTCCCCTGAGAAGAATCGGCTCAGCGCTCCGCTCCATTCGGCGGGGGCTGCAGCCATGGCCGACAAAGACGCCCAAGACCACAACTTACCCGCCTCGCAGCGCAAGATCAAGAAGGCGCGCGAGGAAGGTCAACTGCCGCGATCGCGCGACTTGCCTCACGCTTTCGTGATGGGGGCTTTGACGCTCCTGGCCTGGGGCTTGATGCCCAAGGCGGTGGCTTATTGGGAGGGCCTGTTTCGACAGGGTTTGCGATTCGACGCGCAGACCTTGGCCACCCCCGGTGCCATGTCGGCGCTGTTGAGCCAGCAGGCGGCCCACTTGGGGGTCACGGTGCTGCTGGTGGGCGGGGTGCTCACCGCTGCGGCAGTGTTGGCCAATTGGGCCGGCGGTGGTTGGAACTTCACCTGGAAGGCCTTGGGCCCGAAGTGGACGCACCTCAATCCTTTGCAGGGCATCCAACGGCTGTTCAGCGGGGAGAACCTGGGCCACGCCGCCAAGGCCTCCTTGCTGGCCCTGGCGCTGGTGGCCGTGGGCTCGCTGGCGCTGTGGGACGCGACGCCGCACTACGTGGCGCTGATGTCGGTGCCGCTGGACGGCGCCCTGGCGGCCGCTGGCCGTTTGGTGCTGACCGGGGTGGTGGCCTTGCTGCTCACGCTGGCGGTTTTTGCCGCCATCGACTGGCCGCTGCAGCGTCAGTTGTACTTGCGCCGCTTGCGGATGTCGCGCACGGAGGTGAAGCAGGAGCACAAGGAAACCGAAGGCTCGCCCGAGATCAAGGCACGGCAGCGCCAGCGCATGCGCGAAATGACCAAGCGCCGCATGATGGCCGCGGTGCCGAAGGCCGACTTGGTGGTGATGAACCCCACGCACTACGCCGTCGCGCTGCGCTACGACGAGGCCAAGATGGGGGCTCCCATGGTGGTCGCCAAAGGGGCGGACCTGTTGGCCCTGCGGATTCGCGATGTGGCCCAGGAGAACCGCGTGCCGGTGCTGCAAGCCCCTGCCCTGGCCCGCGCCTTGTATGCCCATGCCAAGCTGGATCGCGAGGTGCCCATGAGCCTGTTTGCCGCCGTGGCCCAGGTGCTGGCCTACGTGTACCAACTGCGCGCCGCCCTGGGCGGACGCGGCTTGCCAGAGGCCCCCAACCCCGAGGTGCCGGCGGGCCTGGACCCGCACGAGCGGGATGCCCAAGCGCCCAGCGATGAGGAGGCCTTCGCATGAACGCCCTGACGCAACGTTTGCAAGGCTGGCTGGGCCCCTACGGCGCCATGTTGCAGGCCATGGGGGCGCCCATCGCCGTGCTGCTGGTGCTGTCGATGATGGTGCTGCCCCTGCCACCGATGGTGCTGGACTTGCTGTTCACCTTCAACATCGCCATGGCGCTGATGGTGGTGATGGTGGCCTCGCAAATGATCCGGCCGCTGGACTTCGCCGCCTTTCCCACAGTGCTGCTGCTCACGACGCTGCTGCGCTTGAGCCTGAACGTGGCGTCCACGCGGGTGGTGTTGATGGAGGGCCACACGGGCCCCGGGGCCGCCGGGCAGGTGATCGAGAGCTTCGGTCACTTCTTGATCGGTGGCAATTTCGCGGTTGGCCTGATCGTGTTCGCCATCCTGGTGGTCATCAACTTCATCGTGGTGACCAAGGGCGCCGAGCGCATCGCCGAGGTGTCGGCGCGCTTCACGCTGGATGCCCTGCCCGGCAAGCAGATGGCGGTGGATGCCGACCTGTCGGCCGGCCTGATCGACGACAAAGAGGCGAAGCGGCGCCGTGCCGAACTGGGCGACGAAGCCGACTTTTTTGGTTCGATGGACGGTGCCAGCAAGTTCGTGCGCGGCGATGCCATCGCCGGGATCTTGATCCTGTTCATCACGGTGGTGGGCGGTTTCATCATCGGCATGGCCCAGCACGGCATGGGTGCCGGCGCGGCGGCCGATGCCTACATCCTGTTGGCCGTGGGCGACGCGCTGGTGGCGCAGATCCCGGGGCTGCTGATTTCTGTGGCGTCGGCCATGGTGGTCAGCCGGGTGGGCAAGGAGCGCGACATCGGCAGCATGATCGGTCAGCAGATGTTCGGCAGCTGGCGTGCTCTGGCCGTCACGGCGGCCGTGGTGTTGGTGTTGGGCCTCATCCCGGGCATGCCGCACGTGGTGTTCCTGACGATGGCGGCGATTTTGGGCGGCTTGGCTGGGTGGCTGCGCCGCAAGGAGCAACTGGCGAAGCTGGCCCCGCCGCCGGCCCCGGCGCAGGTCAAGACGGATGGCGAAGCCAGCTGGGACGACCTGGTGCCTGTGGACACCCTGGGGCTGGAGGTGGGCTACCGCCTGATCACCCTGGTGGACAAGACCAAGGATGGCGACCTGCTCGGACGCGTCAAGGGCGTGCGCAAGAAATTCGCCCAGGACGTGGGCTTCCTCCCGCCCAGCGTGCACATCCGCGACAACCTGGAGCTGCGACCCAGCCAGTACCGCATCCTGCTGCGCGGCGCGGTGGTGGGCGAGGCCGAGGCCTACCCGGGCTTGTGGTTGGCCATCAACCCGGGCCACGCCACCCAGCAACTGCCAGGCACCCGCACCACCGACCCCGCGTTCGGCCTGCCCGCGGTGTGGATCGAGGAGCGCCAGCGCGAAGCCGCACAAATGGCGGGTTACACGGTGGTTGATTGTTCGACCGTCGTTGCCACCCACCTTTCACACTTGATGCAAGTCCATGCGGCCAAGTTGCTCGGCCGCACGGAAACCCAGTCCCTGGTCGAGCACCTGACCAAGCTGGCCCCGAAGTTGATGGAAGACGTGGTCCCCAAGATGGTTGCCATCCCGCTGCTGCAACGCGTGCTGCAGGCCCTGCTGGAAGAGGGCGTGCACATCCGCGACATGCGCTCGATCGTCGAGGCGCTGGCCGAGCACGCCAGCACCATCACCGACCCCCAGGAGTTGGCGCGGCGCATCCGGGTGAGCTTGTCGCCGGCCATCGTGCTGCAGATTTACGGCCCGGTGAAGGAGCTGGACGTGATCGCGCTGGATCCCGAGCTGGAGCGCCTGGTGTCTCAAGCCCTGAACAGCCCGCACGGGGCGGCTTTGGACCCTGGCGTGGCCGACCAACTGGCTCGCCGCGCCGCCGAAACCAGCAACCAGCAGGAAGAGCGCGGTGTGCCCGCTTGCCTGCTGGTGCCCGACGCCATCCGCGCCCCCATGGCGCGCCTGCTGCGCCGCACCGCGCCCCGTCTGAAAGTGATCTCGCACAGCGAGGTGCCTGAAACCCACTCGATCCGCATTGGCTCCGTCATTGGAGGTGCCGCATGAACCCCGGAACCATGAAGCGCTTTGCCGCCCCCACCACCCGCGAGGCCATGCAGCGTGTGCGCGCTGCCTTTGGCGACGACGCCGTGGTGCTGTCCACCAAGCCCTGCCCCGAAGGCATCGAGATCCTGGCCATGCCGCCGCAGGCCGTGGCGGCCGTGCCCAAGGCCACCGGCGGCAGCGTGGGTCAGGACGTGAACACCCTGGCGATGAGCACCTTGTCGTTCCAGGACTACGTGCGCGAACGCATGCTGCGCCGGCGCGCTGCCGAGCAGCAAGGCCAGCCCGACCCGGTGATGTCGGAAGCACCGCCTTCGCGTATCAACGACCAAACGCAAGAGCGGGCCCGTCGCGCCGTGGCCCAGATGCAGACCCTGCGCGCCCAGCGCGTGGAGCCCACGCTCGAGGCACCGCAACCCGCCCCGATGCCGTCTCGCCCCTTGCCGGAGCGCCCCGTGTCGCGCGAGCCCAGCCACGCGGCCGCGCGTTGGGCCGCCGCCGGCCTGGGTGAGCCCGCTCCGCGCGCGCCCGCTCAGCACGACCCGGTGCTCACACAAGCCCGTGGCCCGCAGCCCAACGCTCGCGACGCGGCTCGCGAACGGGTGCGGCCCACGCCGGAGCTGCACCGCGCGCCACCCGTGCTGCGCGACGAGGTGGCGCTGCCGGCCCCGCCCGCCCTGGACTACGGGGTTCAAGCCGCACGGCAGGCCCGCGAGACGGCCGACATCGCGCAAGAGCTGCGCGCCATGAAGGGCCTCATCGAGGCCCGGTTCGGGGCACTGGCCTTCATGGAGAAGTTGCAGCGTCAGCCGGCCCAGGCCCAACTCGCGCAGCGTCTGATCGGCATGGGCTTTTCACCCGCCATGGTGCGCAAGCTGGTGGACGCCTGTCCCAGCAGCTTTGTGCAAGGCGCGGACGAACAGCAGTGGGCCCAAGCGGTGCTCGCGCGCAACCTGCAGGTGGCCGAGCTGCCGCTGGAGGATCGGCAGGGCGTGTTCGCCCTGATCGGCTCCACCGGCGTGGGCAAGACCACCACCACGGCCAAGATCGCCGCCAACTTCGCGGCCAAGCACGGGGCGGCCCAGCTCGGGCTGATCACCTTGGACGCTTACCGCATCGGCGCGCACGAACAACTGCGCGGCTATGGTCGCATCCTGGGTGTGCCGGTGCACACGGCGCACGACCGCGCCTCGCTCGATGACTTGCTGGACCTGCTGGCCAACAAGAAACTGGTGCTGATTGACACCGCTGGCATGGCCCAACGCGACGCCCGCACCCACGAGCTGCTGGACATGCTGGCCCATCCGGCCATTCGCAAGCTGTTGGTGATCAACGCCAGCGCGCAGGGCGAGACCAACGACGAGGTGGTCGCCGCATGGCGCGCCGCCGACTGCGAGGGCGTGATCTTGTCCAAAGTGGACGAGGCCGTGCGCTTGGGTCCCGCGCTGGACAGCCTCATCCGCCACCGCCTGCGCGTGCATGGGCTGGCCAATGGCCAAAGGGTGCCGGAGGATTGGTTGCGCCTGCCGGCCGATGAATTGATGAAGCTGGCCTTCAAACCCCAGGCGGCGGCCAGCCCCTGGCGCATGGACGCCCAGGACTTGACCCTGTTGTTTGCCGGCACGCCCACCGAGCCCGCCACCACCCACTGAAACGCGAGTTGCACCCCATGCGCGACCAAGCCGAAGGCCTGCGGCGCTTGTTTTGCACCGAGGCACCGCGAAACCCGCCTCGCCTCGTGCCCGTGGTGGCACCTGCTGAGCCCTTGGGGGCAGGGGATTACCTGCTGGATCAATTGGTGGGCGCTTACCTGGAGCGCGGGCTCAAGGTGCTGGTGGTGGACGCCGGCCCGCGGGCGCAGCCCGCCCCGGACTTGGCCCGCGTCGATCTGGCGGCTTGCGTGCAACGCTTGTCGGCCGATGTGCGCTGGCTCGATGCCAAGGGCTTGGTCGCCCACCACTTGGACGCCCGCGGCCAGGCCACGGCCCTGCGGGAACGCTTGGTCGAGGCCGCGCCCGAGGCCGACGTCATCGTGCTGCACGCCCCGGTGTCCGAGATGGCTCGGGTCCTGCCCGGCGCGCCCGCCTGCCGCCCGGTGCTGTTGGCCGACTTGGCGCCCAGCAGCATCACCGCCGCTTACGCGGCCATGAAGTGGCTGCACCAGCGCGCCGATGTGGCGGTTTTCTCGGTGCTGGTGGGCGCGCACCCCAAGGTGGCGCTGACCCAACGCGTCATGCGTCAACTGGCCGACACGGCCGAGCGCTTCCTGGGCGTGGCCGTGGCCGACACCGTGGCCATCGAGCCGAGGGCGGGCCTGCGCAGCGAGGTGGCGCCCGCCTTGCGTCGATTGGCCCGCGACAGCCTGAGGCCCTTGACCGCAGGGCGTGAAGCCTCGGTGCTGCCGGCGCAGAATGGGGGCCTGTCCGCGGCAGCGGGGGCGGCCTTCCATGCTTGACCTTGCCGACCGGAACGACCACGGAGCCGTTGAACCGATGTACACCGCCAAGGGCAAGCTCGACACCAGCGCCCTGATCCGCCAGTACCAACCTCTGGTGCGCCGGCTCGCGCACCAGATGATCGCGAAGTTGCCCGCCAACGTGGAGCTCGACGACCTGGTGCAGGTGGGCATGATTGGGTTGACCGACGCGCTCAGCCGCTTCGATGTGGGGCAGGGCGTGCAGTTTGAAACCTTTGCCACGCAGCGCATCCGCGGTGCCATGCTGGACGAATTGCGCGGCACCGATTGGTTGAGCCGCGGCACGCGCAAGCAGCAGCGCGAGATCGAAGAAGCCATCCACCGCGCCGAGCAAAAACTCGGCCGCGCCCCTTCCGAGAGCGAAGTGGCCGAGCAGATGGGCCTGAGCCTGGCCGCCTACCAAGACACCTTGAACAAGGTCCGCGGCACGCAACTGGTCTACCTGGAAGACATCGGCGGCGGTGACGACGGCGACGATTACCTCGATCGCCACGTGGTCGATACCGACGCCAACCCATCCGTGTTACTCCAAGACGAGCGCATGCGCCATGCGCTGGTCGAGGCCATCAAGGGCCTGCCCGAGCGGGAGGCCTACGTGATGAGCATGTACTACGAGCACGACATGAACCTCAAGGAGATCGCTGCCGTGCTCAAAGTCACCGAAAGCCGGGTGTGTCAGTTGCACAGCCAGGCCATCGCGCGCCTCCGGGTCAAGCTCCGGGACCACTAGCATCCGTTGCCCAGCCGCGCGGCGCGCCGCCGCGCCGCTCAGATCACGTCGCCCAAGCCCGATTCCCGAAACAGACTGAGCGCGTGCTGCTGCCGCCGCTCGCGGAAGCGCTTGCGGGCGAACAACTTGGCTTGGGCGTTTTCGGGCAGGTCGGTCACGGCGATGACGTTGCGAGCCATCAGGGCCTCGATCACGTCTTCCAGCACCCGAACGAAGTCGGCGTCCAGCCGGTCGAACGCCTCGGCCGAGGGGGCGATCGTGGCCATGAACGCCTGCAACTCGGGGTGGTGGGGCTCCAAGAATTCGGCGCCGCCCGGGTCGTCGCGCAGCACGCCGCTGAGGGCGCCGCTGGGGTCTCGTGTCACGAAGGGCATGGCCTGCTCCCTCAGGGGCCAACGCCCAGCTTGCCGCGGTGCAGCAGCTCTTGCAGGATCTGGTCGTCGGTGGCGTTGCTGGCGAGGCCCAGCGCGGTGCGCAGATCGATGCCCTGCAGCGTGATGCGCTGGTCTTCGGCGCTGGCGTTGTACGCCCCTTGCGCAAAGCCGCCCGTGCTGCTGATGCGCACGATGGTGTTGCCGGTGGCAGCGTCGTACTGGAAGTCCAGGTAATGCGACAGGTTGCCCGGCGTGTTGCCAGCCCCCAGGGCTTCGCCCTGCAACAAGTCGCGCAGGTCCAGCACATCGCCGCCAGCGCTGGCGTCGAAGTCGGTCAGGGTGTCCAGGGCTGGGCTGCCCGCACTGCCCCGGTCGGCCAGGGTCCAGCGGAACACGTCGGCCCCAAGGCCGCCGGTGAGCACGTCGTTGCCCGTGCCGCCGATCAACAGGTCGGCGCCGTTACCTCCGTTCAAGCCGTCATTGCCCGGACCACCATCCAGCACATCGGCCCCATTGCCACCGGTGAGCACGTCATCGCCGGCGCGGCCGAAGAGCACGTTGCTGGCGTTGGCACCGGTGAGGGTGTCGGCCCCCGTGGTGCCCGACACGGCGCCCGTCACGTCGGCGATGTCGGTCACGGTCCAGGGGCTGCCCACGTGCAGGGTGAGCACGCCATCCACGCTGCTGCTCGCGCCGGTGCTGGCCTCGGTGGACGTGGCACGAACACCGATGACCAGATCCCCGGTCACCGATGTTGGCAAGCGCAGCTCTGCCGTGGCGAGTTCGGCCGCGCTGAGGGTGATGCTGCCGCCGACGGGTGAGTAGCCGAGCGGTTGACTGGCGGTGACGATGAGCGCACCGGCGGCGAGCCCCGTGAAGGTGTAGCTCAGGCTCTCGGAGCCATCGGTGTCCGTCAGGGCACCGCTGACGTAGCTGGAAAGGGAGAACGCCGTGTAGGTTCCACCGTTGCCCGCCATCACCCCTTGCACAGCCGTCATCCGCATGTCGTCGATGAAGGCGCCGCGGCCGAAGGGGTCGACGGCGGTGGCATCGGTCCGGATGGTGATCGTGTGGCTACCGCCGTCGCCCGCAAAGCGGAAGACCAGGTTCTTCCAATCCGCGGCGCTTTGCGGGCTGGTGCTGCTGTACTGCTGCGCCAGCACGCCGTCGATGTAGATGCCGATGCGCGTGAAGCCCTCCGCGTAGCTCGGCCGGCCCGCGTAGTCGAACGACAGCTCGTAAATCTTGCCGGCTTCCGTGCTCACGCTACGGCTGATTCCCAACGTCTGGCCAAGGCTGCTCGAATCGTTGAGCTCCAGGTAGGTGTCGCCGTTGCCGGGCGCGACGTTGACGGGGATGAAGGCGCCGTCTTGCCGGGCCTGCGTGTCGCCCAAGGTCCAAGTTTCGAAGGCGTTGATGCCGCCCGCCAACTCGCCCGGCCGGCTGTCCACGCGGGTCCAGCCTTCCAGGGTGGTCACCGTGTGCACGGTGCTGCTGGTGTCGGGGTTCGGGCTGGACTCCCAGCTGTTTTGGAACACCACGGTGGCGGGCGTGGCCACCAGGGTCAGGGTAGGGGCGTCGGGCACCGCGAGCACCTGCACGGTGGCCACGGCGTTGGTGAGGCCGCCCTGGCCATCGGACACCGTGTAGGTGAACGAGGCCGTGCCGCTGAAATTCGCGGCTGGCGTGAACACGACGTTGCCGCCCACCAGAGCGACGCTACCGTTCACGGCCCCCGACACCGCCGTGATGCTGAGCGTGTTGCCCTCGACGTCGCTGTCGTTGGCCAGCAGGCTGGCCACCGTCACGGTCAGGGGCGTGTCCTCTGGCGTGCTCAGGGTTTCGCCTTGCGTCACTGGGTCGTCGTTGACCGCACTGACCGAGATGGTTTGGGTGGCTGGGGTGGAGGAGGCGCCCTCGTTGTCGGTGGCGGTGAAGGTGAAGGAGGTCGAGCCGTTCCAGTTGGCGTTGGGCACAAAGCTCAAGCCTGCGGCATTGGCCGTGGCCGGGATCACCTGGCCGAGCGTGACCGGGCTGCCGGCGAACCACAGCGTGCCGTTGGCCGGCAGCGAGCCGATGGTGAACGAGGCCACGCTGCCGTCGACGTCAGCGCCCGACAGCGAGATGGGGATGCCGGCGCTGTCTTCGGTGCCTGAGGCCGGGGTGACCGAGACCGTGGGCGCCTCGTTCGCGCCGTTGACCGTGACCGTGACCGTGCTGGTCGTGCCATCGGCCGTGGTGACCGTGAACGACTCCACCGGCGCATCGGCGCTGGTCAAGGCTTGGACGTTGGCGTCGCCATTGCGCAGCGTGTACGTCCACTGGCCGGCGGCGTTGATCGTGAAATCCCCGTACGTGCCGGCCACGGAGCCGGGCACCACGGTGGTGGCGCTGTCGACGTCCGAGACGACCAGCGTGCCCGAGGCCAGCACCGTACCGTCTTCGGTGACCGAGCCCGTGGCCACGCCCGTGACCACGGCGGCATCGTTCGTGCCCGTGATGGTGATCGTCAGCGTGGCGATGGACGTGGCGCCCTGGTCGTCGGTGACCGTGTAGGGCACCGTGATCGTTCGCGTCTGGCCGGCGGCCAGGCCGTTGTAGGCCGGGTCGGCCGGGTTGAAGCTGTACGTGCCGTTGGCGTTGAAGGTCAGGCCCGCGGGGGCTGGGCCATTGAGCGAGAACGACAGCACCGCGTTTGCGTCGGTGTCGGTGGCCGTCACCGCACCCGTCACCACCGGGCCGCCCTCGGTGGCGGAGGCGGTGGCATCGGCGGCCACCGGCGCGTCGTTGGTGCCCGTGATCGAGACTGTCACCGTGATGGACGAGCCATCGGCCGACGTCACCGTGAACGTCTCGGCCGGCAAGGCCTGACCGGCGCCCAGCGCCTGCACCGCCGGATCGGCGTTGTTCAACGTGTAAGTCCACAGGCCGGCGGCGGTCACCGAGAAGGTGCCATGGGCACCCGCGACATTGGTCTGCGGCACGAACACCGCCTCACCCGTGTCGGGGTCGACGATGGTGAGCTGGCCCGAGGCCGAGGTCGTGCTGTCTTCGACGGTAGCGCCCGAACTCACGCCGCCGAGCACGGCGGGATCGGCCACCGGCGTGACGTTGAGCGTGATGGTGTTGGGCGCGGTGTCGAAAGCGCCCGAGCTGTCCTGCACCGAGAACGTGAAGCTGGCGTAGCCGGTGCCGTGGGCGTTGGCGGCCGGGGTGAAGACCAGGTTGGCCAGGTCGGCGGCGTTGATCACCTGACCGGCGACGACGGGGGTGCCGTTGAGGCTGAGCGTGCCCGCGCCGGGCAGGGTGTCGATGCGCACGGCGGCCAAGGTCTGGCCGGCGTCGGCGTCGGCAAAGCCGAAGCTGGCGGCGGAGAAGGCGTGCGAGCCGTCTTCGGGCAGGGTGACGGTGGCGTCGGTGCCGGTGGGCGGGGTGTTGCTGCCGACGTTGACGGTGAGCGTGCCGGTGGCGGAGCCGCCTTGGCCGTCGCTGATCGTGTAGTTGACGACGACGGGGCCGGTGACGTTGGTGGCCGGGGTGAAGTTCAGCGTGCCGTCAGGGTTGACGGTGACGGTGCCCAGGGCGGGGTTGGCCAGGGTGGCGCCGGTGACCGACAGGGGGTTGCCGTCGACGTCGGTGTCGTTGGCCAGCACGGCGATGTTGTTGACCGCGGTGTTGATCGGCGTGGAGGCCGTGTCGGCGTTGGCCACCGGTGCGTCGTTGACCGGGGTCACGTCCAGCGTGAGGGTGTTGGGCGCTGCGTCCCAGTCGCCCGAACTGTCTTGCACCGAGAAGGTGAAGGCGGCGTAGCCATTGCCATTGGCGTTGGCGGCCGGGGTGAAGACCAGGTTGGCCAGGTCGGCCGCGGCGATGACCTGGCCGGCGGTGACGGGGTTGCCGTTCAGGGTGAGGCTGCCGGCGCCCGGCAGGGTGTCGATGCGCACGGCGGCCAGGGTGTCGCCGTCGGTGGCGGTGAAGCCGAAGCTGGCGGCGGAGAAGGCGTGCGAACCGTCTTCGGCCAAGGTGACGGTGGCGTCGGTGCCGGTGGGCGGCGCGTCGTTGTCCACGATGCTGCCGGTGCCGGTGACGGTGCCCACGCTCAAGGGCACGGTCTCGGTGGACTCGGTGCGCGTGTCGGCCGTGGTGGGCACGGTGACGCTGAAGCTGGTCACGCCCGCGGGCACGGTGATGGTGCCGGTGGCGGCGTTGTAGGTCACGCCGTTGGTGAAGCTTGGCGTGCCGAAATCCCCGGCCGTCGCGCTGCCGCCGCCCAGGTTGAAGCTGTGCGTGGTGTCCGTGGCCGAGGGGTTGGTGAGCACGACGTCGAAGACGAGGTCGTTGCCCTCGGTGGCGCTGGGGCTGGACACCGAGGCGATGCTGGACGCGCCGTCGTCGTCCAGGATGCTGCCGGTGCCGCTGACCCCGCCCACGCTCAGCGGCAGGGTTTCGGTCGGTTCGGAGGTGCTGTCCTGCGTGGTGCCGACGGTGACGCTGAAGCTGGTCACGCCCGCGGGCACGGTGATGTTGCCGGTGGCGGCGTTGTAGGTCACGCCGTTGCTGAAGCTCGGGCTGCCATGGTCGGCCGCCACGGCGGTGCCCCCGCCGAGGCTGAAGGCGAAGGTGGTGGCGCTGGTGGACGGGTTGCTCAGCGCCACGTCGAACACCAGGTCAGCGCCCTCGGTGGCGCTGGGGCTGCTCACCGAGGCGATGGATGGCGCGCCATCGTTGTCCAGCACCGTCGCGGTGCCGGTGCCTTGCGCGATGGTGGCGTTGGTCGGGCTGGTGAGCACCAGGCGGAAGGTCTCGCTGCCTTCGGCCAGGTTGTCGTCCGTGAGCGCCACGGTGACGGTTTGCGTCGTCGTGCCCGGGGCGAAGGTCAGCGCGCCGCTGCGCGCGCTGTAGTCGCTGCCGGCCGTGGCCGTGCCATTGGCGGTGCCGTAGTTGACCGTGACCGTCTGGCCCGTGGCCGAGGACAGGCTGACGGTGAAGGTGACGGTGCCGGCCGCCTCGTTGACGGTCACGTCGTTGACCGACAGCGCCGGGGCGGCGTCGTCGTCCACGATGGTGCCGGTTCCACTGACGCCCCCGATGGTCAGGGGCACGGTTTCGTTGGCCTCGTCGGCGCTGTCTTGCGTGGTCGGGACGTTCACCGCGAAGCTGGTGACGCCCGGCGGCACGGTGATCGTGCCGGTGGCGGCGTTGTAGGTCACGCCGTTGGTGAACGTGGGCGTGCCGAAGTCGCCCGCGCTGGCCGTGCCGCCGCCGAGGCTGAAGGCGTGGGTGGTGGCCACGCTGGAGCTGCCGCTGAGGCTGACCGCGTAGACCAGGGTCGCGCCTTCGGTGGCCGTGGGCGACGAGATGGCGCTCACGGTGGGCGCGGCGTCGTCGTCCAGGATGGTGCCGGTGCCACTGACGCCGCCCACGCTCAAGGGCACGGTTTCGTTGGGCTCGTCGGTGGTGTCGGGCGTGGTCGGGACGGTGACGGAGAAGCTGGTGACGCCGGCGGGCACGGTGACGGTGCCGGTGGCCGGGTTGTAGGTGACGCCGTTGCTGAAGGTGGGCGTGCCGAAGTCGCTGGCGTCGGCCGAGCCGCCGCCCAGGGTGAAGGCGTGGGTGGTGGCGACGCTGGAGGCGTTGGTCAGGTTGACGGCGTAGACCAGGGCCGAGCCCTCGGTGGCCGTGGGCGAGGAGACGCTGGCCACGGTGGGGGCGGCGTCGTCGTCCACGATGGTGCCGGTGCCAGTGACGCTGCCGATGCTCAGCGGCAGGGTTTCGTTGGGCTCGTCGGTGGTGTCGGGCGTGGTGGGCACGACGACCGAGAAGCTGGTGACGCCGGGCGGCACGGTGACGGTGCCGGTGGCCGGGTTGTAGGTGACGCCGTTGGTGAAGGTCGGCGTGCCGTAATCGTTG